>CAIQJJ010000188.1 GCA_903872065.1 uncultured Anaerolineales bacterium | reverse complement strand
TGCACTTCGCTTGGGGAGGGTTGGGGTGGGGTCATTCTCCCTCTCCAAGCGTGCATTTCGCTTGGGGAGGGTTGGGGTGGGGTACGCCACCTCCACCACCTCCGCCGTGCCGGTCGAAACCATGGCCAGGCCGGCGGAAGTCAGCCCGACGCCCAGCGCGCCGCAAGCCTGGTCATGCCCGCCGGCGACGATCAGTGGGCGGCATTTCAAGCCCAGGCTGGCCGCGACCGCCGCCGACATCTCGGCTGCCGGCGCGCCGGAGGGAGCGACCGCCGCCAGGCGCGCCGGCTCCAGTTCCAGGGCGGACAAAATCTCAGCCGACCACTCGCCCTGCCAGAGATCCAACAACTGGGTGCGCGAGGCCAGGCACTGGCTGATAGCCGCCTTCCCGCTCAACTTCGCAATCAGAAAATCCTCGACCAGCAGAAATTGCGCCGCCCCCCGCCAGATCTCCGGCTCGTGCTGCTTGATCCACAGCAGCTTGGGCAAGGTGTTGATGGTGTGGACGGGCATGCCGGTCAGGTGAAACAGGCGCTCGCCGCCGATCTGCTGGCGCAGCCAGGCGTTCTGCGGATCGGTGCGCGTGTCCATGCCCAGGATGGTCGGGCGCAGGGCGCGGCCCTGGGCGTCCACCGGCGTGACTGCTTCGCCATGCACAGAGAGCGCCAGGGCGGCCACCTCGTCCACGCCGGCGGAGGCGATCGCCTGGCGGATGGTCTGCTGCGCCAGGAGCCAGACGGCCTCGCTGTCTTGCTCGGCCCAATGCGGCTGCGGCATGTCAACCGCGTATTCGCAAGCGGCCTTTGCCAGCAGCGTCCCGTCCTCATCAAAGAGGAGGGCTTTACAACCCGTCGTGCCAACATCCAGTCCAAGAAGTTTCATCGGCATCCTAGCGAAAAAACAAGACCTTTAGGGTTTAAGAAAACCCTAAAGGTCTTATTACTCATCCTTCATGCAAATACACATCCCAGGCGAAGTAGGTCTCGAAGGCCTCTTGCAGGATGGCGGCGCTGTGCGAGGCGTTCATGGCGCAGTGATGCTCAAAGCCGTTCTTGCAAATATACTTCATTAACCTCTGCAAGCCCGGCACGTGCGCCACTGCCCGCGCCCCGAAGGTATTCAGCGGATCATCCGTAAAATAGCCCTCGCCGGTATAGGCGCGCAGCATCCCCAGGGTGTCATCGGTGCTGAGGCGGGCAAAGGTCAGCGGGCCGGCCGGCACACGCCCGGCCACCGCCCCGTAGGTGTTCTCTGTCCCCAGGGTGGTGGCGAGAATCTCAGCGTTCTTGATCTCGATGCCCGGCAAGAAACTCTTGGCCCAGTTGCCGCAGTGGAACAGGACGCACTTCTCAGGATCGCCGCCGTAGTTGTTGTTCCAATCCACCAGGGCGCTGGGTGATCCGGAGGCAAGCTGCAAGGCATACATCGAGGTAACGCCAGTGATGTCCACCTCGCAGGCAGAGGGCAGCAGCTGCTCGCTCATCATGCTCATCAGGGTGCAAACGTTGATACCGTAGTTCTGCTGCAAGGAAGTCCAGCACTGGATGGCGCTGGCGTTGAGATCGTAAGAGCGCATCCAATCCGAGATGGCCAGGCCGAGCTTCGCCATGCGCAGCAGCGCCGGCGAGGGGACGGCGTCCGACTTGGCGTAGGCGCGAATCTCGTCCAACTTGGCCTGCACGCGGGCGTCGCTCTCGCTCAAGCGGTTGGCGTTGCCCAAAATCTCGGAGAAATCCACCGTGACCACACTGATGCCATGCGCCTGGAGCATCTTTTCGCTGTAGCGCATGGTATTGAAGTTGCCGGGGCGGGCGCCGATCGCCCCCAGGCGGGCGTTTTTGAGGCCCTTGACAACGCGGCAGACGCCGGCAAAGCGGGCCAGGTCGGCCTTGAAGCTCTCGCTCAAGGGGTGAACCGTGTGCAGGTCGGTCAGGGTGTAAGCGTAGCCGTACTGGCGCAAATCGTTGCAGACAGAAATCTTGCCGCAAAACGAGTCGCGGCGGCGCTCGACGGTGAACTGCCCCAGGTCGTCGGGGTAAGCCTGCACCAGGATGGGGACCTCCAGGCCGGAGAGTTTGATGGTATCGGCTACGCCCTTTTCGTCGCCGAAGTTGGGCAAAGTGACCAGGATGCCGTCAATGCGGGCCGCGTTTTGCTTGAACAGGTCGGCGCAGATCTTGGCGTGCGCCCAGGTTTCAACGCCGCCCAGTTTCGTGGCGTTTTCGTCCAGGATGACCGGTTCGATGTCCATCTCGGCGAAAAGTTGCAGGAGATCGGCGCGGGCCTCGCTGACGAGGCGATCGGGAAAGAAGTCGCGGTTGCCAACGATCACCGCGAGAGTGGTTTTTGACATAGAGGATGCTCCTTTCGATTATTCACAGCCGGTTAAAATCAGGATGGCGTCTTGCCAGAAGCCGGGGGTGGAGAACCACTGGCTCTTCCATTGATAAAAAGTCTCGCCTGTGTCGTTGCCGGTGGGGTAGAGGCCGGCGTTGCGATTCTCGCCAGTGGCAGGGTTGACCAGCGTCGCCTGCACGCGCGGCGCCAGGATGCGGTCTATGTTGACCAGGGCATGGCACTGGCTGCTCAAGTAGATCAGGGCGCAGGTCGAGTCCAGGCTGCGCATGGCGGTGTTGAGCGTGCGCTCGGAGGAAACCCCGCTGGCGAACATCCCCTGGTCGGGGATCATCTGCGTCCAGGGGAGGGCCGTGACGATCTGCTTGAAGAGCGACATGTGACCAGCGCCGGGCCGATCCCAGCCCTCCGCCCAACGCGGTTCCTCACGCCAGTTGCAGTTCTGCCCATAAGTGATGAAGCCGCCGCCCATCCAGGCCCACCACGCCTGGCGGCGGACAATGAGCGGGTCAATCGGCCCCAGCGGGTACTCCGGGCCGTCCTCGTAAGCGCCC
>CAIQJJ010000187.1 GCA_903872065.1 uncultured Anaerolineales bacterium | reverse complement strand
GGCTGGAGATTCACGCTGAAGTGCGCACCAACCAGGGGCGGATGGACGCGGTGATCGAGACGGGCGAGGCGGTTTATATCTTTGAGTTCAAGCTCTCTGGCAGCGCCGCCGAGGCCCTGGCGCAGATCGAGACGCGGGCCTACTTCGCGCCCTACCTGGCGAAAGGCAAGCCGCTGCACCTGCTGGGCGTCAATTTCGAGATGGAATCGCGCTCGGTGGCGGAGTGGCAGGCGGCGCGACGTTGATGAACTTCATTCGCAGAGGAAGACGATATGAATATCAGCCATGTTGAGTTATGGAATTGGAAGAATTTTCGCAATGTGAATGTGAGTATTCCAGCGCGCGTGTTCCTGGTCGGGCCGAATGCTTCGGGGAAGTCAAATTTCCTGGATGCGCTGCGTTTTTTGCGCACTCTGGCAATTCCTGGCGGTGGTTTGCAGAGCGCGGTGGAAGAGCGTCGTGGTCTTTCTCATATTCGCTGTTTGGCGGCGCCTCAGGAATCTGGTGTGGGGATTACAGTTGTCTTGTCAGATGGCAAGGACGCCTGGAAATATGCGCTTTGCTTCAACCAGGAAGCCCAGGGCCGCCGCAGACCTGTGTTGACGCGCGAAGCTGTTTTCAAGAACGACAATTTGATCCTTGAGCGACCTGATCCTGACGATCAAAACGATCGTGAACGCCTGACGCAGACTGCATTGGAGCAGGTTAATCTCAATGCACGTTTCCGCGAGATCGCGCAGTTTTTTGAGAAGATCTCATATCTTCACCTGACGCCTCAGATTGTTCGCAACAGTTACGAGTGGACTATCCCCAACAAACAAGCCGAAGCCTACGGTTATCACTTTGTGGATCGTTTGGCAAAGACGCCTGAAAAAATTCGCGCTGTGCGCCTGCGCCGTATTTTGAAGACACTCAAAGAAGTTGTGCCACAACTGGAATCCATGGGTCTGAAAAATGACGAAAACGGTATCCCCCATTTGTTTGCATCCTATACACACTGGCAGCAAAAACTTGCCAGGCAAGATGAAGAAACTTTCTCTGATGGCGTCTTGCGTTTGATCGGTTTGCTGTGGTCTTTGCAGGAAGGGGATGGCCCGCTTTTGCTCGAAGAACCGGAGTTGTCTTTGCACAGTGGGATTGTGCGTCGTTTACCAGGTTTAATCCATCGCATCCAGAGTGAGAAAAAACGGCAAATTGTGATCAGTACCCACAGCGCTGACCTGCTTTGTGATGAAGGGATTGGTGGAGAAGAAGTTCTGCTTTTTACACCCCGGCAGGATGGCGCGCAAATCGTTTCTGCTGTAAGCCAACCCGAAATCCGCAGCCTCTTGGAAGCAGGCGTGACGGCTGCTGACGCTGTGCTGCCGCACACAGATCCGGAAAATTTCCGGCCCAGGGATCCATTATGACATTGTTGCAAGTGAGCTTAATTGCCGAAGGGCCCCTGGATGAGCAAGTGCTGCGTCAGTTATTGGCGCAATCCGCGCCGCATTTGAATACTGGTGTTTGTTATGGCAAGCATGGCCGCGCCTGGATGGATGTCAACCTGGCGCGCTACAATCAGGCGGCTCAAAATTGGCCTTATGTAGCCCTGGCCGATTTGGAACAGGATGAATGTCCCCCGGATTTGCTGCGCCGGTGGTTTCCTTATGGAAGACACGCTAACTTGCAGGCGCGTATTGCTGTTCGTGCTGTGGAGGCCTGGCTGTTGGCAGACAGAGATGCCCTGGCCGATTTTTTAGGGATCGCTGCAAACCATATTCCACAATTCCCTGATCAGGAGAAGAATCCCAAATTGGTCATGGTCAATCTGGCGCGGCGCTCCCGTTTGCGTATCATCCGGGAAGACTTTGTACCCTCTCCTGGTTCAACCGGGCTTGTCGGCAGAAATTATCGCGGGCAGATGGAAAGATTCGTGCTTGATTATTGGCAATGCACGCGCGCCCGGGATCGTTCGCCAAGCCTGCAGCGCGCCATCCTCGCTCTACAACAATTTCAACCACTCATGCCATAAAGTGTATCCGGTGTAGGCCGGTGAGGCCAAATGCTGCTTTTGACACTCCGGTGATATTAACCACGAAAATCCGCTCTTTCAAGGCGGATTTTCGTGGTAAGATCGCCACATGATCCCCCGAACCACCTTACAAAATACCCTCCAGCGAAAAATAGAGGCCCATCGTGTGGTCGCTCTCATTGGCCCGCGGCAGTGCGGCAAGACAACCCTGGCGCGGCAGTTCGTCTCGCCGGCCTCGGCGAACTACTTTGACCTGGAAGACCCGTTCAGCCTGGCGCGCCTCGATCAGCCGATGACTGCTTTGCAGGATTTGCAGGGGTTGGTGGTGATTGATGAAATCCAGCGCCGCCCTGAGCTTTTCCCTGTGCTGCGTGTTTTGGCGGATCGTATGCCCCTGCCGGCGCGTTTTCTAATTTTGGGCAGCGCTTCGCCAGAACTGCTGCGTCAATCTTCCGAGTCGCTTGCCGGGCGTATTTCTATCGTTTCGATGAGTGGTTTCAGCCTGGAGGAAGTGGGGGCGGAGGCGCAAAATACCCATTGGCGGCGGGGCGGCTGCCCTCTGTCGTTCACCGCGTCGAGCGAAGAATTGAGCCTGGAGTGGCGCAAAGATTTTGTGCGCACGTTTTTGGAGCGCGACATTCCGCAGTTTGGATTCAGCATCCCATCCACCAGCCTGTTTCGCTTCTGGAGTCTGCTGGCGCATTACCACGGCCAGGTCTGGAACGCCGCCGAAGCCGCCCGAACTTTGAACATCAGCGAAACCACCGCCCGCCGTTATGTAGATTTGCTGCAGGACTTGTTCATGGCGCGCCTGCTTCAGCCGTGGTATGTGAACCTGGGCAAACGGCAGGTCAAGTCGCCCAAAGTTTACTTCCGCGACACGGGCCTGCTTCATTATTTGCTCGGTATTCGCAGCGAGCAGGAACTGCTGGTCAACCCGCGCAGCGGGGCTTCGTGGGAAGGCTATGTGATTGAAGAAGTCATCAAAGCTGCCGCGCCCGATGAAGTTTATTTTTGGGGAACTCATTCGGGGGCCGAACTCGATCTCTTGCTGATCAAGAACGGCCGGCGGATTGGCGTCGAGTGCAAGCGGATAGACGCGCCGCGCTTAACCCCCTCGATGCGGAGCGCCTGCGCCGATCTGGAGTTGGCCAGGCTGCTGGTCATTTACCCCGGCCCGCATCCATACCCCCTGGCTGACAACGTGCAGACCATCCCCCTGAAGATGTTGGCCGAAAGCCCGGCGACTCTTTGGGGGTGACGCGTGGCCGCTGATGCGCTGATTGCGGGCTTATTTTCTTGCCAGCAAGCCAACTTTGTTCTATACTTATCTCAGGCATTGTAAGACAAAATTGCAGGGGGAACTCCCTCTCCCAAGAAAATGTCCATCTCCAACCACCTCCTTTTCTCCCAGGCTTTCTTCCAGCAGATTCGCGGCGAGACGCACGATCTGGACAATTTGCGCGCCACCCTCAGCACCATCCGCAGTACGTGGCAGTATTACTTGCCTCCGCCGCCCGGTTGGGATGGCCCTGGCTGGACGCCCGACGCGCCGTTGGCCCTGGATGACGCCGCTGCGCTGCGCGCCAATTTGATCGAGCAGGTGTTTGCTTATTTGCAGCTCAGTTACGGCCCTTGCCCGGGGGATCCGATTTGGCTGGTGTACAGCGCGTACGCCCATCCGAATGCGCGGGTGGAATCACTGAGGGGATGATGGGGGATGAGAACACTGAAACCATCCGCGCGGTATAATCATTTTAAAGAATCGGTTGTGTGCAGAAACTGTGAGATCAGATTTTGGAGCGAAAATGCCGCTGTTGACGTTGACTGACAATCGCCCGGCTGCTCGCGTAGCCGTTGACCTGGCGCATAAAATCCAGGCGGCCCCGGCGCGCCTGCAGGAAGTCAGCCTGGAAATTTGCAGCGGTATTTTTGTCTCTCCAAAGCCGCCCTACCTGGTGAATCGGATCACACGCAACCTGCTTGCCGAACGCGATGCGCACAGCCGGGAGATTTTGAAACCCTACATCGACGCGAGTGATCTCCAGGCCTGGCGCGTCCAGCCGCGGGCTGTCTGGATCATTGATGCTTATTCCCAGATCGATATCCAGAACTATCCAGCAGTGTATGATTATTTGCTGACCTTTCGTCCTATCTTGGAGAAACGTCCCTCGGTCAAGGAGCACCCGTGGTACGAACTGAGCCGCTTTTCACCTCGTCTGCGTGGCAATATGAGTTTCCCAAAACTACTGCTCCCGGGGTATGCCAATTCGCCCCGCTGCGCCTTTGATGAAAACGGCTTTTATGCAGATCATGATTTATTTATGGTTCTCCCCGATCAAGAAAAGGTTCTCCCGCGTTTTGTACAAGGCGTGTTGGGATCAAAAACGGCCTGGTTTTATATCCGCCATACTTCCAGCATGCTCGCTGTAGCTTACTTTCGCCTCACGCGGCGCCAATTGATGGATTTTCCCTTTCCGCAACCGGGCAAGGCGGAGCAAGAAGCAATTTCCACTTTAGTTGAGAAGTTGGCTGCTCCGGTTTGTGTGGATCGCTTCCACTTGGAGGCAGAATTGAATCAGCGTGTGGCCAGTCTGTACGGGATTCAGACCGCCGATGAGTTCCGTTTGTTAGAAGGATTGCCTCCGATAGGAGGCTAATTGAAAGAGAGTTTAAATGAAAATCCGGCAAATCCGTGTTCATCGGTTGAAAAGCATTCTCCGCCTGGAACACTCTCTCTATGATGATTGGATGGGCCAGGTGGTTGATGGCGTCATGTTGATCGGGCCGAACGGTTCCGGCAAATCTACCTTGCTGGCTGGCCTGGCGAGTCTTTGGGAAGCCTGGGGGGATTGGCTGGATGCAGCCCGCGCTCATAAAGTGAAGCCGGTCGGGTTGGAACGGCCGGCACGCGGCGAGCCAATGGGACTCGCCAGGGCGTTCCCTTTATTTATGCAGCCTGATTTTGGTCTGCTCGCTATGGAACTGATTGGCCTGCATCCAGAACGACCTGTCTGGTTGGCTGTGGGAAGTCAAGACGATGTGCAGGCGTTGAAAGCTAGCGTCGTAGATGCTTTTGTGGTGGCCGCCGTGGGCCAGAGCCGGGATAGTGAGCGGCGTTTGCAGGATTGGGGGTTGGATTGGCCAGGCGCGCCTTACGATCAAAGTTGGTTGATGCGGTGGGCCGAAGCGCGCCAGCGCAGCCTGTTGGGCGTCGAGGAAATGCCGAATCTCATTTATTTTGAACCTGACAATCGCCAGTTGCTATCGCCGAAAGGGGATATGGATCTATCGAGTGATTTGCAAGATCCGGTCGCTTTTAATTGGATTGCGCGTTACCAGCCGACCCAGCGCCGCGCTGGACATCTCAACAGCATGTTGTATCGTATGCAGATCACTCACCCTGCCATGTTGGAAACCATTTTGCAAGAGATTAATCTGTATCTTACTGCCAAAAAGCTAACAGGCTTTTCGCCCTCTGGCGATTTGCAAGTTGTCACTGGCGCATCGAATGCGGAAAGCCTTACGCATTTGGTATACGATTTAAGCTCTGGCGAGCGGCAAATATTCATTTTTCTTACGATGTTATACCGCTGGCTGCACCCAGGAGGGATTGTGTTAATTGATGAGCCAGAACTGCACTTGCATCCGTCCTTGCGCAGTGCGCTGTTGGCGCGTTTGCAGCATATTGTGCTGAAACAACAGGGTCAAATGTTGTTCACCTCGCAATCTGAACGTATGTGGAAAGATTACAGTCGCCCGGTCGAGCGAATTGAGCTTGGCAACCAGGCGGAGGTAGGAGAGCCATGACCCGCTTGAACGAGATCTTGACCACCTGGGGCGCGAAACCTGTCATTTTGGTGGAGGGGAAAGATGATCTCCACTTTTACGAACACTTTTTAGGAGGAGTGGATGCGAACTGGCGTGTCCGCTTTGGGATGGATTACGCGGACGGCAAGCGCTTTGTATTACAATACTGTAAACAGCGTCCGACCTGGCGTGGGGTGATCGACCGAGATGAATGGAGCGCTGCAAAAATTGCCGAAGAGACCGCGCTTGTCCCCAATGTGCAGGTATTACCGCGTTTTACGCTGCAAAATTATTGGATCAACCCTGATGACCTGCTGCCATTGTTACCAGCAGAGCAGCAAATTCAATCGTCAATCCGCCAGGAAATAGATGCACAACGAGCGAATTGGGTGTTGCATGGAGCGTTGTGGAGGGTCATGTTGAATCGCCGGCGAGGTTTAGAGGAACTAAATTTTCCCCGTGAATTAATGCAATCGCCGATCACCGATGAAAACCAAATTCGCAGGATTTTGACACAATGGCATCAGCAATTGAGTCCAGAGGCTATTATGGATGAATACCGCTTGGAACAGACTCGGGCGGCTGTGTGTGTTCCGGGCGACCAATACAACCTGGTCATCCATGGCAAAATGTTTTTCAAAGAAGTTGTGGTACCGGCGATGAATCGAACCTTGCGACAGAAGGCGGCCTCTATTTGGGAGAAAGAACTGACCCGCAAGATGAAAATGCCCGGGGATTTACTTCCGGTTGTGATGCAGTTGCTAAAACTATGATCGACCCTCCAGCGTGCTCTGCCTACTACACTATGTCTTGAGCAGCAACCCGCGGCATCCCCTTGGCATCGCCGGTTTACAAGGAGTTTTGATGGTGCTATACTCCTCCACGCGCCTGGAGCGATCCAGGCTGAGACATTCTGACACCTATCGAAAAGGAGCCTGACGATGAACCTCGGTTTTGGTCTTTATGCGCATATCCTCAACCATGAAAACCTGTTGTTTGCCAAACAGGTCGGGGCGACCCACATTGTGGCGCACACCCCCTATTCCGACACCCGCCGGGCGGGCGATTACGATGCTATCTGGACGTATGATGAGCTGTGCAGTTTGCGCAAGCTGATCAACGATGATGGCCTGGAACTGGAAGCCATCGAAAACTTCCTGCCGGTCTTCTGGAGTGATGTTCTGCTGGATGGCCCGCGCAAGCAGAAGCAAATGGAAAACCTTAAGACGCTCATCCGCGACGTTGGGCGGGCCGGCATTCCGATCTTTGGCTATAACTTCTCGCTGGCCGCGGTTTGGGGGCGCGTGCAAGGGCCCTGGGCGCGCGGCGGGGCGGAGACGGTGGCTTACCTGGACCCGGAGCAGCCGCCCATCCCATTGGGTTGGGTGTGGGGTTCGGTGGTAGACCCCAACGCGCCGCAGGGCTTTCTGCCGCCGCTCTCTGCCGAAGAACTCTGGCAGCGCTTTGAATATTTCCTGCGGGAAATTATCCCCGTCGCTGAAGAGGCCGGTGTGACGATGGCGCTCCACCCCGACGATCCGCCGCTGCCCACACTGCGCGGCTCAGCCCGCCTGGTGTACCAGCCAGCCCTGTACCAAAAGGTGTTCGACCTGGTGCCTTCAGCCCGCAACCAGGCCGAGCTTTGCCTGGGCACTGTGGCCGAAATGACCGAGGGAGACGTCTACGAAGCGGTTGAGAATTACGCCGGTCAGGGCAAGATCGCCTATATCCATTTCCGCAACGTGCGCGGCAAAGTACCGCGCTACTACGAAGTCTTCCTGGATGAAGGCGACACCGACATGATTCGCATCCTGCGTATTCTGCACAAAGTCAATTACGCCGGCGTGCTGATCCCCGATCACACGCCCTCGATGCAGTGCGCCGCTCCCTGGCACGCCGGGATGGCCTTTGCGATGGGCTATATGCGTGCGGCTCTGCGAATGATCCGTGAAGAATAGTGAAGAGTGGGAAGTGGGCAGTGGGAAGTAGGCAGTAGGCAGTAAAGAGTTTGCCGTTTATTTTCCAGATCGACTCACTGCAGCCCACGCCGGTGATACACAAGGTACGAGATGGATTCACCCTCCATCTCGGCCTTGGTGGGGAATGCGGTTTGTCTGTCTGACCGCTACTTTGTATTTGGGAGCGGGTAGGTTTCGCTCTGATTTTTGCAGCAGCACTTCGGCGGGGATATCCAGCTTTTCGTGCAAGGCGCGGATCATTGCCAGGCTGAGCGGGCGCTTGCCGTTCAATATTTCGGAAACCTTACTTTGGCTGCCGATGTACTGTTCCATATCCTTACGGGTCAGCCCTTGCTGCTCCATGCGAAATTTAATGGCTTCGATGGGATCGGGCAAACCAATCGGAAAGTTTTCTTTTTCATATTCTTCGATGAGGACGGAAAATAATTCCAGTTCTTCCTCTTCAGGCGTGCCAGGCAGGGCGTCCATCAGCGTTTCCAGATATCTTAGCGCAGACTGGTATTCGGCTTCAGTTTTGATGATTTTCGGTTTCATTAGATTTTCTCCGCATCAATCTGGTCATACTCGGCATGGGCGCCAACAAAGCGGATGTACACAATTTGCGTGTTGTAGTGAATTTTTACCACAAGCCGATATTTATTCCCTTTAATATTGAATACAACCCGGTTGCCGGGCAGGAAGTCCGCGCTGTGGTAGCGGGCTTTGATCTCAGCCGGAGATTGCCAGTGAGCATGTTCCGCTTCTTTGACCCAGGCTTTGATCGCGTCCTCGGCGTCGGAGTGCTTGATCCAGAAATCAATAAGAGTTCGGGTTGAAATAATACGCATTTCTTCTTATTTTATCCCATTTTGGGAAACTGTCAATTGCGCCTATCCTTTATGACATAACTGACGTACCGGCACACAGATGACGCCTCAGCGCCTCCACTTGCGACTGGCGAAACTCGCGTACCACATTTAACCCTGGCCCGCCGATGTCGAAGCCGTGGAAGCCACCCGGCACGATGTATACCTCGCACGTCACGCCGCAGGCGTTGAGCCTCTGCCCATAAGCCACGTCTTCATCGTGGAACAGGTCCAGGCTCCCGACGCCGATCCAGGCCGGCGGCAGGCCGCGCAAGTCCTCGCGCCGCGCCGGGACGGCGTAGGGCGGGATGTCCGCCGCGCCGCCGGGCCTCCCCAGGTAGGCTTGCCAGCCAAAGCGGTTGCTCTCCTGGTTCCAGGTCAGGCGGTCGGGATAGGCGTCCTCGTGCAGCGTTGTCCGGTCGTCCAGCATGGGGTAGACGAGCAGTTGGAATACCGGGCGGATTGCCTGGCGATCGTGGGCATATTGGACGAGCGCCGCGGCCAGGCCTCCGCCGGCGCTTTCGCCGCCGATGGCGATGCGCCCGGCCTCAATGCCAAGCTGCGCGGCGTGCGCATGCACCCATTGCAGCGCGGCGTAACCATCCTCAAGCGGCTTGGGGAAAGGGTGTTCGGGCGCCCAGCGATAATCCACCGAGACAACCACGATCCCCAGTTCGCGGGCATATTGGAGGCAGCAGAGGTCGCATTGTTCGGGACTTCCGAGCAGGTAGCCGCCGCCGTGCAGCCAGAGCAAGGCCGGCGCGTTGGGAGAGGCGGCCTGGCGGCGATAGACGCGCAAACGGATCTGCCGCGGCGCGTCCTGGGCCGGGATGAACAGGTTTTCAATGCGCATATCCGCCGGCGGCTTGCTTGGGCGGGTCAGGCGGTGCAGCAAACGCCACCACCGGAGAGTCTTGGCGTTGAAGACCATCGGCGGTACCATGCGCGCCATGCGCTGCAGTTCGGGATGGACGGCTGAGAGGTCGGGCTTCACCGCGCTATCCTTCCTTGCCCAGGCTGTCCGGCGGGCAAAGCCGCGCCGCCAGTTCAGCGGCGTGCAAAAAATCAGTCACCATCAAGTCGGCCCCCGCATTGCGCAGGCGTTGGTACTTGCGCGCATCCAGCCCGGCGCGGCGCGTCTCGTCTGCCGCTACGCCGAGGGCCAGCGCCCCCGCCTGGCGGGCATAGCGGATTTCCACCGGGCCATCCCCCACCACCAGCAGTTGCGCGCCGCGCAAGTTTTGCTCGGTCAGGATGCGCTGGATGACCATCTCTTTGGAATCGTCCTCCGAACTGCCCTTGGCGCCGTAAATGCGCCCGCCGAACAGTTCCGCCACGCCCAGGGCCGCCGCCTCCTGCAGGACGTATTCCTGGTCGGTGCCGCTGGCGAGAAAGAGAACCACCCCGCG
>CAIQJJ010000186.1 GCA_903872065.1 uncultured Anaerolineales bacterium | reverse complement strand
GGGCTGACCGGTCTCGTGGGCACGGCGCTCGGCTCGCTCATCGCGTGGCTCATCTGCAAAGCGCAGGAGCTTTGGGGCATCGTGCAGCTCCCGTCGAAAAGCGCCTGGGTAGGGTCAGTTTTTGCCGAAGAGCGCCCGGAAGAAGAGCTTTGTTTTGAAGGTTTGCCCAGAGAGGAGGATTTGGGCGCGGAACATTCGTGCGACCGCTCGTACGATCAGCACGGTGGTGATTGCCAGCAGGACAACCGCTGCGGCCGGCTGCCACCAGGCGATGTTGTTGGCGGCTGCCAGGCGCGTCATCATGGCGACCGGTGCGGTCAAAGGAAAAAGACTCAGCGCGACGGCCACAACGCCATTCGGCTCCTTAATTAATATCATGATGAATACGAGGGGGACGATGAGCGGCGCGACGACAATTGTGGTAGCCTGGTGCGCCTCGCGCAGGTTGGGAACCAACGCTCCCAAGCCGGCCATCAAACTGGCGTAAACTGCATAGCCAAATAGGAAAAAGATTCCCCCCCACACGAAAAACGAGATTGGCAGTTGAAAGGCCTGGGGCAGTTCAAATGCGCTGCCGCTTAAGCGCATCAAGACGTAGCTGATGCTAAGCCAGACCGCTGTTTGCAGCAGGCCGACGATGCCAAGTCCAATGATCTTGCCCGTAAGCAGTTGGAGAGGGGTCACTGAGGACATCAGCATTTCGATCACGCGGGTTTCTTTTTCGTTGGCGATGCTGCTTAACAGCAGGCTGGCGGCGCTCAGAATGACGATATAGAATGCGATGGCAACGGAATAGGGGAGGAAGAACGTGAGAGGGTTATCATCGTCGCGTTGGGTATCCGGGGCGAGGGGCTTTAATTCGACGTTCAGTGGAACGGCGACGCGCGCGGCGAGCTGCGCATCGCTGCCGAGCAGGTTGAGACGCAGCACATGTTCGATCAGCCAGGAACTGCTGCGGTCGCGCAAGGGACTGTAATCAGTCGTGACGTAAGTCAGTCTGCCAGTTTGCAGATAATCTCTGGGAATGAGGTAGAAGCCGTCAATCTCGCCGGCGGCGGCTGCCTGGCGGGCGGCGGTTTCATCGGGATAAGCGATTAAGGCGTGGGGTGGAAGATTCTCCGGCAAATTTTGAATCAAGCCGCTTTGGTCAATATACCCGTTCGCCTGTTTCTGATTGGGATTATTCAATAAAACATTTACCACACTTGAAGCCCGGGTGTCCTGATTGAGCAAAGAGGCAAGGCCAAAAAGGATCGCGCCGATCAGGGGAATGCCAAAAACGCTAAACAGGAATGACTTGCTGGTGAGAATGGTGCGAACTTCATGTTGTAGTACGAGGCGGGTTTTATACATAAGGCTTTGGGCGCGATTGGTAAGGAATTAAGCGCTTTTGCGGAAGAGAACTTTCCAGGCCAGGCGCTGACCATACAGGAGCATTCCCAGGCGAAAGGCGCGCCCGGCCAGCCAGAGGGCAGCGATGGCGCTCAACCAGAGAAGAATGATGCTGATGGTGAGCTGCCAGGCAGGGATGACGGTGAAGTTGATGCGCAGCAAGATGGTCATTGGGGCAGTGATCGGGAACAGGGTGAGCGCCACTGCCAGGGGGCTGTTGGGGTTTTCAATCATCGGGGCGAGCAGAAAATAAGGCAGCCAGATGGGCATGACGATCAATCCGCTGATCTGTTGTCCTTCGCGCTCTTCGGTGGCGATTGCGCCAACGGTTGCCATGACGCCGGCAAGCATGATCAGGCAAGGCAGTAAGACCAGGGAAAGCTTGATAATCAATTCCCAGGGGATTTGCATGGGTTGAGATGGTTGGAAGACATTGTTGGCGGCAAGAATGCCCGAAATAATGAACAGCAGCCAGGCCAAGATCTGCGTCAGCCCTACCGCCAGGTTGCCAATGATTTTGCCGGCCATAAGCTGGTTGGGCGAAATGGAAGTGATGATCATTTCCATCGTGCGATTCTCTTTTTCCTCGACCACTGCTTTCATCAAGTAGCCAGAAGTGGAAAAAATGGCGACGAAGAACATGATGGCGACGAAAAGGGACAAGAACATGCTTAAAAAGCCATCTGCCTCCATTTGTCGGCTGTTGTCCAGGGCGCGTACGGTGATGAAATTGCCCTCAATGATGCGCTGCCTGACCTGGGGTTCTTGCCTGGCAAGCAGGTTGGCAAGGATGAAGGAAGTAAATTGAGACTGGGCCGGGCTTTTGGGCTCTTTTTGGTAGACCAGTTGCACATTTGAAGTTTGCAGATAATTCGCCGGCAGAATGTAATAGCCCTGGATTTCCCCGGCGTCCAGAGCCTGGCGCGCGTCTTCTTCGGTGGAGAAAGCGCGCATCGGGACAGGCGGTTGGATGCCTGAAGGAGTTGGGGCGGGAACGGGGTTTTCTAACAACCTGGAATGATCCACATAACCGATGGGAGTGGTGTTAATTTCCAGGATAATCAAAATGCCGATTAAGACGATCATCAAGATGATGACCGCCGGCAGGCTGAGCATGCCAAACCAAAAACCCTTGCGGCCGGCGAGGCGTGTGTATTCGTATGCAGCCACATGCCACATTATAGGATTTTCCCCTTGCCGCTCACCACTTGAATAAAAATTTCATCCAGGGTGGGCAAGGCGATTTCAAATTGTTCGACGATGACGCCCTGCATGACCAGTGTTTGTAAAATGTCTTGTGGGTTTGCACCGTTGGCGAGCGCCAGGCGGGTGAGTGAGTTCTGGGATACACTCTCGATGACCCCTGGCAGCGGGGGTATTTCGCCATTGGTTTTGAGCAAGATAGCATTGCCTGCGTATTGGCGGCGAATTTGCTCCAATGGCCCGTAAAGCATCACCTTGCCATGATCAATCAACACCAGGCGGTCGCACAATTCTTCTACCTGGTGCATTTGGTGTGAGCAGAGCAGAATGGTGACGCCTTTCTGGCGCTGTTCGCGCAGCAGGTCTTTCACCATTTGGGTGTTGACCGGATCAAGTCCACTGAAAGGTTCATCCACAATTAAGAGTTCAGGCTCATGCAGCATGGTGGCAATGATCTGCGCCTTTTGCTGCATCCCTTTGCTGAGTTCTTTGACCTTTTTGCGCTTGTGGCTGAGCAGGTCGAAGCGTTCAAGATAGTTTTGGGCGCGGCAGCGGGCTTCGTTGGAAGAGACGCCTTTTAGCGAAGCGAGGTACAGCAAACACCGCTCAAGCGAAATATCCTGGTAGAGACCGCGCTCTTCGGGCATGTAGCCGATGCGTTCCTTTTTGGCTTCGCTCATGGCGCCGCCCAGGATTTGCGTTGTCCCTGTGTCCGGGCGGAAAATATCCAGCATTATTCGGATGGTGGTGGTTTTGCCGGCGCCATTCGGGCCGAGCAAACCAAAGATGGCGCCTTGTTCAACTGCGAATGAGACATCATCTACAGCTTTCAGCGCGCCGAAAGTTTTGGTGATGTGGGAGACTTCTACAGCATTCATAAACGATTGCTATGCCCCGCCTGTCATCAGGCGAGCGGCGCGGCGGCCAATTTCCACTGCGTAGTTTGTGCCGCGATCCCAGGGATACACCTGGCTCATACTGGCAAAGTAAAGGCCTGCGATGGGGGTTTGGATCGCAGGGATATGTTGTGAATGATTGACTAATGGGATGGGCTGGGCGTAGTTGGTGCGGAAGAGCCAGCGGTTTTTGACCCAGCCTGGCTCAAATTTGGGGTTGATGCGGCTGAAAGCCGGCAGGTAGCGGGCAAGCAGTTCATCGGCGCTGAGTGAGAAGTATTCGTGACCGTTTTCCAGGTAATCCCCAACGTAAATCAGATGATCGCCGCCAAAATAGGATGGAGAGAGAAAATTGGTGTGTTCGACCAGAGCCAGGAAAGGAAATCCCGCGGCCTTGGGCATGTTGTACCAGTAATAGCCTTCGGGCGAAAGCTGGTTTTGGAGCGAGATCACCATTACTACTGCGCCCATGTGTTGGAGGTTGAGCAGCCCTTGTAAGTAGTCTTGAGGCAGATCAGGGGCAAGGCGCGCCAGCAGCGAGGGTGAGGTGGTGGCGAGAACTTGCTGGAAGGTTTCCCCCGGCGCGGCGGCGGTTTCCACCTGTAAGGTTCGGTCGGGTGTGGGGGTGAGGCGGCTGACAGGGGTCGAGAGGCGAATCTCCACGCCCGATTGGCGCAGCTGCTCTGCAAAGGCATCGGCGAAGGCCTGAAATCCACCGACAAAGGTACCCAGGCGAGTGGTGCGGGACTTGATGCGCGCCCACATCCAGGCCATGTTGACCTGTTCGGCGTAGCGCTCGCCGAATTTGCCCACCATCATGGGCTGCCACATCGTTTCATACACTTTATCGCCGGCCCATTTGCGCATCCACTGATCCACAGTGACGGTTTCCAAAGCGCGCCAGTTGTTGGTCAGTTTGAGGTACAGCCCCACCAGGCCAAAGCGCGCCTTGTTGAGTCCCCATCCGAGGCCAGGGTAGAGAGCCATGTGGACAGGTGAATCAAAGGGGCGAAATTTGCCATTATGATATAGGACGGTGTAGGGGCGAGGAAAAATTACCTGGTCGCGCCAGCCCAGTTCTTTGATCAGCCCCAGGATGTGTACATCGCTGGCAAACCAATGATGATAGAACTTTTCGACGGCCCAATCCCAATGAGATTCTTTAAAGCCAGAGGCCAGTCCGCCGACCTGATCAGCGGCTTCAAAAATGGTGACGGAGTGCCCGGCGCGCGCCAGGTCGTAAGCGGCGCTCAGTCCGCCGATCCCCGCGCCGAGGATTGCAATGCGATGAGTCATGATTCTCCCGATTTTGAGGCGCTTGCTTCTTGGATGGCGCTTTGCCATTGAATCCCCTCGCGCGCCAGGTAATATGCGCCCAAGGCGGTGATAGGCACCCAGAGCGCGATGTGCAGCACAATGGTGTATCCGGCGGCAATTCCCGAAGAGACGCCATAGCCCTCCAAAACGGCAATGCCGGGTGCATCAAATGTGCCGACATAGCCCGGCGCAGCCGGCAGAGTGGTGGCCAGGTTAACGACGCCGTTCATCAGCATCAAAGTGAAGAAACTTACTTCAAAGCCAAAGGCGTGCATCACAAACCAATATTTCCCGGTTTCGAGCAGCCAGATGACCACCGAGGTGAAGAAAATCATTAAAGCTTCAAGGGGAGAACGCAGCGATTCCAGGCCCTCCAGGAAGCGAATGGCAATGGCCTGGACTTTGGGGCGCAATCTGGCCGGCGTCAGGCAATCATTGAACCAGCAAACGATCCTTTCCGTCGGGCGCGGGAACATGGCCGCCAACAAAAAAATGCCCAGCGCGCCGAAGAAAGCCGCGCTGCCCCACACCGCCAGGTCTTGAATGCTCAACTGCCAGTTGCCAACTGCCACCGAAACGCCGGTCAGGCGGGATAACTCGGCCAGGTTCACAAAAACAAAGGCGAGCATGACGACGCCGTCAAAGACGCGTTCGACGATGATGGTGGCAAAGGAGGCGGAAATTGGAATGCCCTGGCGGCGTTTCAGCACCACGGCGCGCAGGATTTCCCCTGCCCGCGCCGGATAAATATTATTGCCCATGTAGCCAATGGCGACGATGGGGAACATGACCTGCGTGGGGACTGCTTTAATCGGACGCAGCAGGTAATGCCAACGCCAGGCGCGCACCCACACGCCGAGGAAATATACCGCAACGCCGGGGATGATCCACCAATAATTTGCGGTTTGGAGCGCGGCGGCAAACTCGGCCCAATTTAACTTGCGAGCGACAAACCACAAAAAGAAAACACTGATCGCGACACCTAACCAAAACTGCCATCTTTTCATGGGGCGATTGTACCACGAAGGTTCGGAACCAGAATTTTATCATTGTCCGATTCAGATGTTCCTCAGCAACGGATTGCGGAAAGCTGCTTAGATTTTGCTCCTTAGCGGCGGTAGGGGATGGCGCGAGCGAAACGAGGCCAATCGCGGGCGGAAATCTGGAGGATGATGACAATTGATTGGCAGTCCTCGGCGGCGGGTGGTTGAATTACTTGTTGGAACACCTGCTGAAGGCCGGTTTCATTGAGATTGGATGGCTGCCAATCATGAGTGGGATACAGACGGGGTTGATCATAGGGTTCGCTGTAGGGGGTGTTTTGGGTTTCCAGCCGGTGCATTTCATCGTTGGCATAAGCTACCAGGCTATCCATCTCCACTCTTTCCAATTCTGTCATCGGAAAATCAATAATGGGCGGTTGATTGGGGTAGTCGTCAATGCGCTGCAGGCGAGCATACGCGTCAAAGCTATTTTGAGAGGGCGCGAAATATTGGGCATGATTCATTGGCTTACTCCTGCGGCGGCGGCAGATCTTTGTCTGCTTCACCGCCATTGTTGGTAAATAGAGAGGATTCGGTCGGCATAGCTGTAGCCTACATCCATTGGCCCATAGGCCTTGAGTGCGTCGCGCAAACTGCCTGTGCTGGCAAGCAGCGCGGCTAACATCTTGACCCCATATTCGATGTTAAATTCGGGTTGTTGCAATTCTTCGATCGTTGGCCGGCTGGCAAAGCATGGCCCGTTAATGCAGCGGAAATTGGCGGCCAGGCCATCGCGCGGCATTACTTGCATTAAGCCGACTGCGCCGCTTTTCGAATAGGCTTGCGGATTGCCTCCGCTTTCCAGCCAGATGACTGCGGCGATCAAGTCGGGCGGCAGCTCCACTTGTTCGGCGTAAAAGGTGATCCAATCGCACCATTGACGCACGCTTTCGGGATACTTTTGATTGACGTGACAATCGCCAGGGATTGCCTGGCGATTCGCCTGGTTGGCGGTCTCTTGGGTGGGTTCAGCGCCGGCAATCAGGGTCAGGCTGGTGCAAAGCATCAGCAGACAACCGATAAAAGTCCCTGTAATAGCCAGCCTTTGAACGCGTCTCATCATTTGGGTCATCCTGTTGTGTTTTATGGATGACCTTAAAATAGCACATTTGTTCTATTAAGTCAAGAAAGTCGTCTGCGGGCTGTCATCCCCCTCTCAATGGATGAAAATGGCGTTGCGAATGTTACTGCGAATGTGCCGTTGCGAGGAGGCTCTGCGCTTAGCGAAGCGGCGCAATCTCCGCGCGACTGAGGGAGATTGCTTCACTCGCAAAGCCTCGTTCGCAATGACATGGCCGGTTCGCAACGACATGGCCGTTTCGCAATGACATGGCCGGTTCGCAACGACATGGCCGTTTCGCAATGACATGGCCGGTTCGCAATGACACTTGCGGCGACATGGCCGGCGCTATTTTCAGGTCAGACTGTGATGGGGGTTGTCGCGAAAGCGAAGCCGGCAGATAGCGCCCGGGCCGCCGTCGAAGCTTACCTGGCCTTTCAGTTGCTGCTCGATGATGCCAAAGATGATCTGCATGCCCATGCTTTGACTCTGGCGGGGATCGAAGCCGTGGGGCAGCCCAATCCCATTGTCGGCCACCGTGATCTGGATTTCGTCGCTGGCGGGCGCGTTCTCCGGGTGCGATAATTGGATGTGAATTTCGCCGCTCTTGTTCTCGGGAAAGCCATGCTTGATGGCGTTCGAAATTAACTCATTGATCACCAGGGCGCATGGAATGGCGGTATCCACTGAGATGGTCACACTCTCCAGATCCATTCGCAGCCCAATCTTTTCTTGGTTTGTCTGATAATTGCGCAAGGTCAGAATCGCCAGATCATTGATGTAATCTTTCAGGTCAATGCTGGCCAGGTTTTGTGACTGGTAAAGCTGTTGGTGAACGAGAGCCATGGCCTGAATGCGGTTTGTCACTTCGCGAAATATTTCCAGCGTTTGTGGATCGCTAATCGAATTGGCTTGCAGATTAAGCAGCGAGGAGATCACTTGCATGTTATTTTTGGTGCGATGATACAGCTCACGTAGCAGCACTTCTTTCTCAGCGAGGGCGGTTTTGAGCTGTGCTTCGACCTGCTTGCGGCGGTTGATATCCGTGATTGCCAGCCGGCAGACCAGCCCATCTTCAGCCAGCAAGGCCTCCACCTGGACATCGATCGCCGGCTTGCCTTTTGGCATCAAATGCATCTCCCAGAACTGGCGCGTTTCTTCACCGCCGTAGTCTTGACTGCCAAAGACTTTCTCCAGGTGTTCTGCGAAGTCAGTCCAGCTTGCGGGCGCAGCGAAGGTTTTGAACTGGCTGCCCACCAACTGGCTGCGCACGACCCCCAACAGGCTGGCCCCGGTCAGATTCACCGCCTGAATGATTCCATTGCGTTGGAGTGAAAAGTAGGCCAGCGGCGCAAAATCGTAGAGGTCGGCGTACTTTTCCTGGCTTAACGTAAGCTGCTCTTGAGATCGTCTTAACTCCTCGTTTTGCATCTCTAACTCAATCTGATGCACTTGCAGCTCTTGCAGCAGCCGCTGCAGGTCTATCTCTGGCGCTGACGGAACCATTTTTTCCGGATGCGCTTGCAAATAAGCTGCGGCGCGCTGGCGTAAGTCGGCGTTGTCGTCGGCGAGGGGGAGGGGCTGTCTTTCGTCTGTCATGGCGGCTTTCTTTCTCTTAATCCCCTTCGATGGGACTTTCTGGCGGCGACTCTTGAGTCAGTTTACTGGTTTGCTGCCGCAAGCGCAGTTCTAATTGATCGCGCGCCTGGCGTAGTTCGATTTCCAGTGTTCTGGAGACAGTGATGTCGTTGAAGGTGATCACGACCCCATCAATGTGATTTTCCAGCGTGCGGTAGGGCATAATCCGCACTGTGTACCAGCGCCCATCGTGGGTGGCAATCGGCTTTTCGCTAAAGACCAGGGTGCGCAGCACCTCATTCACATCCTCAGCCAGGCTGGGGTAAACCAGGTCGTTGACCAGGTCCGTCACCGGGCGGCCGACATCACTCGCAATCAGCTTGATGATCTTGGTTACCTGCGGGGTGAAGTTGCGGATGTGCAGCGCGCCATCGAGGAACAGTGTGGCGATAGCGGTGCTGTTGAGCAGGTTTTTCATATCGTTATTGGCGCGTGAAAGCTCATCCACCTTCGATTGCAGTTCAGCATTGATCGTTTGCATCTCTTCGTTCAACGATTGCAGCTCCTCTTTCGAGGTGGTCAATTCTTCATTGGTGGATTGCAACTCCTCGTTAGCAGATTGCAGCTCCTCGTTGGTTGAACGCAGTTCCTCTTGCGAGGTTTGCATTTCCTCGCGTGCCGTGTGCAGTTCCTGGTAAACCTGGCGCAGTTCTTGTTCCATTTCGACCAGGTGAGTGTTTTGGGGGGAGGCGCGCCGCGCCGTTTTACTTTTTTTCCTGCTTGCAACCGGCTCAACGTGATCTTCGTTAAAGGCGACCATCAATAGCCCGCGCAGCGCTTCTGGTTGTTCAAGCGCCTGAACGGTCAGGGTGATGTTCTCTTCATCGTCACCGGTTTTTACTTTCAGGCCTTTAACGCTCACTACCTCAACCTGGCTTTTGGCCTTTTGAAAGGCATTGGCAAATTCATGGCGCAAGCCCTCGCGGATCATGACAAAAATATTCCAGTTTGCCTTACCGGCGGCCGGTTCCAGATATTTACCCGTGCGTCCGTTGACGTAGAGAATGTCGCCCGCGCCATTGACCAACACTGCCGGCGGGCTTAAGCGCTGCAGCAGCGCCTGCTCGGCCAGCGTCTGGAAATTGATCGCCGGCTCCGGGCTGCCGGTCTTTGGTAGGTAAGCAGGGTGAGAAAATGAGGCTGGGAAATCCAGGCGGTATTCTCTGCCATCGCTGCCCTTCTTTGCTGTTGCCTCCTTGCGCCGGTAGATCTTCCATTTGCTATCCAGCGTGTTGAAGAGTTCAGAGAAACCACTGACCGTTTCAGCGCTGCCGAGAAAGAGGACGCCGCTTGGGTTGAGGCTGTAATGGAACAGGGGCAAGAGCCGGGTTTGTAATTCTGCCGCCAGGTAGATCAGTAAATTACGGCAGATCAGAATGTCCAAGCGGGTGAAGGGTGGATCCATGATCACGTCTTGCGGCGCGAAGACCACCATCTCGCGAATCTCCTTGTTCACGCAGTAGCCCCCCGTCTCTTCGCTAAAAAAACGCTTCAGGCGCTCCGCCGAGACATCCGCGGCGATATTGGCCAGGTAGCTGCCCTGGCGCGCCTTGGCAATCGCATCTTTATCCAGGTCGGTGGCAAAGATCTGTAATTGATAGCGGCCGGGTGGATTGATTTGTTCCAGCATCTCTTTGAAGACGATGCCGAGTGAATAGGCTTCCTCGCCAGTCGAACAGCCGGGTGTCCAGGCGCGCAACTGCCCCCCTTCTGGATAGTTGGCGAGTAAGGCCGGCAGAACTTGTTCTTTAAGTTTTTGCCAGGCGGGTGGGTCGCGAAAAAAACTGGTCACGCCGATCAGCAGTTCCTTGAAGAGCAAATCCTGTTCTTGAGAATTCTCTTGCAAGAAGCGCACATAGTGGGGAATTTTTTCAATTTGATGAATGCCCATGCGCCGTTCAATCCGGCGGTAAAGTGTGCTTTTCTTATACAGAGAAAAATCGTGGCCGCTGTGGGCGCGCAGCAACAGGATGATTTTTTCCAAAGCGCTCTGCGCCGCGCTTTGCGCCGCGGCTTGCGTGCTATCTGCTTCTGTTATCGCCTGGGGAAGAGCAATGCTGACAGTGTGGTGGAAAAAGTTGAGCAGCAGCGCCGGTAATTCATCCGGCGGGGCGACGAAATCGGCCAGGCCGGCCTCGATGGCGCTGCGCGGCATGCCGGCGAATTTGGCCGAATCTGGTTCTTGCACCAGCACGACCCCGGCCATTTCTTTGATTGCTTTTAATCCCAAGGTGCCGTCAGTGCCCATTCCCGAAAGGATCACGCCCACGCTGCGCTGCCGTTGATCCTCTGCCAGAGAGCGAAAGAAATAATCAATCGGCAGGCGTTGGCCGCGCGGCGAAGCCGGCTCCAGCAGGTGCAGTTTTCCATGCAGCAGGGCGATATCTTTGTTGGGAGGGATCACGTAGACGCAATTCGGCCGCACTCGGGCGCGATCTTTCGCTTGCGTCACCTTCATGGGTGTGCTGCGCTGCAAGATTTCTGGGATCATGTTCTCGCGGGTTGGGTCGAGATGCTGGATGACCACAAAGGCTGCCCCACTATTGCCAGGGACATGGCTCAAAAACTGTTCCAGCGCCTCCAATCCCCCGGCTGAAGCGCCGATGCCAACAATGGGGAAACTTTCGGCTGCATCGCCAGACAATTCATTGGCAGTGATCGGAGCAACCCTTTCCGTCCCGTCTTTTTCCGGTTTTGCCGGCTTATCGTTTCCTGCCGAATTTACGGCCTGCGCGGTTGCGCCGTCTATTGCCGTCTTATTCATGCTGGCCTTCTTTTCTGCGCGATGCAAGTTATCAGATGATAGGGATGAGGATGCTCCCAGGGTGATTTTTGTGGGTTGTGAAGCAATTCTATGCAATGATTATAATCCCGTTTTTTTTTTTTTTTGAGTATTATCGTCAACTTTGGTGTAAAAAAGACTTCCGAAGTTTTCGGAAACTTCGGAAGTCTTTTCAGTTTTCGGAAACTCAAATCACTTCACAATCTGTCCGTCTCGCAATTGCAGCACCTCGTCGGCGTATTGCTCCACCAACCGGTCGTGCGATACCATCAGCAAGGTGACGTGATCCTCCTGCACAATTTGGCGGAAAAGCTGGAGAATCTCAACCGCCGTGGCGCTGTCCAATTCCCCGGTCGGTTCGTCGGCCAGGATAATCGGCGATTGGTTGACCAGTGCCCGTGCAATCGCCACGCGCTGCTGCTGCCCGCCGGACATTTCGTCAGGGCGGTGGTGTCCCCATTTGCTCAACCCCACGCGCTCCAGGCAGGCCAACGTGCGGCGATGGCGCTCTGTCACCGCCACGCGACGCAAGCGCAGCATGAACTCGACGTTTTCGTAGGCGGATAAGGTGGCGATCAGGCCAAAGGACTGAAAGACAAAGCCCAGTTTTTCGCGCCGCCAGGTGGTGAGCTGCTCGTCGCTCCAGTTCTTCATTTCTTCCCCCAAGATGCGCACTGCACCGCGTGTGGGTTGATCCAACCCGCCCAGGCAGTTCAGCAGGGTTGTTTTGCCGCTGCCCGAACGTCCTTGCAGCGCCACAAAGCGCCCGCGCTCAATTTGTAAGTTCACCCCGCGCAGCGCGGCTACTTCTTGGGCGCCGGTCTGGTAGATGCGCCATAAATCCTGTGTTTCAATCACGATGCTCATAATTCTTACCCGTTACAGGTTTGATCACAATGCCTTCGTCATTGGTATCTATGACCACCCGATCTTTGATATGGTATTTTTTTAAATATTCTTTGGGGATTTGCACCCGGCCGGCCGAATCGAGAATATGGTAACTGACATGCGAATCGGCTTCGTTTTCACTGGGGGTCGCGCGCCGCACAGTTTCTGAGGCCAGTTTGCCGTCGCGCACATTGACCACGCGGTTGACCCGGTAGGCGATGGCGGGATCGTGCGTCACGATCAGCATGGTCAATCCCAGGGAGGTATTCAGGTCGCGCAAGGTATCGAAAATGGTTTGGGCAGTGTTGGTGTCCAGTTCGCCGGTGGGTTCATCGGCCAGCAGCAGCACAGGCTGGTTGGCCAACGCCACTGCAATCGCTACCCTTTGCTGTTCACCCCCAGATAGCTGGTCGAGGCGGTGATGGGCGCGCTCGTTCATTCCCACCAACTTTAACAAGTCATGGGCGCGCTGGCTGGTCTTCCGCTGACCGGCCAGGGTGACTGGCACCTCGACGTTTTCGACGGCGGTCAGGTAGGGGATCAAATTGCGCGAAACTTGCTGCCATACAAAACCGACCATCGAACGGCGGTAGCGGTTGAGGGCGCGGTTGTTGAGCTTCAGCAGGTCATATTTGCCCACGTGGACGCGCCCGGCGGTGGGACGATCCAGCCCGCCCAGGATATTCATCAAGGTGGATTTACCGCTGCCGCTGGCGCCCACAATGCCGAGCAGTTCTCCTTGCTGCACCCACAAGTCCAGGCCCTGCAAGGCTTGCACCTCCACGCCGGAGTGGCGGTAAATTTTGACCAGATTCTCACAGCGGATAAAGTCATCGCTCATACCGTCTCTCCTAGCTTGATGGCCTGGAAGATTTTTAGCCGTCGCAGGAGGATGATCAGGCCTCCCAACGCGCCGACGAAGAGAAAACCGAACAGGGCGTAAATCTGGAGCAGTGCGCTCCAGGCGATGCGTACCTGGAACGGCGGCACCTGGGAGAGCGCCTCGGCGCCAAATTGTAAGGTGGGCACAAATAGCTCACTGACCAGAATGCCCAGCGCAGTGCCTGTCAGCAGGCCGATGCCGATCAAGAAGGCCTGTTCCCAGGCCAGGTAAAAGATCATTTGCCGCGTGGACAGCCCGATCGCGCGCATGATGCCCACCTCAATGAAGCGCTTGCGGAATGAAAACAGCGCGTAGAGGAAAAAGCCCAACACGGTGAGCAAGGCTGAAGCAATGAAGCCTGAAGACAGGATGCCAAAAAGTCCCTGGCGGTCAGGCTGCCCTTGCTCGTAGGTGATGCGCTGTGGGGCGGAAACCCACTTCTCGATCTTGATTGCCGGGTAGATGTTGACCATGCGCAAAGCCTCGATGGTGGCTTTGAAGTCCAGATCGAAATCCGTCCTGGCCCACACGTTGTAGGGGTATTCGCCGCCGATATCCTGGTAGAGAGCATTGAGATCGCCGACGAACGCCGCCCCATCCGTTTGCGGATACCAGGTGGGGAAATAATCGAAGATACCAACAATCTGGCGTTCAATTTTGTAGATGCGTCCGGTTGTGACGGATAACTCGACCATCTCCCCGACGGCAAGACCGCTTTGTTTAAGGAAATCGCGCGAGACCAGCACCCCGCCGGGGGTAATTTGCGCCATGAGGGCTTCGAGAGCGATGGGGGCGTAGTCATTGCGCCAGTAAGCCACCTGGCTGAATTGGGAGGGATCAACGCCCAGGAAAATGCCCTTGAACCTCTGGGTAGCAATAGTAACCTCCGCGCTCCACCGTCCCACCCGTGTGATGGCGTGGATGCCGGGGACTTTGAGGTGGTCGGCGACTGGCGGGAAGAACCAGATCGGGCCGTCTTTCAAAGAGGCGCTGGTATCGCACTGCGGCAGGCCGCCGTAAGATTTTGCCGGTAAGGTGCGCAAGCACTCGCCCAGTTCGTTAAGGAACAGGTCGCTGCCGGCCAGGTATTGCTGCTGAGCGATCAAGTGGCTGTCCAGGGTGGAGGCCAGGGAGGCGGTGAAGGTGGCCAGGCTGAGGGTCAGGATGAGCAAGATCATCGGCGCGCCGTAGAAAGATGGGGCGCGCGCCAGGTGGCGCGCGGCCATCACCAGGCTGACGCTGCGAGTGCGAGCTGAAACCCAGGCGATTAAAGCCAGGATTTTGGGTAAGAAGCGCAGCAAAAAGAGGCTGATGGCAAAAATGCCCAGCGCCGGCACCAGAATGAGCAGCGGATTGCGGAAGGGGTCGGTTTGGGTGGCGGCCTCTAAACCGCCTCGGCCGCGCACAACATAAAAGCCGTAGATGGCGACTGCCAGCAGGATGACATCCAGCCAAAGCCGCTGCCACCAGGCGGCGCGCATCTCGCGGGCGCGCTCCTGGCGGTAAGTGACGATCGTTTGGCGGGCGGCCTCGCTGGTGGGTAGGAGTTGAACCATCAGCGCCAGGCCGAGCGTTGCCAGGCCAAACAGCCAGGTGGGCTGCGTCAGGCGCAAATTCAAGTCGCCGGGCAGGGTGAAATTGAGGAAGCTGCGGGTATGGCCCATGGCGCGGGTGATCAGTTCGCTGAGCGGCAGGCCGACGAGCAGCGCCGTTCCGCATAGGATGCCTCCCTCCAAACCTGCCATGGCAACAACCTGCCATACGCTGGCGCCGCGGCTGCGCAGCACTGCAATCTCGTTGCGCCGCCGTTCGACTGCCAGGCCTACCACCAGGTTGATGAAAGCGATCAGCAGCCCAACAATCGGGACGCTAAACACAAACAAGGAGAAAGTAAGCTGCCGCGCCGAAACCTGGTACTTTTTCAAGAGTTCGAGCGGCAAAAGGCGCGTGCTTAATGACGGATTCAGCTCGGTGGCTTTTTTTTGCACATTGGAGAGCCGCTTGAGCATATCGTCAACCCCATCGGAACGCACTGGGGTAGCGTCGGGTACCAGGTACCACTCGCTGATCCAATGCTGTCCTTCGAGGGTGGCAGCCGGCCCGAAGAAAATGTCTTCCGGCATCAGCAGTACTTCATCAAAAGAGACCGGATCAAAGAACCAGAAGTCATCAGCCAGGTTGGTCGTCTGCCAGATGCCTACGATAGTGATGGGCAGTTGCAGATCGGGGTTCTCAGGGCGAGTTGTATCATGATAGAACGCCAGGAACGATTGCCCAACCTGAAGTTTTTTCGTGCGCGCCTGGCGTTCACTGACCAAGACCTCAATCATATTCCCTGTGGCGGACGGAAGGCGACCATCTACCAGAGTGATGAAGTTCTCGACGCCGGTCAGCGTCCCCAGGCTGGCGGTCGTGTAGGGCTTATCGGTGAGCTGGGGAGTCGTCTGGCTCTCGTATAACCCAACCGCATAAGTTTTGAAGTAACGTACATTGAGGCGCAAGGGGAGTCCCAGGTCTTTTTGGACTTCACCTGAAGTGAAATAGGTATCCACCGCTTCCAATTTTGACCAGTCGCCGTTGCCCCGCCGTCCTTCCAGGTTTTGGAACAGCAGACTGAAGGGGGCGTTCGGCTCGCCAACCTTGCGTTCATTGCCCTCCACCCGCGTGGTCAACATGCGGTGTAAGATGGAATCGGCGTAAAGCGGCACGCTCATGGCCAGCGCCACGCTGATGATTAACCCTAGTGTGGTTGCCAGGGATAGGCCACGTTGCGTTGAGATGCGTTTTACCGCAATGCGAATAACAGCCCAAAAGTGCATGGTCTCATCCTAAGGTGTGTATGATTGGTTCAGCGCTTGAACCTGGGTGGGATAGTCGGCTGCCAGGCGCAGGACTTCGACGAAAAACATGGTGTAATGATAATTCACCTTCCAGATGTTTCCCTTATCGAATCCGCCAGGTTGAAGAGAGCCAACCTGCACCCAGTCGTACCAACCGCCGTACTCAGGATCCGTCAATGGGCCGTGAATTAACTTTTCCAGGTTTTTGAACGCCTGAGCATACCCTTTGTGGTGGATCACTGTAAAGTGCAAAAACATACGCGCCGATTCAGATTGCGCCCACCAGATGAATTTATCGTTGTCGGGGTTGCCGGGAAGAGGCTGGCCATCGTAGTCCAGGATTTCATACAACATGCCGCCAGTTGCCGGGTCAAATGCGTTGGCGGTGGTGAAATTGATGAATTTCTCGGCGGCGTCTAGCCAGGCGGGGTCGAAACCACGTTCCACTGCCCGGCTCAACAAATAGGCAAGTTCCACACAGTGACCGGGGGTGCTGTGCAGCGCGCCCGTCCATTGGCCCTCGCGGGTGTAGGGGAGCTGCGAAGGCTGCCATTGGAGATCGTAATTGTAGGCGACGTACCAGCGATCGGGGAAGCCGGCCTGCTCGTGCGCCAGGTGGTTGATCAAAAAATCCGCCGCGGTCTTAATCAGCGCAGCAATGTGTTCGTGGTCAGCGCCCTCTGTTACATCGTACAGTGCCAGCAGCGCCTCGAAATAATGGGTGAAGGTGTCTACGTTATTGACGCCGATGATTGTGCTAAAGTCGCGATTGAAACCAGGACGTATCCCACCCGGATATTCAGGATCCAGGAACTGCTCTTCGATCACCCGCAGTTGGTGCAAGGCTGCCCGCAGGTGTTCCGGGTTTTTTGTGACCGAATAAGCCTGCGCCAAAACCATCAGCGGGTGAACATTGCCATAGCCCTGTTTTTCCGCATTGGTCACTGCACCATTGAGTTGGATTTCCCAGTAAAAGCCGCCGTATTCAGGGTCCCAGAAGTAGCTTAATAGACAGCTTACGCCCTTTTCAACCGCTTGTAAGAAGCGCTGTCCCTCGGCCGGGCCGGCGACGCGATATGCTTCGACATTGATGTAAATCGCCCGGCTCTGCGCAATGCTGGTGGTGGTAAAGCTGCGCTGCTGCGTCCAGTCCCGCTGGAGCGCCACATGGAAACAGCCGTTGAAATCACTTGCATAAGCGCCCATCCCTGACTGCCCATCCAGCCCACTGTTCCAGCGATCAGTAATATCGAGCAAGGTCTTGCGATACCATTCCGCATCCAAAAACAGGTCTGCTGCCGGCATCGAGGACGGGGGGACGGGGGTCGCTGTGCGAGTAGGGACAGGGGTCGGCGTCGGGCGCGGGGTGGGGGTGGGGCCAACTGTGCGAGTTGGGATAATTTCGACGATCGGCTGAGGCGCGATCAGGGTGTCTGGCGCGGGGGTGGGCCAAAACAACCCACACCCGCTCAGCAAAATACCCATGAGCAGACACAGCAGGTAATTTGCTGCGCGAAAGATTGAGTTATGATATTTGGTCATTGAGTCTTTTATGGCGCAGGAGCAACTTTGAATGCCCAATCGGTGGACAGATCAGCCAGAGAGATCACCAAGGATCCGTCTTTGGCTGCGGCGGGAACTGCTTTAAACCACTCTCCGGCAGCGGGTGAATAGCCTGTAACCAGGTAATTGCCGTCTTTGAGGCCTTTCAGGGTGATATGGATATCTTGAATTGGGTCTGGATGGTAGTTCCAGGCGTCGGCGGTTTTGGCGCGCAGGGCCTTTTCGTAGGATTTTTGAGCATCTTTGATGTTGTAGGCATTGTTGACAATCCACACTAGCGCTCGTTGATCATTCTGTAGAACGAGCGCGGTTGCGCCTGAGGGTTTGACAGCCGCTTGGGCGGGGGCCATGGAAGTTAAATCCTCGCCCTGGAAAAACATCGAGACAGGCTTGTATTCGCTCCAGTGATTATAAGGGTCTATGTAAGTATCCCACCACCATGACATGCCTGCGCCGGCAAATCCCATGAAGGGCGCAGCCCACAGTCCCAGGTGGAGATGAATCGGTTTTTTGGCATAAGGGCTGTCATCGTTGTTCGTGGAGTAGCCAAATTCACCCACCAACACCGGCTTGTCCGGCGCAACGCGCAGGAAACCGGCATAAGCATCTTTCAGCGTCCAGGGGAGGAAAGAGCCGCTGTAATCGTGAAGTTGAGCAATCTGCAATTCATCCATCTTCCAGATCGAATCGCCGCTGCCGGACGAAGTAGAGTGCGTGATCAGGTGTTGGTTGGGATCCAACGTCCGCAGGTAGGCGCTCATTTCGCTGATCCAAGGGCGCAGCTTGGCGTCTGAAATAGGAGTCCAGTTGATTTCATTCCACCATTCCCAGGCAAACAGACTGGTGGAATAGCTCCAGCGGGCCGCGAGATAGCGCAGGCGGCGCTTAAACAGGTCGCGTGCGGTAGGGTCGGTGACGAAATCCTGCGGCGCGGCCAATGGCCCGCCATTGGCCGCGTTGTAGGGGTTGTCTTTCCATTCAGGATTGGTGGTTTCGGAAAACTGGCCGTGATTGACCAGGCAGAGCATAATCGTCACCTGGCGCGCCTCGGCCATCTCGAAAACTTTATCCAGCAGCCAGGCCTGTTTCATCCGTTGGGTGTAATTTCCCAGCCCGGTATCTTTCCATTCAATGCCAAAGCCCCAGGCCGGCATCCACAGCCGGATCAGGTTTCCGCCGTTTTGGCTGAAACGATCCAGCCAGCGTTCATAGTCCGCCAGGACATCGCCCACGCTCCAGGCCATATCAACCCCCACCGGGAAGTAAAAGCTGCCGTCATCGTAGGCGAAATAACGCGGGTTCTGCGGGTTCAGGCGGACAAAGCCGTGTTCGTTGGTCGCCGGGGATACAGTGAAGGAGATGCTCTCGCTTTGCAGGGCCGGTTTTTTCAATTCAGCCTGCGCTGACCATGCGCCGGGCTTGGTGGGAGTGAAGCGTACCTGCCAGCCAGGATTTCCTACCGGTTCGAGCGAGGCGCGATCAAATTCCTGGTACCAAAAAGCTGGCGTCACGGATGACTGTCCCTCCGGTGAGGTGAAGCGCACTTGTATCTCCACCTCAGTCGGGTCAAAGGGGTTATCGGCGCTGCCATCAGTTTGAATAATCATTTCAAACCGGTGGAAAACCTGAGCTTCCTTCTCTGGCTTGCTTAACTTCAGATAAGTGAAGGCTTGCGCTGCCGGCAGAGTTGCGCTGGGCAGTGGGGCGGCCGGCGGCGCAAGGGTGGGGGTCACAGATGGTGTAGTCGAGAGGCAGCCCGTCAGCAGAAGGAGGGCGAGCAGCGAGAGAAGGTGTTTTTTCATAAACCGGCCAGCACTCAGGCCTTCACCGCGCCCATGGCGATGTTGTCCACAAACTGGCGTTGGAAAGCCAGGAACAGGATCATCGGGAACAGAGAGGCCAGCATGGCGCCGACCATAATCGCGCCGACAGTGGTCTGACTCATGATGCCTGAGAGATCGCGCATGGCCAATGGGACAGTGCTGAGGGATTGTTCTTGGACAATAATCAACGGCCAGACAAAATTGTTCCAGTTGCCCAACACTGAGAAGATCGCCAGGGCGGTCAGCGCCGGGGTGGTGAGCGGCAAGATTACCTGCCACCAGGTGCGCAGTTCGCTGGCGCCGTCAATGCGCGCCGCGTCGATCAGATCATCGGGGATGCTCAACATGTATTGGCGCAGGAAAAAGACGGCAAAGGCGCTGACCCAACTGGGAACCAGCAGCCCCCAGTATGTGTTCACCCATTTTAAGGCGCTGATGGTCAAGAAATTTGGAATCAGCGTCACTGGCCAGGGAATCATGTAAGAGGCGAGAATCAAGAGAAAGATAAAGTTGCCCCCCGGTACATGGCGTTTGGCTAACACGTAGGCGATCATGGAAGCCATGGTTAAAGAAACCACTGTATTGGTGACAGCGATGAAGATGCTGTTCAGCATTGGGGTACCAAAACGCAGCGGCGCTTTATCAAAATACTGGAACAAACCTTTGGTATGCAGCGGTTCCAGGTATTGTTCATCGTAAAAATTGCGCAGCGTCCACTCTGCGGGCCAAAAAGTGGGTGGGAAGCTGGTCAGTTCTTGCACGGTCTTGAAGGCGCCGGTCAACATGAAATAATACGGCACCACCATGGTCAACGCCAGGATCAAAAATGGCAGGCGCGTGAGAAAGTAAATGATGGGGTTTTGTTTTTCGCGGATCATAGGGATTCTCCTCTTTTAGACATCTTCGTTGAACTTTCCAGCGCGCAGGCTGATGAGCGTCACCACAATGATGATCGCGAACAGCATCCAGGCCAGCGCCGAAGATTGGCCGATCCGTTGGCGGGTAAAGCCAATATAGTACAGGTACAGTACGGGCGTCAGGGCTGCATCGAGCGGGCCGCCCATCATGCCCAGGCCTCCGCCGCCCAGGATATAAGCCATGTCGAACAATTGGAAAGACCCGATCATACCGGTTGTCACCACGTACAGGATCGTGGGGCGCAGCAGCGGCAAGGTGATGGAGAAGAAGCGCTGCAGCGGATTGGCGCCGTCAATTGCAGCCGCTTCGTAATATTCATGGTTAATAGATTTTAAGCCCGCCAGGAAAAAGATCATCGTCATGCCGCAGCCGCCCCAGATGGAAAGGAAGACAAATATTCCCATGAAATAGCGCGGGTGACTCAAGAATTCCAGCGGCCCCACATTGAAGAGACGCAGTACTGAGTTAAGCAGGCCATATTTGTCACTGCGGAAGACATACTGCCAGATGGTTAAAGTAGCGATGCCGGAGGTCACAGCGGGCATGAAGAACATGGTGCGCGACATCTGATTGATGCGGCCC
>CAIQJJ010000185.1 GCA_903872065.1 uncultured Anaerolineales bacterium | reverse complement strand
GGGATGACGCCGATCACCGTCACCACCGCCGGGCCGATATTTTTAACTGCCTGGGTGATGGTTGTCTCGATTTGGGATGTGTTGACCTGCAGCACCTGGCTGGGACTGGTCTCGGCTGCGGGGATGGCGGTCACGGGCTGCGCGGCGGTGGTTTTTGTCGCCTGGCTCATCAGCCGGTAGACGAGCGCCCCGCCAGCGACCACGCCGGAAAGCGAGGAGCAGGAGGCGACAAGGAGGACAAAGAGAACGTAGAGAAACTTTTTGATGGTCATTAGCTACCTCAGGGAAAGCGGCCGGCCAATGGACAGCGACGCGCTTGCTGTTCAGCCGCCGAGAATTTTCTATATTTTAAGATTGGTCGCTGTGAGGAAGCCAAGAAAAACCTTTGAAAATGATGAGAATTTGCCCTCTTTGCAAGAAAATTTTTGGGAGTAAAATTCAGTCGTCTTGTGGTCATGCGTGGGTTGTTGAAAGGATAAATTGCATTGTCATAAGACAGCCGAGTGACCGAAAATGAAGATACCAGACGACTACATCCTTGAGCTAAAAAAGATCACCAAGCGCTTTTCAGGCGTTGAGGTGCTGCATGATGTTTCTTTTACCTTGCGTTCGGGCGAGGTGCATGCGCTGCTGGGCGAGAACGGGGCCGGCAAATCCACCCTGGTTAAAGTAATTACTGGCCTTCACCAGCCGGATGGGGGCGAAGTCTACCTGAATGGTAAGCCGGTGCATTTCGCCAACCCACATGACTCGCGCCAGGCGGGCATCGCTGCCATTTACCAGGAACTCAGCCTTTTCCCCGACCTGGACGTGGCTGAGAACATTTTTGTCGGTCGCCAGCCGACGACGACCGCCGGGCGGGTGGATTGGCGCAAGTTGTATGCTGAGGCTGAACGCCTGCTCAGTTCCCTGGGCGTCCACCTGGATTTGAAGCAGAAAGCTCGCCATTTGAGCATCGCTCAACAGCAGATGGTTGAGATCGCCCGCGCGATTTCGATCAATGCTCGCATCTTGATCATGGATGAACCTACCTCCTCGCTGACCCTCAACGAGGTGGCTGATCTGTTTCGCCTGGTGCGGCGTTTGCGGCAGGAGGGGGCGGCGATCATTTTCATCTCGCATCGCCTGGAAGAATTGTATGAACTGGCCGATCGCGTGACGGTGCTGCGCGATGGCGCTTATGTGGATACGCGCCCCTTGAACGAGGTCAGCCGCGACGAGTTGATCCGCCTGATGGTCGGGCGCACCATCTCGAACCTGTTCCCCAAGCAGGAGGTCGAGGTGGGGGAGGTGGCGCTCAAGGTAGAGCATCTTTCCCGCGCCGGTAGTTTTCACGATGTCAGTTTTGAACTGCGCAAGGGCGAAATCCTGGGCATGGCCGGCCTGGTGGGCGCCGGGCGCACCAACGTGGCGCGGGCGATCTTCGGCGTCGAACCGCCCACCGGCGGCCAGGTTTTCATCGCCGGGCAAGAAGTTCACATCACTTCGCCGCAGCAGGCGATTGGCTATGGCCTGGCTTATGTGCCGGAAGACCGGCAGGCGCACGGTCTGATCCCGCCGATGACGATCACCGCCAATATCAGCCTGCCCATGTTGGAAAGCTATGCCAGGCGCGGCTGGCTGCAAGATGCGCTCGAACGTTCGACCGTCTTCGCCGCCGCGCGGCAGATGGAAGTGCGCGCCAGCCATCTCTGGCAAAGGGCGCGTGAGCTTTCCGGCGGCAATCAGCAAAAGATCGTTCTGGCCAAATGGCTGTTGACCCGCCCGCGCATCTTGATCCTGGATGAACCCACGCGCGGGATTGATGTTGGCACAAAAGCGGCGGTGCATGCCCTGATGAGCAAACTGGCGGCTGAAGGCATCGCCATCCTGATGATCTCCTCCGAACTGCCGGAGGTGTTGGGGATGAGCGACCGGGTGCTGGTGATGCGCGAAGGGCGCATCACGGCTCACTTCAGCCGCGCCGAGGCCACCCAGGAAAAAATCATTTCTGCCGCAACGCAGGCTGTAGGAGCGTTATCGTGACTGAACCTCGCCGTCCCAAACTTGCTGGTTTTCTTTGGGCTGTTGTCCGCCTGCGCGAGGCCGGCATTGGCCTGTTCATTATCATCCTGGTCGGCCTGGTGACGCTGCGCGTGCCGGCCTTCCTCTCGCCGGATAATCTGCTGGACATTCTCTTGAACATTTCGATCTTGGCGATTGTCGCCCTGGCTCAGACGATGGTCATCATCACCCACGGGATTGACCTTTCGGTCAGCTCGATGATCGGGCTGGCGGCGATGATGGTGGCTTTTGTCGTCAAGCAAAACCCGGAGATGCCGGCGCTGCTGGCGCTCTTGTTGGGCATGATGCTGGGCGCGGCGCTGGGCGCGTTCAACGGTCTGATCATCACTTATGGCAAAGTGCCGCCGCTGATCGCCACCCTGGGCACTCTGAGCATTTATCGCGGCCTGGTGTTTTTCTACAGCGGCGGGACGTGGATCAACTCCTTTGAACTGCCCAAGAGCTTCAAGCTGCTCTCCAAAGGGACGCCGCTGCTCTTGCCGAACATGGTGCTGCTGGCGCTGTTGGCGGCGCTGATCGTCTACTACTTCCTGAATCACACCCGCGCCGGGCGCGACATTTACGCCGTGGGCAGCAATCCCGAAGCGGCGCAGATGTCTGGCATCCCCAAGCAGCGCGTCCTCTTTCTGGTTTATCTGTTGAGCGGCGTGGCCTGCGGCCTGGCGGCGGTGCTGTGGGCTTCGCGCTTTGAATCCGCCCAGACCAACACCGCCCTCGGCTTTGAACTGCAGACGGTGGCCGCTTCTGTGGTAGGCGGCGTCAGTATCAGCGGCGGGGTCGGCACAGTGCCGGGTGTGATCCTGGGAGCGCTGCTCCTGGGCATCATCCAAAACGCCCTGACGATTGTGCGAATTTCCCCCTTCTGGCAGTTGGCGGCGCAGGGTTTGCTGATTTTGATCGCCGTGATTGTCGATCACCTGGTGCAGCAGCGCGCCCAACGGGAGGTGCAGTCATGAAACAAACCCCGCTTGCCCCTGCTGAAACGCAGGTCACCAATTTGATCAACGAGTTTGCCCCGCGCCGTTCCTTCCTGGCGCGCTTCCAGCGTTGGGAATGGATGCTGGTAGGGCTGATCGTGCTGGTGGTTTTGCTCAATACGCAGCTTTCGCCCTACTTCCTGGATGCGCTCAATCTTTCGCGCACCTCGTCCGATTTTATGGAAATGGGCCTGATGATGCTGCCGATGGTCTTTATTATCATCACGGGCAATATTGACCTCTCGGTCGCCTCTAACCTGGGGATGTGCGCCTCGTTGATGGGCTGGCTGTTTATGCAGGGCGTCAACATCTGGGTCGCGGCGTTCGCCGCGCTGCTGCTCGGCACGCTGGCTGGTTTTTTCAACGGCCTTCTGGCGGCGCGCATGAAACTGCCGGCGCTGGTCGTCACGCTTGGAACGTACGCTTTCTATCGCGGCGTGGCTTATGTGCTGCTGGGCGACCAGGCGGCGCGCGATTACCCCGAAGCGTTCACCTATCTGGGGCAGGGCCGCCTGCCTGGCACGCTCATCCCCTTCTCGGTGGCCTTGTTCATCGTATTGGCGGCGGCCTTTGGCCTGGTCTTGCATCGCACGACTTTTGGCCGTTACCTTTACGGCATCGGCAACAATGAGAACGCCTGCATTTACTCTGGCGTCCCTGTGTCGCGCATCAAGCTGATCATCTTCACCCTGTCCGGCTTCATGGCGGCGTTGGCCGGCTTGATCCTGGCGGCGCGCTTTGGCAGCACCCGTCCCGATATTGGCAATGGCTTGGAGCTTTCAGTGATCACCGCGGCCGTCCTGGGCGGCGTGGACATCAATGGCGGTGTGGGCAGTATGGTTGGGGCGTGTCTCTCTTTGCTGCTGATCGGATTGATGCGCTTTGGCATGGGGCTGCTCAACATTCAAGGCCAGGTACAGGGTGTGGTGATCGGTCTGCTGCTGATCCTCTCGATTTTGCTGCCCAATGGGTTGGTGCAGCTTTCGGGCGTCAAGCGGCTCGACCGGCGCTCGATCCTGGCTGTGTTGGTCGTTGTGATCCTGTTCGCGCTCTTCTTCGGCTTTTTCTTCTGGTCGCGTGCGCCTGTATTGATTGGAGGGTAGCGACCGCTTTTGCTGTGGCAAGTTCCGGGCATTGGCCTGGCTTGAATCCATTCTCTGTTCCACTCTGAAAGGAGATCGTATGAAACACCGTTCGTTGTACATTGTCTTCGCAGTGATGCTTGTGGCCAGCATGGTCTTGAGCGCCTGCGGGACGCCGAAGCCGAAGGGCCCGATGACTTTTGTCTTGGTGCCTAAGAATCTTGGTAATCCGTATTTCGATACCGCCAACAACGGCGCTCAGGAAGCCGCGAAAGAACTGGGCGTCACGGTGACGTATCAAGGGCCGGCTGCCGCCGATGCGACGCAGCAGATTCAACTGATCAACTCACTGATCAGCCAGAAGGTCAGCGGCCTGGCCATCTCTGCGGACGATTCGGACGCCCTCGTGCCGACCGGCAAAGACGCCATCAAGGCTGGCATTCCGGTCGTTTCGTGGGACTCGGCGATCGGCAAGGATGGGCGTGTGCTGCACATCAACCAGGCGGTGCTGCATGACATCGGCGCGATTGAGATCAAGATGGCGCTTGATCTGACTGGCGCTGACGGCGGCAAGATCGCCATTTTGAGCGCCACCTCCACCGCCCCGAACCAGAACGCCTGGATCGAGGTCATGAAGGAAGAACTGAAGAAACCTGAATATGCCAAGCTGGAGTTGGTAGATGTGGTCTACGGCGACGATGACGACACCAAGAGCTACAACGAGGCG
>CAIQJJ010000184.1 GCA_903872065.1 uncultured Anaerolineales bacterium | reverse complement strand
GCAACACCCCAAAGGATGAAAAAAGACGCTTTCGTAGTGACGGCTTCAGCCGTTATGGGCAAGGTTAGCGACTGAAGTCGCCACTACAAGCGCCCGACCGGTCTATTTTCGTAATAGCCTGCTTTTTACCTGGAAAAAACCTCTTTTCTGCAGCGGTACAAAATGATCGCGCTCAATAAGAGCAGCCCGAACAGCCAGGCCGCCGGCAGTTCGCTAATGCTGCGGGTGGAAAACCGGTGTAGAGCCACATTCGTCGGGCCGGCGTTGTTGCCTATCGCCCAATCCGAAAACGCCGTCACCCCAAAACGGGTGATGGTTTGGAGCGCGGCGTCGAAGCTGCTCATGGCGCAGTCCCACACCAAATCAACGCCGGTGTAGCGGCACAGCTTGTCCTGGTCATCCGGGACAAAACTGGCCGGCAGGGTCAGGCTGGCATTGAAGCCCGCGGCCCCATCGTTGGGGGTGAACGACCAATAGCGACCGTTCTGCAGCGGAACAGTCGCCTGCGGATGATTCCGGTCTACGCGATCCACCGTCAGCGAAGACAGGCTGCCCAGAGAATCGGTCAGGGCCAGGACGACCCCGGTGAGACCAAACGACTTACGCAGCACGCCATTGTTGGTGATCGCGCCGCCCACACCGAGGACGTCGGTATTCAAGATCAGCGTGACGCCAGCGCCAATGGTGATGTTGTTAAGCTGAGTGGGCGTAGAGAGGCTGATCGCGCGCGCCACGCCGCCGGCGAAGGCGAGCGTCCCGTCGTTGTGGGTGAACACACCGCCGGTATGAGAGAAATCGCCGTTCAGGGTGAGCGTCCCGAGCGGCGCGATGAACTCGCCAGCCGCAATGGACAGCCCGTTGAGGCTGGTATCCCCCAGGCAGGTCATGGTGACATCCTGGCTGAGGTTCACGCTTTCGGCGTAGACGCCCGCAAAAACGATGACTGCGCCGCCGTCAAGGACATTGTCCATGGCCTCCTGGATGCTCGCGAAGCACGGCGAGTTTCCGCCGCACACTCCAGCCGTATCGGCATAGACCACCGACCAGGGGGAGCGCACCATGAAAACGTAGGCGCTGACGGCCCCCGGGATAGGGCTGTAACTGGGGCTAGGATTGATGCTGCCGGCGTCCTGCCCGTCGGAGGCGTAGGCGTAGAGGATGTGAACGCCATTTTGCAGCGCGGCGGTCGTCCCCTGCCACACGCCGGCGGTGAGCGTGGCCGACTGCCAGTCGCCGGTAAGGGTATCTACCTGGTAATAGATGCCCAACAGGGGCGGGGTGTTGGGCTGATAGCTGATGAGATCAACCTTGCTGAAGGTGAAGGTAGGCGCAGCGATCCGGCTGGTATGACCCGCCAGCGGCGTGATGGATGTCACCAAAGGTATGACCCAGGCCTCGGCCGGGGTGATCGCGGTGACGTTGTCGCTGCCGGCATTGGCGACATAAACCTTGTGCGTGACCGGGTTGACCGCTGCGGCGGCAGGAGATGTCCCGGCGCTGACAGTCACTGCGGTGTTGGTCGCCCCTTCAATCACCGTCACGATGTCACTGCCCTGGTTAGCGACATAGACCTTGTTTATAGCCGGGTTGACCGCCACAGCGCGGGGGTTCGTCCCGACGGCGACAGTTGCTGCGACCGTGTTGGTCGCCCCATTAATCACCGTCACGCTGGCGCTGCCATAATTGGCGACATAGACCCGGTTCGTGGCCGGGTTGACCGCCACGGCGCGGGGATTCGTCTCGACGGCGACGATTGCTACGACCGCGTTGGTCGCCCCGTCAATCACCGTCATGCTGGCGCTGCCATCGTTGGCGACGTAGACCTTGTTCGTGACCAGGTTGATCGCCACGGCGTTGGGGTTCGTCCCGACGCCGACGGTCGCCGTGGCGTTGGTACTCCCGTCAATCACGGTCACGTTGGCGCTGCCCTGGTTAGCGACATAGACCTTGTTCGTGGCCGGGTTGACCGCCACATCAGCAGGGTTCGTCCCGGCGCTGACGGTCGCTACGACCGCGTGGATCCCCCCATCAATCACTGTTACATTCTTGCTGCCCTGGTTGGCGACATAGACTCGGTTCGTAACCGGGTTAACCGCCACGGCATTGGGCGTTGTCCCAACGCTGATGGTCGTTGCGACGGCGTCGGTCGCTCCGTCAATCACGGTCACATCGTTGCTGTTCATATTAGCGACGTAAATCTTGTTCGTGATCGGGTTGACCGCCACGGCGTTGGGCGTCGTCCCGACGCCGACGATCGCCGTCGCGTTGGTCGCCCCATCAATCACGGTCACGTTGGCGCTGCCCTGGTTGGCGACGTAGACCTTGTTCGTGACCGGGTTAACCGCCGCGGCGTTGGGCAGCGATCCAACGCTGACGTCCGCCGTGGCGTCGGTCGCCCCGTCAATCACGGTCACATTGTTGCTGTTTGCGTTGGTGACATAGACCTTGTTCGTGAGCGGGTTGATTGCCAGGGCGTAAGGAGTGCTCTCAGCGCTGACGGTCGCTGCGACGGCGGCGGTCGCCCCATCAATCACGGTTACATCGTTGCTGCTCGCGTTCGCAACGTAAATCTTGTTGGCGGCCGGGTTGACCACCACGGCGTAGGGGTTTGTCCCAACGCTGACGGTCGCTACGACGACGTCGGTCGCCCCATCAATCACCGTCACATCGTTGCTGACTTGGTTGGCGACGTAGACCTTGTTCGTGGCCGGGTTAACCGCCACAGCCCAAGGCTCCGTCCCGGCGCTGACGACGGCTGCAATGGCGTCGGTCGCCCCGTCAATCACCGTCACATTGTCGCTATCTTGGTTGGCGACGTAGACCTTGTTCGTGGCCGGGTTGACCGCCACAGCCTTAGGCAGCGTCCCGACGCTGACGACCGCTGCAATGGCGTCGGTCGCCCCGTCAATCACCGTCACATCGCCGCCGTCTTGGTTAACGACATAGACCTTGTTCGTGGCCGGGTTGACCGCCACGGCGCAAGGGCTGATCCCGGCGCTGACGGTCGCTGCGATGGCATTGGTCGCCCCATCAATCACCGTCACATCGTCGGTATTGTAGTTGGCGACGTAGACCTTGTTCGTGGCCGGGTTGACCGCCACGGCCCACGGGTTTGTCCCGACGCCGACGGTCGCTGCGACGGCGTCGGTCGCTCCGTCAATTACCGTCACAGTATTACTGCCAATGTTGGCGACATAGACCTTGTTGGTGGCCGGGTTGACCGCCACAGCGTCAGGGTTCGTCCCGGCAGCAATGGTCGCTGCGACGGCGTGGGTTGCTCCGTCAATCACCGTCACGTCGTTGCTGGCAGCATTGGTAACGTAGATCTTGTTCGTGGCCGGGTTGACCGCCACAGCGTAGGGTGTTGTCCCTACAGGGATGAACGGCAGGGCGCTGTCGGCGCGGGCCGGGGTGGGCGGCGTCCAGCCCAGGGCGGCCACGGCGATGACCAGAGCCAGGCCCAGGCGCAAAAGAGATGAAAAGCGGATCGAAAAGTGGGGAAAGCATTGGGTTAACATGAGGTCTCTCCTGAAATGGATTTGTTTCATCGGATCTACCAGCCGATAACCACACCCGAAACGCCAGTCGCCATCTTGTTTGATTTACGTTGGATGGCATTGGATGGGACAGACGAGGCGATGCTGATACATCCATTGTATAACCGAAATCCAGCGATCACAAGCGACAATCGGGAAAACAGTTTCCCACAAAGCGATTTGCTGTCTTGGCTGAAGATTCACCACTTCACCTGAAAAAAACCGCTTTTCTGCAGCGGAATGGTCGCCTGCGGATGATTCCGATCCACGCGATCCACTGTCAACGAAGACAGGCTGCCCGGCGCGGCCATATCTACAGTCGTCCCAACGATCCCATAGGATATTCTTTTCAGACCGCTACTTTAAATCTGGGTTGGCGGCGAAGTATTCCACCGCGTTGAGGTAGAAAGTATCGAAGACTGCGTTGACCGTATCCAAATCTGCCTGACTGACCCCTTTGCCGACAATCGCAATCCAGGACAGCATCGCCTCCTCCGCCAGCCCGGCGGCCGCCCTTCCTTTTTCGGTCAGCGATACCGTGATACTGCGGCCATCCGATGCTCCAGGGATCACAACCACATGCCCGGCCTGCTTCAAAGATTGAAGGGCGCGCGTCACGTAGGACTTGTCCACTCCCACTGCGGCAGCCAGGGCTGTTGGGTTGCGATCCCCTCCGTCGCGCAATTCGATCAACAGGGAAGCCGTGCCGCTCGATGCGCCGCTCCCTGCTAATTTGCGGTTTATGAAGCGCTCAGCGATATGGAAATAAAGGCTGATGTGCCGGTTAATTGACCGCATGCTCTTCAGTTCTTTGGCGACGAACCAGCCGGCCTCGGGTCTTGGCGCCCAATATTCCGACAACGACCCCGCCGACCAAAACCGAAAGCGCCCAATCCAGCGGGGTGAAAAAGCCAATCGCGGTCAGCAGAGTCCAGGTTCCATACGGCAGGAGCAGGAAAGAATTGGTGATCAGGCCAGGGGTGTAGGATGGCTTGGCGCCCTGGAAGGCGATTGTGTGCATGACGTTGTTCAGGAGCAGTTCAAACCAGATCATCGAAAAGCCCAGCCAGGGCATGACCGGCGCCAGGATAGCGCCCAGGATGACCATCGGCCAGGCGATCACCAGATTTACCTGGAAGACATAGCCTTCATCGAGTGGATAATCTGGATCGGTTTTGGAACCCATTTGCGTTTTCAGGTTGAAGAACTCTTTAAAACTGACGGGAGCCAGCACATACTCCTCGGCTTCGTGCAGCATGAGCAGGGGCAGGTGCAGCCACAGCAGCCACTGGTACGGCTCCATGGACGGGCGGAGCCAGATCAATAGGACAATCAGGGGCGGCGCCAGCAGCAGGGTGGCAGACTGCCAGAAACGGTTGATTTTATGGTAATTCATCTGAGAACCTCTTTCAAAAAAAGAATCGGTGCTAAAATCGTTGACTTATCAACGATTTTAGCGCCACACACACAGTCTGTCAAGATCTGCTGGCTGCCGGCGCAGATCCACTCGCTTCACCCATCACCCTAGCACGAAATAAAACACCGCCCCCTTGCCAGGCTCAGCCTCAGCCCAGATACGTCCGTTGTGGCGCGTGATAATCCGATGGGCAAGCGCCAGTCCCACCCCGGTCCCCTTGAACTCCTGCTCGCTGTGCAAACGCTGAAACACGCCAAATAATTTATTGGCGTAGCGCATGTCAAAACCAATGCCATTGTCTTTGACGTAGTAGATCGTTTCTCCCGTTGCGCCCGTTTGATAGCCGACCTCAATCAATGGATTGGTACTCTTTTGGGAATACTTCAGGGCGTTGGATAACAGATTCACCCAGACTTGCGTCAGCAGAGAAGGGTCGCCCTGGCAGTCAGGCAGTTCATGGATCTGGATTTCAACAGAACGACCTTCTCGTTCGCTCTTTAACAATTCAAGGGCTGTTTGCACGATTTTTGTCGAGTTCACCAATGTAGTATTCAACGGCTGCCGGCCAAGGCGTGAGAATTTCAACAAGTCATTGATCAGTTCGCCCATTCGCAGCGCATTGGCGCGAATCCGTTCCAGCAGCAGTCGCCCATCTTCAGGCATTTGACTTGCGTATTCACTCTGGAGAATGCGCGAAAAACCATCCATCGCGCGCAGCGGGGCGCGCAGGTCATGCGAAACCGAATAACTGAACGACTCCAGGTCTTTGTTGGCCGCTTCCAGTTCGGCGGTCCGTTTGGCGATCCGCTGTTCCAATTCATCGTTCAGTCGTTGAATCTCATCTTGCGCCGCTTTTTCGTCTTCAAGGATGCTCAACAGCGTGAGGCGCGACTCGTCGGCAGTTTGCAGTAACCGCTGCAATTCGGCCTGGTCTGCCAGGATTTGCGCCTCATACGCTTTGCGTTCGGTGATGTCAACTGCCGTACCAACCATCCCCTTGATGTTGTTATTGGCATCGAAAAGAGGGGCATAGGTGACATCCCAAATCACATTGAACGCATCCATGGTAAAAGAAATTGTTTCGCCCTGCAGCGCAAGGCGCACATTGGTGTTGGCAAATTCCAAATCCTTGTAAATCTCAAAATGAGACCGCCCAACCACTTCGCCTGGTTTCAGGCCAATGCTTTTCAAGCCGGCGCCGGTCGAGAGTTGGAATATCCCATTGGTATCGAGCGTGAACAGGACGATGGACGCCGCTTCAACCGCGCTGCGCATCAGGATTTCGCTCTCCCGCAGCGCATCTTCCACGCGCTTCCGTTCGGTGATGTCGCGGCTGGTGGCGTGGATTTCCACCGGCGCGCCTGTCTCATCAAAGAGGGTATGACTGATGGTTTCCAGCCAGAGATAGCCTCCATCCTTGCGCCGGACGCGGTATGTAGTGGTGAACGCAGCCGGTTGGTTGATAATACTCAAACGAGATTGTTCAACGACAGGATTATCTTCTGGGTGAATAAACTCGAAAGCGGGATGCCCAACCAGCTCTTCAGGTTTGTAGCCCAGCAATGCCAAACAAGCGGGGGAGGCATACAGATAGACGCCTTGCAGATCATGTCTTGAGATCATATCGGTGGAATTTTCGGCCAGCAAGCGGAAACGCGCTTCGCTTTCTTGTAAAGCTTTTTGGTATCGTTCGCGGTTGATCGTCGCGCGCCGCCAGCTTTGATAGACTATCAAGCCGCCTCCCAGGCCAACCAGCCAGGCCAGGCCAGCGATCAGGATGGTCGAAGTCACATGGGCGCGCGCCACCTCATCGTAAATAGCCAGCGGCACGGCCACGCTGATCCCCCCGCGGATATCGCCTACCTTGTAGCCCTGGAATGCGTGACAGCCCATACATCTCTCTTCTGTGATCAAGGGGCGCATCAGGCGAAAATAACGCGTGCCGTCCATAACAACCACTTCTGCCGCTTCCGGCTGTCCGGTCTCAAAAGCTTGCAATGCCTGCCGCTCCCATTCATCCGGTGCATTCTCTGGTCGGATCGGTTTCAGGCTGGTGATATGGCCGCGCACTCCATACTGTTCGGCGGATAATTCGTACACCTGGCGGGTCATATAAGCCGGGTTAATCAGGGTCAGAGCGCGTCCAGATGGGGTAAAAATGTCGCGCTCCGGCATATTTGCCAGGTAAGGATTCGGCGGGGTCTGATCGGTGATGGGCGCATAGACTCCGCCATGCCCGGCTGCCCAACGGCGATACATCAGGTCTTTGTTGTAATTTGCCAGCGCCGCAGCGCGCGCCAAACGCAACGTGACCGTCCACTCACTTTGAATATTCCAGGCAGCGGCGGACACAATCAATACTGTCCACAAAATTGCAACTACCGCCGCGCCTCTCTTACCAGAAAATGCGCTCAAAGAGCGTCGTATGAAGACTTGCATCGCATAAACTCCTGACTCCAACCTGAAACCGCACACAGGCTCATGGCGGGGGATCATTTCATCGCGGCGCTGGGGTAACGCGGCGACTGCCCGGCTTTCTCCAGCAATTCATTGACCTCGCGCTTCAGGGCAAGGATGCGCCCTTCGCGCCCCAATGTCACCTGCTGCCAGCGGCGCAATTCATCGAGCTGCTCTTGCAGCCTCGCTTCCGCCTGCTTGCGATCGGTAATATCATGAGCGATAACCCCCAGACCATCCCCAACTTTGAAAGATGTCAGCACAAAATGCTTACCCCCAAACAGCGGGTGTGGAATAAAATCTTCCACAACGAATGGCTCTCCGGTTTTGAGCACATTCAGGTGTTTTTCATATCTACCAGAGGCCTTTACATCGGGGACGAGGTCAGCAATGTTTTTTCCGATGACATCCTCTTTCTTCTTGCCAATCAACTCCAATGCCTTAGCATTCAACTCGATAAAATTCAGGTTCGCGTCCAGCATGTAGAAACTATCTGACGCAGAGTTCATAAAACGAGCCAGGCGCTCCTCACTTGTGCGCAGGGCTTCTTCGGCGCGCTTGCGATCGGTGATATCTCTGGACACCCCCACGATTTCCAGTTTTCCCTGTTCATTTAATACATACGTTGTGGTCACTTCAGTTTTGACGATCGAACCGTCTTTGCAGGGCTGGTCCACTTCGGTTATCTCGGAAATCGGTTTAGATGGATCGGTTAGAAACCTCAGAATCCAAGTAGACATTGCATCTTCCAACTTTGCTATGGATTCAAGGGTGAGCGCTTCATTGACAGGCTGCGCCATGGCTTCCTTGGGCGTATACCCGCGCAGCTTTTCAACAGACGGGCTGAAATATTTGAAGCGCCTGCTCTCCACATCCATCACCCAGATGACATCCGCGGCGTTATCGGCGATCAGCCGGTACCTTGCCTCACTCTCCCGCAGCGTATCCGTTTGATTTTGGATCACCGCGGCCATCAAATTGAACGCATATCCAAGCTGTCCAAGTTCATCGTCATGAGATACTGACACCCTGGCATCCAATTTTCCGTTTTCCATCTGCGCAACCGCATCACGCAGGCTTAACAGTGGCGATGCAATGCGCGAATTCGCAAAGTGAATAGTACTGCGAAGCAAAGCTGTCACCAATACAATGGCTGCTGTCAAAAGCGAGCCAACTGGCAGGAAAATGGCCAACGCCTCAGAAATGGGCTGCTCAACCACTGCGAACCATCTTACCGTCTTCAGAGATTGAGCCGCGCCCAAAACATATTGCTTGTTGATGCTTTTGTACAAGTTCAATTCTGATGCAGCCAGTTCCTGCGGGGTACGTCCAACCAAATCCTGCAATTTGCTGCCGGTTTCCAACACCCGCCGGTTGCGGAAGGCCGCCAATTGACCGGTTCCGTCCACAATATACGCATACCCCGTTCTTCCCACCTGGATATCCAAGGTTTTATTCCATAGTTCCGTCAAATCTACCCGCACAAGCAAGAACCCCGCTGGCAAACTGATGTCATCCGTCACAGTGACAACCATCTCCACATAAGGGACTTGCTGCTCAAAGTGGATCGGGCCAATTGCCACCTCGCCGAACGGAGGCGGCGCATCCCGCCATTCTGAAACATCAACACTCATCCTGTCTGGACGTCCAAACATGTTGCGCTGGGAAAGGATTTCTCCATCCAGTCCAACGAGGATCATATCCAGAAAAGCGTTGTTTCTGGTACTGAGCGCCAGCAGTTCCGAATCAATATTGTCATGCACCGCCAGGCCCTGGCTGGTTGCAAACAGGTCGCGCTGAATGGTCAAAAAAAACAGGTCGAAGGTGTTGACGGCTTCGGTTTCACTTTCGGTGAACCTTTTTTCAACCCGGCTCAGCGTTAGAGACAGGCTCAGGAAGATGGAAGCAATCGCGCCGGCAATTCCGATCCCGCTGAATAGTCCAACCCGGCGAATGATTGATCGGCTGATTTGGGTAGGCGGCTTTGGTTTGTTCATACCAGTCTCGCTATCGCAAACCCCTTTGCAATAAATAAGTATCTACATTTTCCGGCGTAACAAGCGGAATTTCGGGCAGGTAAATGATCGGTGGAAATGTTTCGCCGGTTTTCAGGTGCTTGATGAGCATCTGAATCGCCAATCGCGCTTGTTCCCCAGGCGCCTGATCAACCGTGGCGGAAATTTGTCCCGCGGCGACGGCTTGCAAGGCGATATCCGTCGCATCGAAGCCAGTGACCAAAATCTCTTTGCGATTGGCCTCAGCAATGGCTTGCGCTGCGCCAAGCGCCATGTTATCGTTTGCGGCAATGATGGCGTCAATATCGGCAAATTTGTCCAACCAATCGGCGGCGATCTTGTGGGCTGGATCGATCTCCCAATCCGCTGTTTTGGCGCCCAGGACATTGATGTCTCCACTTCTCAAGCCGGCCAAAAAACCATTGCGACGGTCTATGGCGTTTTGCTGATCTGGCGGGCCATCCAAAATCAACACGTTGCCCTTGCCGCCCAATTTCTGCACTACCCATTCGCCTATCGCTTGGCCGGCGGAATAATTATCAAAAACGACAAAAGACAGAAGCTGATCGCTGTTGACCGGCGTATCCATGGCAACCACTGGAATGCCGGCGGCGATGGCTTTCTCAATAACAGGAGCAAGCCGGTTTGAATCAAATGGCGCGATCACCAACCCATCAGTTTCCCCCTTTTCAATAAGAGCCGCCACCAGCCTGATCTGTGGTTCAACATATTCGGCGTCGGCGCTTCCAAGGGTATCTGACACCACCAGTTCCACCTGCACACCAAAATCATCGCCGGCTTTCTGCGCGCCATCCCAGGCAGGCTGCCAATATGAACTCAGATGCTTCGTTTCACCGTACAACTTGAATTTTGGAACAAAGGCAATCCGCCACGGATGTGAAGCTGTTATTTCGGTAAAATCAACCGTCATGGTTGGACGCAGCGCAGGAGCAGCCGGCGATTCTTGTAGGATGCTTGTTGCAGCAGGGCTTACGCAGGATGCCACCAACAGACACACGATAAAGAAGAAAAACTTCGACAATAAATGATCACAACCGTTCGTTTTCATGATAACGCACCATTCAACGTTGTTTCTACAATGACTGCTAAAATCAAGAATAACCCGCTCAATTGTACATCTGAAAAGCCAACCCGCGCAAGCTATTCGCATGATAACCCCAGGCAGTGGCTTAAAAACAGAGCTTACAGCCGGCTTTTGGCGTGGTCTATTCGCTCTCCCCAGGAAATAGAAATGAGGCAGCAGCTGCAGCCCGGGATTGATCGAAAATCAGCCGGACTGCAAGCCAGGAAAATCGCCGATCAGCGCAAAGGAGGGTAAAAGAAACCTGGCGCGCCTGAGAACAGCCCGATCAGAGAAGCCAGGCTTATGACGACGCGCGCAAAACGCGTTGAGCAGCGCTTTGTCCCGAAAAAACGACCGTCATCACGCCGTGTCCCGGCTGCGTCCAGTGGCCGGCCAGGTACAAGCCGCGAATGGGCGTTTGGTTAGGAAGACGGTTGAAGCCGGTTTGCTGCGGGGTCGTCGCCCATCCATAGATCGGGCCAAAGATTTGCAGATAGAAGGGTTGATCGGTGTGATCAGTCACAGGAATCAAATGTTGGCGCAGACCAGGGAGGATGGTCTCAATTTCGGATAGGATCGCTGAACAAAATTGGTCGCGGGATTCTGGAGGAAAATGGGTTTCCGCGGCGGCTGGCAGATAAGCAGTAGCGCTAACCAGGTGCTGACCGGGCGGCGCGAGAGTGGGATCATCCACCGTGGGAGTGGTTACCCCCAGGCCGGCGATATCCCCGGCCCGGCTGCGCTGCCAGACTCGCTCCATATCCCACTCTTTTACAATCGTGCTTTCGTGCACAAAGCCCAGGGCGCGCAAATCGAGATCTGTCGCGATACACAGGCTGGCGGCAGAGGCGCAGGGTTCCATGCGTTCTATGCGACTCAGATAGCTGGCTGGTAGTTCAGCCGGGTCGAGCAGCGAATGGAAGGTGGCAGGCGCTTCGATATTGGAGATCACCGAGGATGCGAAGACCACCTGTCCGTTCTCCAATTCAACCCCCTGTACGCAGCGTTCAGCCGTGCGGATTTTGGTCACGCGGCAGTTGAACAGCAGTTCAGCGCCTTGTTTGACGATGCCGGCCGCGATCGCATCGGCCAGGCGCTGAATGCTGCCGCGCACAGCAAATGCGCCGTCATCAATATATAACGCCATCATGCCAGCCCATAACAAGAATGATAAACGCGAAGGCGGCAGCCCCAGGTAGCCGCATAAGGCTCCCAATGCAACACGCGCGCGCGGTTCTGCCAGGTATTGATCCAACACCTGCGCTAACGTGGCGTTCATATACTGCACCAGGCGGGGCGATTGAAACGGCAGG
>CAIQJJ010000183.1 GCA_903872065.1 uncultured Anaerolineales bacterium | reverse complement strand
CAGTTCATACATGCAGTGCGGCGAACGTAAATACTTGTCGCTGATCACCAACACCACGCACTGCCCGCGCCCGATGCGCTGCTCGAACGCCTCGATGCTGCCCTTGTAGCCCAGGTCTTTCTTGTCGCGCACGACGCGCAGGCCGCGGGCGGCAAAGGCCTGCTCCAGTTCGTCCACGGTGCGTTCGCTCTCGCCGCCCCAGGCGTACGAGACGAAAACTGCATTTTCATAGCCATCTTGCGTCGAATCGGTCATCGAATCCGGGCCTCCAGCGAAAATCCAGCGCCGGGGGTCGGTTTCCCCCAGGCGGAAAGGTTAGGTTAAGTCTATCTGAAAATGGCAAAAGTGTCAAATTGAGGCCGCGCGATCGGGCAGGCGGCAAACAGAGAATAAGGACAAAGATAATCCCAAAAGCGTGCCAATCATCGGATGTGAACGGCATTTCGAGGACGCTATAATGCAGGCGGCGATGGGCGCGCGGTGCGCCTGTATGACCAACCCGCCCGGCCTGGGCGCAGCCAATGCCCAAACCGAGGCCGATCTGCTTGAAAGGTCAATCTCATGCTGAAGCGCTTCACCTGGCTTGCCGTTTTGATTGTACTCCTCCTGGCGTCTGGAACAAGCGATGCCGCCGTCCGGCTGGATTCTGCCCCCTCCCAGGCGCTCATCCGCCTCGAAATCGGCGCGCCCGCCGACCTGGAATGGGCGCTGAACGCCGCGCTGCCGGTCTACGCACGGCTTTCGGGCGCGTCGGGCAGTGAAATCTTGCTGGCGATGGCCTCCACCGAACAGCAGATCGCCTTGACCCGCGCCGGGCGCTCTTACCGCGTGTTGGACGCCGCTCCCCGGGTCGCGGAATATTACCTTCTCACCGGCTACCGCCACGATTCGCTCGACGCGGTCAGCCAACGCCTGCCCTTACTGGAGCGCGAGGGACGCTGGGCGCTGCTGCGCGCTTCCCCTCTCGAAGCGGCGCAGCTCCCCGAGTTGGGCGTCGAACTCAAACGTCTCAGCCAGAATCCCATCTCATTGGCGGATTCTGGCGGGCAGAACATTTCCCAAATCATCTTTCCCAATCCGACGATTGCCAATCTCCTCAGCCAAATCGCCGCCACGACTGTCTACACCTACGACGGTAACCTGAGCGGCGAATGGATGGTACCGATTGACGGCATCCCCTACGACATCAACACCCGCAACACCGGGCAGACCACCCCCATCCAAAAGGCCACCCAATACACGTATGAACATTTCCAGGCGTTGGGTTTAGCGGTTTCGTATCATTACTACAACCACCCCTCGTATGGGCAGCGGCGCAACGTGGTAGCGCAGCAAAGCGGCGTCGGCGCCCCCTCCTGCATCTACCTGATCACCGCCCACCTGGACGATATGCCCAGCGGCTCGGTCGCCCCCGGCGCGGACGATAACGCCAGCGGATCGGTCGCCGTATTGATCGCCGCCGATTTGCTCAGCCAATACAATTTCAACTGCACTCTCCGCTACGTGTTGTTCACTGGCGAGGAGCAAGGACTTTTCGGCAGTGAAGCCTACGCCGCGTATGTGGATGGCCTCAATGAGGATATTCGCGGCGTGGTCAACCTGGACATGATCGCCTGGAACACTGACGCTCAGCCAGTGATCGAACTCTACGCCCGCCCCGACAACGCCGGCGACCTGGCCATCGCCAACCTGTTCCGTGATGTCGTGTATGCCTACGGGATAACGCTCACCCCGCATGTGATTGAATACTACGAAAGCGCCAGCGACCACGCCTCGTTCTGGGATCACAATTTCAACGCGATTTTGGGCATTGAGGATACCACCAACGATTTCAATAGCTATTACCACACCACGAACGACCGCCTCAGCACGCTGGACATAGAGTATTTCACCAACTATGTCAAGGCCTCAGTCGGCGCAATGGCGCACCTGGCAGGCATCCTGGTGGGATCAGCAACGCCGACGACAAGTCCAACGCCCTCCGTCACATCCACCGCGACGCCTACGCTCTCTGCCACCCCGACGGACACGCCGACGACAAGTCCAACGCCCTCCGTCACATCCACCGCGACGCCCACGCTCTCTGCCACCCCGACGGACACGCCGACGACAAGCCCAACGCCCTCCGCCACATCCACCGCGACGCCTACGCTCTCTGCCACCCCGACGGACACGCCAACGACAAGCCCAACGCCTTCCGCCACATCCACCGCGACGCCTACGCTCTCTGTCACCCCAACGGGCATGCCGACGATCATCTCGACGCCCTCTGCTACGCCGACTGAAACTTCCACTGCGACCCTCACACCACCGGCGGTCTCTACCGAAACTCCGACGCCTACCTCAACCGAAGAAATCCATCCTCCTTCCAATACCCCCTCTCCAACCCCTGAGACGGTTTGGATAAAAATGTACTTGCCGTTGATCCTCAAAAGTAGATAGCCTGAAGCAAAGGTGATAGGCATGTTGAGCCTGTCGAAGGACTGCCGGAAGGTGGAGGCGCTTCGACAAGCTCACGCTTCGACAAGCTCACGCTTCGACAAGCTCACGCTTCGACAAGCTCAGCGCGCCTACCGACAGTCCGGCGCGCCTGCCGACAGATCAGCGCGCGTGCCGGCAGTTTAGCGCGCCTGGCGATAGGCATCCTGAGCCTGTCGAAGGATTGCCGGAAGGCGGGGGCGGCGGGGCGAGGCGGCGATGGCTCGCATGCGCTTTTTGGTCTTCCAGGCGACGCGCACGAAGTTGACGATGTGCTGCCAGGGTTGGATGTGGCTGGCCTCGCCGGAGTAGATGGTGCGGATGGGGGTCCATGCCAGGGTGTAGCCCCCGGCCAGGCAGGTTGCCAGCATTTCGACTTCAAACTCGAAGCCCGATTCAGAGCTATCCAGCACCGCTTGCATGAAGCGCCGGCTCAACAGGCGGTAGCCGGATTGGTTGTCTGGGATGGGACGCCCCATGGCCCAGGAGAACAAGCCGCGCCCCAGGGTGTTCGCCAGGCGGCGGGAGGGCGGCATGCGGTCAAAATTGCGCTGGCCGATCACCAGGTCGGCCCGCTGCTCGCGAAAAGCCTGCAGGAATTTTTCAATTTCCTGCGGGTCGTGCTGGCCATCCCCATCCAGGGCGATGACGGCTTCACAGCCCAGGTCGAGGGCGCGGCGAAAGCCGGCCCGCAGGGCAGCGCCTTTGCCCTGGTTGAGGCCCTGGCGCAAGACCTGGGCGCCGGCGCTGGCCGCCAGGCGGGCGGTGTCATCTGCGGAGCCATCATCCACCACCAGGACAGGCACATAGCGCTGCGCCAGTTTGACCACCTGGGTAATATGCTGCGATTCGTTATAGGCAGGGATCACTGCCAGGTATGCAGGCATTGGATTCATCCTTTCTTTTTTACGAGAACCAGTTTGGCGGAGAGGGCTGGTTTTTGCCGCAGCGCCAGAGAATACACGCCAAAAGCCAGGAAAAACAACGCCATTGACAGTCCGCTGAAGACGCCGGCCGCCTGGCTGAGCCACTCCCATTGGGCGGCGAAAAGGTAGCCCAGGCCGCCATACAACAGCACCCACACCAACTGCCCGAACAAGTCGAAGAACAGGAATTGGAGAAATGGGTAGCGGCTGCCGGCGATGACGTTGACGGCCGGCGCCAGGGGCGTCAGCCAGAAACGGGTTAATAAGATAGCCCAGCCGCCCTGGCGGTTGATGGTGGATTGGGCCTGCTGCCAGACAAATTTTTGCCCAAAGCGCCTCTTCAGCCAGCGGTAAGCCAGGCGGCCCAGCAAATACTCACTGTTATCCGCCAGGGCGGCGCCTGCCAGGCAGGCCAGGATCGCCAGGCGCCAATCGAGCAGGCCGGCGCGAGTGAAGGCGCCGGCGGCGATGATCACCAGGGTGATCGGGAAAGGGATGCCGAGGGAGCCAATGTAGGAGATGAAGAGCAGCATCGGCGCGCCGTAAGCAGCCAAATTTGTGAGCGACCATTCGGTAAGAGTATTCATGCCAATATGATATTCTTTTGCGGGTTTACAGTGGTTTATCTTCGGTATAGATGAAATTTGCACTTCGGCCTGGATTCGAGGCTTTAGCCGGTCGCGCTTTCGAGCGATAGCGCCATCGGATCAAGTTCGAGAGTCTGAAGTTGGGAGGGGGCCAGGCCTTGCACGGGCAGTTGTTCGATTGGAGGGAAAACGGCTAAAGCCTCGACTCCAGTGGGGGCGGGGCGCCGAAACGCGCCGGTGGACGGCGTTTCTATACAAGTTTTAAACCCAAGCCGGGCGGAGTTTCTCTATAATGGAAAAAACGGACAAAAACATTCTTTGATGGAAAGAGAGATTGGTATGCACACCCCCAAAAAAATCAACTTATTCAGAAGTATTGCGCTTCTTGTGGTGATCGTCAGCGGGATTCTATACGCGCTGGCCGACCGCTATTTGATCGAACATGTCGAAATCGCCAACGCGGCCGCGCTGCAAACCAGCTCCGAGAGCCTGCCCACGCAAGAGTCGGCCGCAAGCGCCGAGGCAGACGCAAGCGCTGAGGCGGTGATCGCCGACGACTGGAACTACCAGGGCGATGGGGTCTCGATCGCTATTCAAAAGGTGACGACCGGCAGCGGGCAGAACGCCCTGGTCTACTTCGTGGCAGATGTCGTCATTTCAGATGCGACGCAGTTGAGCAGCGCATTCGCCAAAAACAGCTTTGGCCGCAATATTATCGAGTACACCTCGGTGATTGCCGAGGAGAACAACGCCATCTTCGCGATCAACGGCGACTACTACGGATTTCGCAGCGATGGGATTGTCATCCGCAACGGCGTCATCTACCGGGATGCGCCGGCGCGCATCGGGCTGGCCTTTTACCAAGACGGCTCAATGAAAATCTATGATGAGACCCAAACCAGCGCCGAGGCGCTGCTGGCGGAGGGCGTCTGGAACACCCTGTCCTTTGGGCCGGCGTTGATCGAAGACTCGGTCGTCGCGGCAAACCTGGACTATATCGAGGTGGACACGAACTTCGGCAACCACTCGATCCAGGGCGAGAATCCGCGCACAGGCGTGGGCATGATCGCTGAGAATCACTTCGTGTTTGTGGTGGTGGATGGGCGCAGCCCCGGCTACAGCCGCGGCGTGACCCTGAAAGAGTTTGCGCAGATCTTCAAAGACCTGGGCTGCAGCCAGGCGTATAACATTGACGGCGGCGGGTCTTCGACGCTTTATTTTATGGGGCGGGTGGTCAATAATCCGCTGGGCAAGAATAAGGAACGCGGCACGAGCGATATTTTGTACATTGGCTCGTGAGAGCAAACAGGGAAAATTGAACCGCAAAGGAGCGAAGGACGCCAAGTTTTAAGCGTCGCCGGCGCAAAGAAATCGGTCAGGGCATTGGATGATATGGGAAACGCGCGAAAAGTGCGTTGGAGAGGCTTATGAGTCTTTTATGCACATGGAGGGGAAAGTGCTATACAATCAGAATATACAAGCGGTATTCGCGAAACGTGGTTCGAGCCAAAGGATGCAAAAATGGTTGTCGTGCAAGATGCTTTAATGGTGAATTCGTGGGTGCGCCAGGCGCTCATCTCCACCCAGGAGGTGATCGGCGCCGGCGGGCTGGAGCAGGTACTGCAATCCGCCAGCCTGGAGCGCTACATTCGCCATTTTCCTCCCGACAACCTGCTCTCGGCCGTGCAAACTTCCGAATACGCTCACTTTCAAGAGGTGTTGGAAGATATTTACGGGCGCAAGGGACGCGCGCTGCTGCAGCAAATCGGCAAAGTCTCCTTTCACTACGCCCTGGGGGAGGATCCGATCCTGGTGGGGCTGGCTCTCAGGTTGATGCCGCCCCACCAGCGCCTGCAGCGGGGACTGACTCAACTGCTCAAGATCAGCAAAAAGAATAATCCCAAGCTGCGGGCCTGGGTGCAGGCAAGCCCTGATGGGCGGCTGGCTTACGTTGACCGCACGTGTGGGGTGTGCTACGGGCGCAAAAGCGACGCCCCGCTCTGCCATTACGCGACAGGGATGGTCAGTGAGGCGGTGGTGTGGGCGATGGGGATTGAGTATGAGGTCTGCGAAACGCATTGTATCGGGCGCGGGGATGAATACTGCCGGTTTGAGGTCGGCAGGCCGATTGGGTGATATACTAGCCTCGAATCAATTCCCAACCCAATCGAGGCCTCGTATGCAACAAAATGAGTTTCGCTGGAACAGCGCGGATGGAATATCCTTTTATGGAAAAGAGTGGCGGCCTGAAAACACCACGGCGGTCATTTGCTTGGTGCATGGCTTGGGCGAGCATTGCAATCGCTACAACCATGTGGCGGAGCGATTTGGCCAGGCCGGCTACGCCATGCTGAGTTTCGACCTGCGTGGGCATGGGCGCAGCGGCGGGCAGCGCGGGCATATCCCATCCCTGGAAGCGGCGATGGAGGATATCCATTTCTTATGGGAGGAGGCCGGGCGGCGCTTTGCCGGGAAAAGCCGGTTTCTCTATGGGCACAGCCTGGGAGGTCTGCTGGCTTTCAATTACCTGATTACGCGCCAGCCGGCCGCCGCCGGCGCGGTTATCACCGCGCCGGGGCTGAAGACAGCGCTGCACGAAAAAAAGTTTAAAGTCTGGCTGGTGAATACTTTGGGGGGAATACTGCCGACGGCAGCGATTAAGACGGAGCTGGACGCGAATACCCTGGCGCGCGACCAGGCGGTGGTGCAGGCTTACCGTGCAGACCCCCTGGTGCATGACGATACATCGCTTGGGATGGGGAAATGCTTGTTAAATGCGATTAAGCAGATTGATGGGCGCGCCAGCGAAATTCGCCTGCCAATCCTGCTGGCGCATGGCGCGAACGATCGCCTGGCCTATCCTGAGGGAAGCGAGATGGCGGCCAAAAAACTGCCCAACTGCACTCTCAAGCTCTGGCCCGGGCTGTTTCACGAAATCCACAACGAGCCGGAACAAGCGGAAGTTCTTGGCTACACGCAGCAGTGGATGGATCAGCATCTCCCAGCTTAAATTCTCACTTTGCATTCATGCGGT
>CAIQJJ010000182.1 GCA_903872065.1 uncultured Anaerolineales bacterium | reverse complement strand
CTTGACAGTGCTCGTCTCCGCAGCCTTCCTTGCGCAGCGGGCGGCTCCGGCAGAAGCAGGCTTTCACCACCATCATGGGCATTTCTAATTGTCGCCATGAGTAAATCTAATTGTCATTGACAGGGAGAAATCCTAAAGTTGAAATTCAGTGCAAATCTACCACCTGTGATATCGCCTCTGAAAGCCATTCAGAGTCAAGTGGACGCTCAGCAATCGCCATCTACCGTTTCAGAAGACTGTCGATCGCGATCAGATATTATTGGAGTTGCGTCAAGTTATTTCAATAATACAACTTATCTTAGTTCATATCATATAAATGACAATTCTGATTGTTCGGAGCGCGTAAAGCCGCGATATTTAGGTAATGCGGGCGTTTACCCAAGCGTGCCTTATGCCTGGGGGATATCGGATGACCTGGAACAATTCAACGAATTTATGAGTGGGGGCATTAATGGTATGTTTGCAGGCAATACTAACAAACTCCAAAAGAGCTGTGCAAGAGGGATAGATTGTTCGGGTTTAGTTAGTAGAGCCTGGGGATTAAGCGATCCTCATCTTGGCACATGCTCACTGCCAGATATTTCTACACAACTGGCTTCAGTAAACTTATTACATTATGGGGACATTATGAATCTATGTCAAGGAAATTCGGGACATACGATCATTTTTGTGGAATTCGATGGTCCAGAAAAATTGGGGATGTTCGGTTACGAAGCCCTTGCCGAAATCGACAGTGATCGAGTAGTTATAAAAAATCGATCATTTGGAGACCTTGCTGCCGCGGGATACGTCCCGAGGAAATATAACAATGCGTGCTTCAAGGTGAAGCTGCCGGTTATCCATAATAGCTCAGCTACGGACCTATCCAATTCAACCGCAAATCCTTATCCATCACCCAATCTGGATGTATACAACAGATCATATCCTTATCCATCGCCAAACCTTGACACGTTTTCCAGTCCGTATCCATAAGACCGACTGTAGACAAAATTTCTTTGAGCGAACCAGTGTCAGTATTCCGTGTTTGATTATCAACAGGTATAGGCCACGAAACCATTTTGTCTGAACTAAATTTTACGATAACCGGAGACACGGTGAACACAAAACTTTACTTTCTTACACTCATTGCTCTGTTTCTTGTAAGTTGCCAAACAACCGGCATCGTTTTCACTGACACCCCAACTCCAGTATTAAATCAAGCACCCACGCTTATTCCAATACCACCATCCACTGCTGCCCCAACGACTATACTCCCAACTTCCGAAGCCTTGCCTTTGACAGCAACATTGCTGGCCCCGACGGCTATAATCCCTACTACGTCGCCTATACCGCCAACATTAATATCGACGCCAATCATTCAGCCGGTTGTAAAGGCCGGGGCTGGCGCTCCCTTCGAAAAAATATTTACCATACCTGAAGGAGGAAATAATCCAGTAAAATATTTTCGAGGCGCTGGAGGGGTTGAGGGCCCAAATGCCATTGGTGTCTTACCCGATGGGAGTTTTCTAATTGCCGATCCGATGGGCAACCAACTGCTCCATTTCGGTATATCGGGACAACTGCTAAATACGAATAAGCTCCAGGAATTGGGGATCAAAAACGTTCTTGATATGCGCATAAAAGGAAATGATCTATATTTACTTGAAACGAGTTATGAGAATTATAAAGTCCATCATCTAACTATAGATGGCGATCTCCTTTCAAGTGAAGAAATCCCATCCCAATTTCCTGTTTATTCCAGGTATACCCTTGAGAGTGTATTAACTGGGATCGCTGTGGATTGTGAAAAGAATGTTGTGCTTGAATTGAAAAATGGTAGAGAATTGTATCCTTTAGCATGGTTCCAAAATCACCCTGATTTGACAGGCGCAGTTCAGGGTTATTCCTGTAACAATATTAATTATTGGATAGAAAGCCTCAGCCCCCCAAGGATCAGCGCAGGCGATCAAGTTTATGAAACACGTTTAACGACACAGTTCGGATCCCTTAATATCCTGGATATTTTTCCAGATGGCCGGGCCTATATTGTCCGCTCCGACCTTTTAAGTGACCAACCGGGCAGCCAGCGCGACATGACCATACATTATATCGTCAGCGGGGAGGATATTAATCTGGGGGTGGCTCGCGTGATGCCTCCTGAGTTCTATTACCCTGTTATGCGGAGTATGGCTGTCGGGCCGGATGGAGAAGTTTACGCCTTGATGCCGATGGCAGATTCCATCGATATTGTGCGCCTGAATTTCTATACAAATTTAGAACCTCTTGTTCCAGGCGCTGCAGCGCCGCAAATAACGATCAGTCCCAACAAGTAAGGTAAATGCACATCCCGCAAAAATCGTTCGGAGATCAGGTGTTATTTTGTAAAATTGGTAGGGCAGGCGGATAGACCTGCCCTTTTTCAGTTTATCTAAGCCAGACTCCTCAGCAGATTGCCGAGCTTATCCGGCAGTTCGTTGTTCGAGCAGACGATCAGATGGGCGAAAAGCTGCTTGAGCTTGCCGATCATCTCCTTATCGTCGCCCAGGTAGATGCCCAGGACCGTGATCCCGGAGCGTTCCAGGCGGCGCAGGCGGGACTGGCTGAGCAGCAGGTCGCTGCCGTCGGTCCCGTCGTACACCGGGTCGCCATCGTGCAGCACGATAACAAAGCGCCGGCGCTGGGGGCACGCGCGCAGGGACTCTTCGGCCAGCTTCAGGCCCCAGTCTAAAAACTCGTAATGCGTTCGACCGTGGAAACCGGCAATCAACGCCTTGACGCTCTCGTCAGCTTTCGGTGATAGCGGTGCTACTTCCAGGACGCGCTCGCGCTCGGTGTCGGAGTGAGCGCCGAAGAAGGCCAGGCCGGTGGGGATCTCAAGCTCCGTTCCGGCCAGGTACAGGCTCATCAATGCCAGGCGCACTTCGGTTTCGCAGTCGCGCATCGAGCCGGAGCGGTCCACCAGCAGGTAGAGCGCCAGATCGCGCGGGTCTTCGGCGGCCGACTGCGCCAGCAGATGCGGGGCATCGGGGGTGCGGGCTTCCTGGCGGAAGCTGTAGCGCCCCTGGCTTTCGTGCGGCTCGG
>CAIQJJ010000181.1 GCA_903872065.1 uncultured Anaerolineales bacterium | reverse complement strand
GTAATACTGCCAGCCGACATAAAACTGCACCGGCGTGGCAATCGCCAGCAAAATCCAGTTGAACCAGGCCGGCGATTCGCGCATGCCGACCATGCCGCTGTTTTGCACATAGAAGAAGGCCGGCAGGAGGCCAAAGTCACGACTCATGGAAAGCAAGAACAGAGGGACAGTAAAGATCAACCCGGTGATCAGCAAATGACGCTGCTGCTTGATCTCCGCCTCGCGGGCTTTGGCCTCAGCGTCCTCGGCCTCGCCGCCGCTCTCAACCGCCTCGAAGCCAGTCGCAGCAACAGCGCGGCGCAGATCGGATTGGCTGACCAGGGTCGGGATATAGTGCAAGCGCGCCCGCTCGGTGGTAAAGCTGACCTGCACATCCAGCACGCCCTCGATCTCGGCCAGAGCCTTTTGCAGGCGGCGGGCGTCGTTGTCATCGGACATGCGCCGGATGAGCAGATCAGCCTCGCCGGTAGCAATACCATAGCCGGCGCGCTCCACGCGGCCGATCAGGTCGGTCAGCCCGGCCAGGGCCGGGTCGAACTCTACCGTAGCGCGCTCCGACGACAGGTTGACGACTGCCGAGGCGACGCCATTGACCTTTTTCAAATTGCGTTCCACCGAGGCCACGCAATTGGCGCAGGTCATTCCCGTGATAGGAAGGGTAAGCTGCCTGGAAGCCAGGCTTCCCTTAGCAGTCGTCGCGGCCATATTAGTTCACCGCCGGGTAGTTGATCTGGGTCAGCAGTTTCTTGATCGCCTCATCCGTCGCCGGGGAATCAAAGGTGATCACGGCAGTCTTGGTCTGGGAGCTGGCGCGCACTTCGGTCACGCCGGCCAGTTCGCTGACTTCGGTCTGGATGGTGTGGACGCAATGCCCACAGTTGATATTGGGGATGGAATAGGTAACGGTAGTCATGAGATAATCTCCTTCAGGTTTTGGTAGCCGCCTCGAACACATCCGCAATCTCTTTGAGGACGCGCTCGCGATCGGCCGGGTTTTCACCGCGAATGGCGGTGATGACGCATGAATTAAGGTGTTCTTCGAGGATGACGGTGCTGACCTTGTTCAGCGCCGCCTGCACCGCCTGAATCTGGCGGATGACATCAATACAGTAAGCATCCTCTTCAACCATACGGATCACGCCATGCAAATGGCCGTCCGCATTTTTAAGGCGTTTGAGAACCGCCTCGTTGGAATGTTCCATAAGCTCTCTCCATACCCCCCCCTGGGGGGTGGGGTTAGCTAAATCATACCATTACTGTCAAATTTGTCAAGAGTGAATTTAAGCGCCGTTCCAATCCCACTGGCGCAAAACGTCAATCGCCTGGTAAGCAGTTAAATCAAGATGCAGCGGAGTGATGGTCACATAGCCCTGGGACAAAGCGCCAATATCGGTGCCGTCATCAGGAACGCCGCCAGGCGGATCGCCACCAAACCAGTAATACGGACGGCCGCGCGGGTCGAGGCGGCGATCCAGTTGGTCGCGATACAGGCGCTGCCCCTGGCGCGTGATCTGGATGCCCTTGATCTCCCCCGCCGGCAGGTAAGGGATGTTGACATTGAGCAAGATCGAGGTATCCAGGCCCTGGGCGAGGGACTGGGCGGCAACCTGGCCAGCAACGTCCGCGGCGGCGCGGTAATCGAGGCCGCCATGCAAACCAGCCGGCGCATTGAGCGAAAAGGCCAGGCCCGGCGTCCCGCCAATGACCGC
>CAIQJJ010000180.1 GCA_903872065.1 uncultured Anaerolineales bacterium | reverse complement strand
TGACAGCCAGGTCTCGCGCGAGCATGCCTTTTTGCGCCAGGATGGGCGCGGGGTGTGGATTGTGGATCGCCATTCCAGCAATGGCGTGATCGTCGGCGGGCAGCGCATCCGGCCAGGGGAATGGAAACTACTGCCGCTCAACGAAAATTTCACCATCGGGCGGGCCACGCTGCGCGTCAGCGCCGTCCAAAAAGCCACCGGGCAAACCGAAATGAGCGCCCCGCCCAACAGTCCAGAACCGCCCAAAGCGCCCGCCGCCAGGTCTGCGCCGCAGCGGCAGACCGGCCGCGCCTGGCCGGCGCTGCCGCTGCTTGGCGGGCTGCTCGTGATCGCCTGCCTGTGCAGCCTGGGGATGCTGCTGGCCGGCTGGTGGGTGATGAACGCCCGCCTGTCGAACGAGCGCCAGACCAGCGCGGCGACGCCTTCCAATCCCGCGCCCACTGCCAGCGCCCCCGCGCCCACTGTAAAGAGCGACGCAGCCGCCAGCGATGCGGCCGCCAGCGTTCCAGCGACCCTCACGCCCATCACGCCAACGGCCACCAGCGTCATTCAGCCGACCGCCGCCGCGCCCGTCGTCGTCAGCGACCTGCCGCTGCAAGCCGGCGAGGAGGTGAGGGACGCGGCCGGCGTCACACTGAGCCTGCCCGAGGGTGCGATCAGTCCTAGCCTGCAAGCGCATCTCGTCGCCAGCCAACTGGGCGGGGCGCTGCTCGCCGAGATCGAGAAAGCCTACCAGGTTGAATCGCTGGCCTACGCGGTCAGCGCCCCCGAAAGCGACGGGATCGGCCGCGCGGAGCTGCGCTTCCCGGCCGCCTCGCCGCAAGCCCGCCTGGGCATCCTGGTGGACGGACGCTACCTGGGCGAACTGGGCCTGGCGCCGGAAAACGGCTTCTTTGTGGCGCGGCCGGCCCTGGGCGCGCCGCAGGCCGCCTCGCAGTACCCGGCGACCGTGCAGCAAGAAAGCGCCACGCAGTACCTGGTGCTGACGCCGCGCCAGGCCAGTTCGGCCGCGCCGGCCGGGCGCTTCACTTACACCCTATTCGCCAGTTTTGGACGGCCTGGCGTGGACGAGCTTTTCCGCCCCACCGGGCAAGGCGAGAGCGGAGCGTCCTGCGTGGCGGAACGGTTCACCCTCAACCACTGCTGGCGCAGCAGCGACAGCTCAGTCTACATCTTCTGGGAAGACAACTACCCATCTGAGCTTAAAGATGGCATCTACACCGCCGCCAAGCAGGTGATCCAGGCGGCGGCGGCGATCATGAGCAGCTACCAGGCCAAGGGCTTCCGCAGCGCGGCGATCAGCGCCAGCCGGGCGGTGGACATCATCGTCCAGGCCGGTCTGAAGGACCCCGAATACAGCCCGCGCACCGGCAACCTGTACCTGCCGTGGCGCTTCGTCTCTGGCTTGAGCAGCAGCGAAAACCGCTGCACGGTGGCGCACGAACTTTTCCATTGGGTGGAAGATGAAGAATACCCGATGAACGCCAATTTCTGGTCGGGCGCGCACGCCTGGTGGTTGGAGACGAGCGCCGAGTACGCGACCTTTCTCTATGACACGGCGTGCATCGAGAAAAACCTGTCTGGCTATGGCAATATCGCCACCAACCAAAACGCGCTGGCCTTTCAGTCGGCGCCGCTGATCTGGAAATTTGGCGAGACGGCGCGCTACTTGCAGGCGCAGCAGTTATACGTCAGCGTATGCAATCAGCCGGGCAAAAACTGCGCCCTGACGCAAGCCCAATTCGCCCAGGCGATCAACGACGGCAGCTTCCCCCTGGACAGCGGGGGCGCCCTGGCCGGTTATGAACGGGCGGCCTCTGATACCGCCCGCTACCTGCTAGGGGTCAAGCCGCTGGAGGCGCGCACGGACGCTTTCCTGCCGGCCATCACCCAAAAAGCCGGCAAGCTCTACGGCGATTACGCCACCCTGCTGAGCGCCGATGGAGTGGCCAATATGGATGTGGGCTGGATGAAAGACCAGGTGAAGAAAGCCAACGGCTACGAGGCCAGCGTCGAGGCGAAGATGCAAAAAGGCGGCGTCTACCCGCTGACGATCAGCAACGGCGTTGTCAACGTGGCCGGGCTGCCGGGCGTCTTGAAGATCGAAGCTGGCCCGCCGTTTTGGGCGCGCCTGGACGATCAAGAACCCACTCTGTACGCCGGCGATCAAACTGTCCTGCTAGGAGCGATCTCCAAAAAGATGGGCATCGGCAGCGTGCGGATTGGAGCGTTTGCCAGCGATCAGCCGCAGACATTTAAGGCCAGCTTCAAGGTGATCGAACTGAGCGGCGACTGGCTGGGCGTCAACAGCAGCGGCGCATACGGCAGCATCAACTGCGGCGAAGTGGAGGGCATGGCGCCGGGACAGCCAATTGAGCAGTTTGCCCAGGGAGACCCGGCGCTGGCGATTGTGATGGGCAATGGTACGTTCGTCAAAGACGCCGACATCCAGGACGGCAGCTACCTGGTCTGGCAAGGGAGCGGCGCGGGGTTGAAGGATGTGCGCATCGAGGCCAACGCCCGCCTGCTGCCGGACAAGGTCGAACTGACTTACAAGATCGAACTGCTCAAACCGACGCAGGGGGCGGCCGGTCTGCTGCCGCCGGGCGCATTCATTGGGAGCAGCCGCCCCGGCGGGCCGAAATTCCCGTTGAACTGGCAGGGGGCAAGCCTGGGCGCGGCGGCGCTGCTGGCAGGGCTGGCGCTCCTGCCGACCCTCCGCACGAAGGAGAAGCGGGACAGGGGCAAGCGGCGGCGTTGGCTGGCGGCGCTGCTGGGCGCGGCCGCGGCGGGCGGTTTCCTCCTGGCGGGCTGCATGGGGCAGGCTTACGGAACCATCGAGGGAAGCTACACCTTCAGCAAAATCGAGGTGGTTGACCCCAACGCCCTGGGCAGCGACCCAGGTTACAACTACAAGCTCGGCGGCGGCGTGGGGACGATCAATGCCAACCTGACGCTTGCTCTGGGCATGGACGCCTCCAGCCAGCCGGTGGAGCAGCCCTGCCAGGTCGGGATCAACGTCAAGACCGACGCCTGGGTCGGCCCGGATGGCC
>CAIQJJ010000179.1 GCA_903872065.1 uncultured Anaerolineales bacterium | reverse complement strand
GGTTTATTTACCTGCTCACGCCCGATCAAACCCAGATGGAGATGAGGGTGGGGATCGGTTCGCAGGCGCAGCGGGTGGGCTTGCGCATCATCCCTGGCCAGGGGCTGGCGGGGAAAATTTGGGCGAGCGGACAGCCGCTGGCGGTGGATGATTATCGCAATTGGGAAGGGCGGCGCATGGATGCCGACATGCCGGCCTATCGCGGCATGTTGGGCGCCCCATTGAAATCCGGCGAGCAGGTGATCGGTGTGATCAGCCTGGCGTTTCTGGATACCGAGCGCAAAATTGGCCCGACCGAGCAAGAAGTCCTGGCGCGGTTTGCCGCCCTGGCCTCAGTGGCGCTGGATAATGCGCGGTTGTATGCGGCCGTCCAGCAAGAACTGGCCGAACGCAAGCGCGCCGAAGCCGCTTTGCACGCCAGCGAGGAATATCACCGCTTGCTGCTGGATGTATCGCCAGAGCCGATGATCGTGTACGACGCGCAAGAAAATGTCCTCTCGATCAACCGCACATTCACCCAGACCTTCGGCTGGCGGCCCGAAGAAGCCGTCGGCAGGAAAATAGACTTTGTGCCGGAGAATGAAAGAGAAAATTTGCGCCGGGTGTTTGCCCTGGGGATGCAGGCCGGCCAGGTGCAGGATGTGGAGACCAAGAGCCTGACCAAAGACGGGCGTGAACTGGTGGTCAATATGAGCGCCACGTTCTTAAAAGATGAAGCCGGACAGATCAGCCGGATCATCCTGCTGCTGCGCGACATCACTGAGCGCAAGCGCCTGGAAAATGAACTGCGCCAGGCGCGCGACGCCGCCGAGTCGGCCAACCGCGCCAAGTCCGCTTTCCTGGCAACGATGAGCCATGAAATCCGCACGCCGATGAATGGGATTATCGGCATGACCAGCCTGCTCATGGATACAGAGTTGAGCCGCGAGCAGCGTGAATACACCGCCACGGTGCGCGACAGCGCCGATGCGCTGCTCAATATTATCAACGACATCCTGGACTTTTCAAAGATCGAGGCCGGGCGGCTGGACCTGGACGAACACCCCTTTGATCTTTATGAATGCGTCGAGAGCGCGCTAGAAATGGTGGCGATGCGCGCCACGCAAAAGGGTATAGACCTGGCCTACACCATTGATCACCGCGTCCCGCCCAATATCCTGGGCGACGAAACGCGCGTGCGCCAGATTTTGCTCAATTTGCTCAGCAATGCAGTCAAATTTACCGAAAAGGGCGAGGTCATCATTTCGATCAGCAGCGAGGCTGCCGCAGAGCCGCAGTCGCCGCATTCCGGGACCGATCACACCACGCTGGTGCATTTCGCGGTGCGCGACAGCGGCATCGGCATCCCCGCCGATCGCCTGGATCGCCTGTTCAAGTCCTTCAGCCAGGTGGATGCCTCGACCACCCGCAAGTATGGCGGCACTGGGTTGGGGCTGGTGATCAGCAAACGCTTGAGTGAGATCATGGGGGGGACGATGTGGGTAGACAGCATCCTGCACAAGGGCAGCACCTTTCATTTCACCATTCGCGTCAAAGCGGTGGCCGCCGAGGCGCGCCCTTACCTGCAACTCAACCCCGAACAGTTATCCGGCAAGAATGTGTTGATCGTGGATGACAACTTTACCAACCTGGAGATTTTGACCGCCCAGACCCGGCAGTGGGGCATGATCCCCTATAAGACGCACCTGCCAGAGCAGGCGTTAAAATGGATTCAAGACGGCCATGAGTTTGATGTGGCGCTGCTGGATATGCAGATGCCCGAAATGGACGGGCTGACGCTGGCGCTGCAAATCCGCAAGAAGTTAGATTCCCACCAACTGCCGCTGATTATGATCACCTCCCTGGGGCGCAAGGAGCCCAATTCAGAAGAGGCGCAGTTCGCCGCGTATCTCTACAAGCCGATCCGCCTGTCGCAGCTTCACAATATCCTGGTCAATGTCTTTTCCAATCAGCAGGTCTTCACCTCGCACCGCGCCAAAAAGGAGACCTCTCGCATTGACCGCCACCTGGCAGAGCGCGTCCCGCTGCGGATTCTGCTGGCCGAGGACTATCACATCAACCAGCGCCTGGCGCTCCAGCTTCTCAGCAAGATGGGCTACCGCGCCGACCTGGCCGCCAATGGGGTTGAGGTTTTGCAAGCATTGGAACGCCAGCCCTATGATGTGATCTTGATGGATGTCCAGATGCCCGAAATGGATGGGCTGGAGGCCACGCGGCGCGTCCGCCAGCGCTGGCCGCGACCGGGCGGGCCGCGCATCATTGCCCTGACCGCCGAGGCGATGTCCGGCGACCGTGAGAAATGCCTGGCCGCCGGCATGGACGATTACATTGGGAAGCCGATCCGTGTGGAGGAATTAACCGCCGCCTTGAGCTGCTGCGAGCCGACGCCGCCCTCCGCGCCAGCCCCGGCGCCGCAGCCGGCCGCCAGCCGCGCCAGCGAGGAAATGATCGTCCCGGCCCAAAAGCCGGCCATTGATTGGAGCGTGATCGAAGGGCTGCGCGCCATGATGCAAGATGAGTCGCCCGGCTTTGTCAAAGATATGTTCAACCTGTACCTGGAAGAAACGCCGCCGCTGATCAAGTCTATTCACAAGGCGGTCGCCGAAAAAGCCGCTGGCGATCTGCGCCTGCACGCCCATTCACTCAAAGGCAGCAGCAACAGCCTGGGCGCGCAGCGCATCGCCACCCTGGCCCTGCAACTGGAGAGCATGGGCAAGGCCAAGACGGTCGAGGGGGCGGATGGCCTGGTGGTCGAGTTGGAAAATGAATACCAACTGGTTGTCAGAGCATTGCAAGAAGCCGGCATCAATTAAGCGATCACTTTGCCATTATAATATCCGCCTGTTGCTCACACATTTCATCCCCGGAGGTTGTTATGCTGACCGTTGGTTATATTGGCTTAGGCTTAATGGGCAAATCCATTGCCCGCAATATTCTCAAGGCGGGTTTTCCGCTCGTCGTTCACAATCGCAGCCGCGCCGCGGTGGACGAGCTGGTCGCGGAGGGCGCCAGAGCGGCCTTCTCGCCGGCAGAAGTGGCCGCCCAGGTAGACGTGGTCTTTACCAATTTACCCGATTCCCCGGATGTCGAAGAGGTCGCCCTGGGCGCGCAAGGCATCCGCGCCGGCGCGCATCCTGGCCTGGTCTTCGTGGACAATTCCACCATCAAGCCGGCCTCGGCGCGCAAGATCGCCGAAGAACTGGGCAAAGTTGGCGTCCAGAGTCTCGATGCCCCGGTGTCGGGAGGCGATATTGGGGCGCGCAACGCCACCCTGGCGATCATGATCGGCGGCCCGGCTGAAGCCCTGGAAAAGGCGCGCCCGGTCTTCCAGGCGATGGGCAAAACCATCACCCATGTCGGCGAATCGGGCGCCGGGCAGATCGCCAAAGCCTGCAATCAAATTATGGTCGCCGCGCAAATGGTGGCGATGGGCGAACTGCTCATCTTCGCCAAGAAATCGGGCGCCGACCCGCAAAAAGTGGTCGAGGCGATCCGCGGTGGCGCGGCGCAGTGCTGGACGCTGGACGTCAAACCGCCGCGCCTGTTCAGCGGCAACCGCGCCCCCGGCTTCAAAGCCTATATGCAAGCCAAAGACTTAAACATCGTCATCGAGACCGCCCGCCAATATGGCATTCCTTTGCCCTCAGCCGCCCCCGATGCGCAGCTTTTCAACGCCATGCTCCAGATGGGCATGGCCGAACTCGACAATTCGGCGGTGGTTGGCATCCTGGAACAGCTCGCCGGCGTCAAGCTGCTGGACGACTGACCGCTCGAAACGCCAAGAGATCATCGCCATGCCCTCCTGGATGCGCGCCCTTCGTTTCCGTCTCTCCTGGCAATCGGCAGGCGACTATCTGCTGATTGCCCTGGGAGCCTTGCTGCAAGCCATTGCCATCCGTCTCTTCCTCGTGCCGGCCAATCTCGTCAGCGGCGGCGTGAGCGGCATCGCCCAGCTCATCAACCATTACACCGGCTGGCCGATCGGCTTGATGATCTTGATCGGCAATATCCCGATTTTCCTGCTCGGCTGGCGCTACCTGGGCGGGGCGCGCTTCGTCCTGCGCACCGCCTTCGCGGTGATCGCCGTCTCGGTCTTTACCGATCTGCCGATCCCTTTTGCGCCGGCCCACGGCCTGACCCCCGATCTCGTCCTCAACACGCTGTACGGCGGAGTAGTCAGCGGGATCGGGTTTGGCCTGGTCTACCGCGGGCAAGGCACCAGTGGGGGTTCAGATATCCTTGCCCGCATTCTCAATCACTGGCGCGGCGTGCCCATCTCACAAAGCTATCTCTGGACTGATTCGATCGTCATGCTCTTGGGCGGCCTGACATTTAGCTGGGAGAATGCCCTCTACGCCATTGTGAACCTGTATATCAGTGGGATCGCCGCCGAAGCCATTGTCGAAGGCTCAAACGTGATTCGCACCGCCATGATCATCACGGATAACCCCAAATCTGTCACCGATAAGGTGCTGTACGAAATGGAGCGCGGCGTGACGCTTTTGGAAGGCCGGGGGGCGTACACCAATACTCCGCGCCAGGTGTTGTATGTGGTCATCTCGCGCACCGAAGTCAGTCAGCTTAAAACCCTGGTTCACGAAGCCGATCCCAATGCGTTCATGGTCATCGGTCACGCCTACGAGGCCTTGGGCGAAGGCTTCCAAAAACTCAAAAATTAGCCCGTTTTCTTGGTTTGTGCAACTTTTCTACCCTGGCCTCCGTATAAAGAAACAGAATAACACAGCACGCCATATCAGGCAGCTATCAGGAGCATACCCGTGAACCCATCTGAGCCAACCTGGCTCACCAAGGCCCTACAAGGTGACGTTGAAGCTTTCGCCGAATTGGTTGAAACATACCAGCGGCCAGTGTTCAATTTATGTTACCGCATGTTGGGCGACCCCGATGAAGCAGAGGATGCCGCCCAAGAAACGTTTCTGCGAGCTTATAACGCGATGCGCAGTTACGATACGCAGCGCTCGTTTTCCACCTGGCTGCTTTCCATCGCCGCACATTACTGTATTGACCAAATCCGTCGCCGGCGCATGACCGTGCTTTCGATGGATCAACTGCCCGATCTGGACCCGCCCGACATCGCCCCCGGCCCCGAAGCCGCTGCCGCCTTCCACGAGGAACAGCGCCGCATCCAGGCCATGCTCAAAAATCTCGGCCCTCAAGATCGCGCCGCGGTCATCATGCTGTATTGGTACGATTTATCTTATGAAGAAATCGCCGAATCCCTCGGGCTGACGGTCAGCGCGGTGAAAAGCCGCCTGCACCGCGCTCGTTTGGAACTGGCGCAGCAGTGGAAGGAACAATCTTCCGCCCAACCTGCTGAAAATCCCCCTTCAACCTTACCGGTAGAAAGGAGCAAGCATGGCAAAGTCCACTCACCAGCCTTTTGACGATTGGATTCTCTCACAGCGCCCACTTTCCCCCTATCAGGCGCAAACCTTGCAGCAGCATCTCCACGACTGCGACGCCTGCCGGGAGCTGAAAGAATCCCTGAATGGCGTCGAACGCCTCTTCAAAACCGCGCCGCAAGTCGCCCCCAAGGCCAATTTCACTGCGCGCTGGCTCGAACGCCAGGCGGCTGAGAAGCTGGCGCGCCAGCGCCAGCAAGCCTGGATCGTCTTCGGCATTGTCTCGGTGAACGCCCTGGCTTTAATCATCTTGCTGGGCAGCCAGATCGCGACCCTGATCGGTTCCCCCACCAACTTGCTCCTCTTGCGAGCCTATACCCTTTCACTTGGGGTCTCGCTCCTGGAACTGATCAGAACCTTCGCCCTGGCCGGCTTCAATCTGCGCTATGGATTTCCCCTGGCAGGTCTGGTTCTGTTCACAGGCGTCACCAGCTTTCTAAGTGTGCTGTGGCTCGTCACTTACCGGCAGCTAACCTCTTCTACACGGAGCATCAGCTTATGAAAACAGCACGCAAACTTCTCTTGCTCGTTCTAATCGCCCTGATGGCCCTGGCGATGCCCGGCGCAGCTTTGGCCGCCACACCCACGCCCGATGAATTTGTCATCGGCGACAACTACGTGCTCAAAAGCGGTGAGACCCTGGCGGACAGTCTGTTCGTCTTGGGCGGCAACGCCGAACTGGAGCAAGATTCGGTGGTCAAAGGCGATGTTGTGGTCATTGGCGGCAATCTTTCCGCCGATGGCGGCATCCGGGGACACATCTTGATCCTGGGCGGGTATGTGCAGCTTGGCGCAAACGCGGTTGTGGATGGCAATATCACCACTATGGGTGGGTCGCTCAACAAAGACCCCGAGGCCCAGGTTAAAGGCGATATTACCTCAGAGAGCGCCGGCTCAATGCGCCTTGTGCTGCCGGGGCAGGTGTTCGTCCCAAGCGCCCCCGTGGTCTATCCCCACACCCTGGATGCTTTGTGGTGGTTGTGGCTGCCCGTCGCTACCCTGGTAATGGCTGCTCTGGCGATGATCGTGGTCATGTTTTGGCCCAAGCCCATCGAACGCGCCGGCAAAGCTGTGGTTTCCCAACCGCTGGTCGCTGGCGGCATGGGCTTGATTACGATGCTGGCCTCGCCGTTTGTCCTGGTGGCGTTAATTCTCACCTTGCTGCTGATCCCCCTGGCGCCGGTCGCCGCCCTGGCCCTGATCGTCACTGCAGTCTTCGGTTGGGTCGTGCTGGGCGCTGAACTGGGCAAACGCCTGGCGGAAGTGTTCAAGCAAGACTGGCATCCCGCGCTCAGCGCTGGCTTGGGGACATTCGCCCTGACCTTTGTCGCCATGGGGGTGGACAAAATATTGATCTGCGTGGGCTGGATCCTGCCGTTCCTTGTCACCGCTCTGGGATTAGGCGCCGTCATCTTGACCCGTTACGGCACGCGCGAATACCCCATGACCTTCGCGCCGCCTATGCCACCCGCTGTTCCTCCGGCCGTTCCCCCAGCCGCTGCCCCCAGCGCGGCCGGTGAGACTTCCTAAGCTGCAATGCAAAAACTCCCGCTGCGATCCTTCAGCGGGAGTTTTTCACTCTGAAGTTTTCAAGCCCAAGCTTTGCGACCTTCTATTTGTCATCCGGGCGCGTCAGCAGCCCAAACTGGCGTAAAGAGCTTTCATCATCGCGCCAGTTCTTTTGCACCTTTACCTTCAATTCAAGATACACCCCGCGCCCGGTCATCGTCTCAATCTGCGCCCGCGCCTCGGCGCCGATCTTCTTCAGCATTGCCCCTCCCTGCCCGATCACAATTCCTTTGTGCGTCTCACGCTCAACAAAAACCGTCGCCAGGATATAGGCTTTGTCTTCACCGCGATCTTTATATTCATCAATGCGCACTGCGATACCATGCGGCACTTCGTCGCGCAGGTGCAGCAAGGCCGCCTCGCGAATCAAGTCGGAGGCGATTTCACGCTCATAAAAATCTGTAACCTGGTCTTCCGGGTAAAACGCTGGCCCCGCCGGGAGGCGCGCCAGCAGACGCTCAACGAGCGCCTGGCAGCCGCTCCCATTGGCGGCTGAGATATTACACAGCTCCGCCGTGGGCAGCATTTCCTGATACAGGGCCTGGCGTTGGACGATCTCGGCCGGCGTAAGCAGGTCGCACTTATTCAGCGTCAGAAAACACCTGGCGGCGAGATTGAGTTCAATGATCCAGCCCGCCAGCAAGCGGTCTTCCTCATCGGGTGATTGGCTGGCATCCACCAAAAAGAGGATCAGATCAGCGTCCATCAAAGCGGCGCGGGCCGCCTGGTTCATCCCCTCGCCCAAACGATGCCGGGGGACGTGAACACCAGGCGTATCCACAAAGATAATCTGGCCGTCCGGGCGCGTCAAAATGCCCAGTTGCTGGCGGCGCGTCGTTTGTGGACGAGGCGAAACTGCCGCCACCTTTTGCTGGAGGAGGGTGTTCAACAGGGTTGATTTACCCACATTTGGACGCCCCATAACAGCCACAAAGCCAGAATGAGCGTCGGCTATTTCAGTCATTCTATCCACCCCACTTGGCAAGTTTATAAGGCAGTGACGTTGGCTGCCTGCAGTCCTTTCGGCCCTTCTTCGATCGAAAACTCAACTCGCTGCCCTTTTTCAAGGCTGCGAAAGTTTTGATCGCAAATCGCTGTGTAATGAACGAAAATATCTTCGCCCTGATCATTACCGATAAACCCATACCCCTTGACCGCGTTGAACCATTTTACGGTTCCGGGAACACGCTTAGACATATTGAAGAGACTCCTCTCAAACCATACTGAAAATATTTTCACTCACGATAAGATTCGCTATGTGAACGATAACAGGCCCAAGATTATCACGTGTAAATGAGCATGTCAAGCCACAAAAGTGTTAATTCACTGCGCTAACAAAATTGTAGGGTGCTAGACTCCCATTGACGCGCCAGAGTTATTTTGATAAAATTAGTCCAATTTATTCAAAGAAGATTGATGAGGAGTTTTCTATGGATCTGGTTCTCGAACAAACTCAAACGGATCAAGTTACCCTGACCGAAAGCGCGGCTGCGGCGGTGCAGGATTTGTTTGCCAAACGCAATCTGCAAGGTTATGCCTTGCGCGTGTTCGTTTCGGGAGGCGGCTGCTCAGGTTTTCAATATGGCATGGCCTTGGAAGGAAACGTCCGCGAACAAGACATTGTTACAGAACAGCATGGCGTTAAAGTAGTGGTAGATGAAGTGTCGATCGGCTATCTGCACGGCGCGACCGTAGATTACATCAATGAAGCGACAGGCAGCGGATTCAAAATTCAAAACCCCAATGCGCTGGCTTCATGCGGCTGCGGCAGTTCTCGCTCATCGGGCGAGGGCGGGGGTTGTGGCTGTCACTAACCCTTTTTTCATTATCCTGACCCAAAAAAACAGCCCCTTCTGATTTGGAGGGGCTGTTTTTTTAAGTTTCACCGCCCCCGCAGCAAAGACAGCAGCGCCATAAACATGCCAAAAACACCCAATCCCACAATCAGCATCCCCACTGGCAAGCGCCCGGTGACGCTAAAAGTCGTCGGTGCAATGTAAGTGGGAATAACCAGCGGCGGCGGCTGGGTAAAAGTGGGCAAGCGGGTGGCGGGAATTTCGCGAATAAACTGCGCCGCCAACGTTGGATCAATGGTCGCGGTAACGCGCGGGGTAGGGGTGGCAGGCGGCTCAACAATTGAAAGTGTAGCATCCGGCGGCGAAATGTCTACGTAAGGCGTATACACCCAACCGATATTATCCGGCGCGCCAGGATAGGCGATTAAAATCCAGTCGCCGCCATCGGTGCGTCCCAGGGCCGGCGCTTCCTGCCCAATCACCAGTACTCCTACCCGCGCATAACTGGCGCTCGGCCCGGAGCGCACATTGATCTCATCTTCAGCGCCAGGGCCGGTCTTTGGCGTCACCACGCTCCCCTTGGGGGTACTCGTCACAGTCGGAATAGAAACCGTCGGCTGCTGCGCCAGGCGCGCCGCCAGGGCCAGAGGCGCAGCATGAAACCATAGGCCGCACAAAACACACAATAAACCCAAAATAGGAACAATCTTTACACGCGACATAACTCGTTCACAACCGTAGATTAAAAACAATTCAAAAACTTACCGCTGAATGAAGCGATCCAGAGCAGAGTGGATTATAATCTACTCACTGCCCAAAATTTACAGGAGTAATTGGATGGAACCCCGCATCTTTCACGGCAACCTGACCCCAACAGATATTGCCCGGACGCTCGTCGCCCGTTTCAACCGCGGCAATCTGCGCGCCCAGCAGGTAGGCGACTCGAACCGCATCACCGTGCAGGTCGGCACGCGCGACCGGCCAGCTTCGGGTGGGCAAACCACCCTGACGATCAATATTGAAAAAGCGGCAGACGGCGTCTCGGTTCAAATCGGACGGCAAGCCTGGTTGGGTGTTGCAGCCAGCCTGGGACAAACGGCTATGGCTACCCTGCTCAATCCGTGGAATATCTTGGGAAGGTTAGACGATCTGGCCCAGGATATTGAAAATCTCAGCCTTTCCGATGAAGTCTGGAGCGCGATTGAAGAAGTTGCACGCAACGCCGGCGCGTCTTATGAACTTTCGGAGCGTTTGCGCCGCCTGGTATGCGCCTACTGCAGCACACCCAATCCCATCACCGAACCATCCTGCGTTGCTTGCGGCGCGCCGTTAGGCGAGGTCCAACCGCGCACCTGCCAAAATTGCGGCTTCGTGATCAAACAGAGGGAAAGTTACTGCCCCAACTGTAAGCAGCCTTTGCGTTAGTCAACAAATCCTGCGTGCAGCAAAACCCCCGGCGTTTTGGCCGGGGGTTTTGTTTTTTCAAGGAGACTTCAGCATCGCCAGGGTATTGCGAACAATCGGCAGCAGTTGCGCTTCTTCCGCCGCGCCTGAAGGGGCAAACAACATCGTTTGCTGCCCGCTGCGCCGGCCATCCAGCCTGGACTGGAGCTTCTCTAAGGTCGGGATGGCGTCCAGATACCCAATCATACCGATCAGATGGGCAGCTTTCATCCGCACTGCAATCGCGATCTGCTTATCTGCCAAAATATCCGCCATCTGCACGCCGGCAAATGGATTCAACTTCAGCAGGTGAAAGAGAGCCGCTTCTTGAGCAGGATATTCCACCAACATCTCCAACAAGCCGCAGATATCGCGCCGGCAGATTTGAGAGACCGAGGTCACAATGACCCGCCGGACATCTTCCGGCAAAACGTGACCGGCGGCGTCCGGCATTAACAAATCTCCCAACAACTGCACAATCTGAGCGCGCAGTTCCACGACCGGCTCATTCAACCGCGTGACCAAAAAGTAAGCCGCCACAGGAGAAAGCCGCCCTGCCCCCAACGTATGCAAAGATTTCAGCCCGCTGCGGCGGATTTCCACATCCGGTGAAATTAAGTCCTCGATGGCGCGCCAAAGCGCGGGGAATAATTCCACCGCGCCCGTCGCAACATTTGGGAGCTCAAAAAGAATTGGTTGGGTCAGAACAGGAGAATAAAAATCTATTTCCATTCGCAATAGCCTGGTACTTAAGAACTATTTTGCAACCTTTATATTATACATCGCGAACGTAAGAAATACATTAATTTTTGAACTTGATTGTCAGGCCTGCCCCACCAACTGCGGCCGTTCGGTGGGCCCAAAACCGACATTCGGCTTGAAATCGTAAAACAGTTGATCGCCTTCGAAGCGGCACCGAATAGTGATGACGAACGGCGTCTCGTAAGCGCAAACTGTGATCAAAAACGTATCTTCAGCGCTCCATACCCCACTGGCCACGACCCGCTGCGGCACTGCAGAAGGCTGCGTCGGAGAGGTCAACATCATCATGCCCTCCACCCAGTTTCCATACCCGCAGTTCAGGACCATTGTCGCAGTTCCGCCGCGCCGTGGGAAACCGTAGGTTACCTGGCAAGACTGTTCGCCAAAAGCCAGGCTTAACGATTTAAGCTTATCCGGGTTTGGCTCAAAGCGATAGACTTTGCCTGAGACGCGTCCAGCCTCGGGGGAAGTTACCGCGCCTTGCGGCAAAGGCAGCGCCAGTGAGTTCAAGAGGCGCCCTAAATCCTCAGCCGCCGGCCCGGCAGCCGTCTCGCCGCTCAGACCAGGCAGCAGTTTATCCCAAACTATATTCAGCGGGACCTGCATATCTCCTAACCCGGAGGTAATCGCCAGCACCGCATCCTGCTCAGGCATGACAATACAATACTGCCCAAAAGCCCCATCCCCGCGATAGATATTATGGCGACAGCGCCAAAATTGATAGCCATAGCCCTGGTTCCAGTCGCTTTCGGGATTGTCGCCGTTTGAGACCTGTTTCATCGTCGCTTCTTCTACCCAGGCCGCCGGCAATATCTGCTGCCCATTCCAAACGCCCTTCTGCAAATACAACTGTCCAAAACGAGCGATATCCTCGGTCTTAACGTTCAGACCCCAACCGCCGAAATTAACCCCATTCACGTAGCTTTCCCAGGTCGCGCCTTGAATGCCCAAAGGCTCAAACAAACGCGGCGTCAAATACGCCAGCACTGTCTGTCCGGTAAGCTTTTGCACAATGGAGGAGAGCATATAACTGGCCCCACTGTTATAGACAAAATGCGTGCCAGGAGCATGCTCCACCTTTAAAGCCAGAAAGGCCTTCTCAGGGTTATGCCCTCGCCGCCCAAACAGGCGACCAGTAGTATCTTGATCGTGGCCGGTAGACATCGAAAGCAAATGACGCACACGCATCGCCGCCAGGTTGGCGCTGATTTTCTTCGGCGCCGCGTCGGGGAAGAAGGATAACACCGGATCATCCACCGACAGGCGGCCTTCCGCTGCCGCCAGCCCCACCGCCGTCGAGGTGAAGCTCTTGCTGAGTGAAAAGAGCATGTGCGGCGACTCCGGACGGTAAGGCCTCCACCAGGTTTCCGCCACTACTGTCCCGTGGCGCAGCAGCATAAAACTATGCAAGCTGTCAACCGACTGTTTAATTTGTTCAACAAAGGCTGCAATGGCCGAAGAGGAAACCCCCTGCGCCTCCGGCGTGCTTCGTGGTAAAACTTGACTTGTTGTCATAGGATATTCCTTTCACAGACATTCTACTACACCTGGGGCGGTTCAGCGCGATCCAGGCATCCATTCAGCCTTCGATCACCCGCAGCACTTCAGGGAATAGTTTTTGCGTCGTCGCCAGGCCCTCTCGACCATAAATCCCAACATTGCCCTTCCAATCGCCAAAATAGCCTCCCGCTTCGGCCAGGATCGGCGGAAAAGGCCCGCAATCCCACACATCCATAATCGCATCCACCATAATTTCCACCCGCCCGGTAGCCGCCAGGAGATAGCCATAAGCGTCGCTCCAGCCGGCGCGGTAATAGGTGGCCTGCGCCAGACGCTCCCAGGCGGCCTGACGCCCGTGTTTCGCAAAACTGCCAGGGTCAGTACAAGCCAGGTAAGCCCGATCCAGGCGATCGCACTCAGAGACGCGCGCCCGCCGGCCATTCCACCACGCACCCAGGCCGATTGCGCCGCACAACATCTCATCCAAAGCCGGGAAGTACGCCGCGCCCACAGTCGGCTTACCCTCCACTTCCAACCCGATCAACACCGCATATAGAGGCACCCCGCGCACAAAGGCCTTTGTTCCATCAATTGGATCAATGAACCAGCGAAAAGCAGCGCCCTGGGTCTCCTTAATCCCGAACTCCTCCCCGACCACCGCGTGATCCGGATAACGTTCCTCAATCCGGCGGCGGATCAATTCCTCAGAAAGCCGGTCTGCAACCGTCACTGGAGTATCATCCTTCTTATAATCGGGCCGCACCCCAGCCTGGAAATAACCCAGGGTTAATTTCCCTGCCAGATAAGCAGTCTCAGTGGTAAACTCAAGATAGTCTGTTAGATTCATAAAAAAGTCCCTTTCGATGGCAAATTTTCCCCATTATAGCAGCACCCGAAATCATGACAGGTCACAGCTTTTTCTATGCCATATATAACTTTTAGAATTTGCTGAATAGCGTTAAACTAACGGTTTGGTAACATAAAATATCTTCTCAATCGGGGAAGGAGGCGACGACATTGTGTCACACATCCCCATCGCCTATCCCATGTTCTTTAAGATGTTTCGACCAATATTACTTACGGGAGTACCAAAATGACAAAAAGAATGGCCAATCTTGACGGCAATGAAGCGACCGCCTACATTGCCCACAAGACGAGTGAAGTGATCGCCATTTATCCGATCACCCCCTCGTCCACCATGGGCGAATTCGCTGACGAATGGTCGGCGCAAAAACGCCCCAACCTCTGGGGAACTGTTCCCCTGGTGATCGAAATGCAATCCGAAGGCGGCGCAGCAGGCGCAGTTCACGGCGCTCTGCAAGCTGGAGCATTGACAACCACCTTTACGGCTTCACAAGGTCTGTTGCTGATGATCCCCAATATGTACAAGATCGCCGGTGAGTTGACCTCCACCGTCTTTCATGTCTCGGCCCGCTCCATCGCTGCCCAGGCCCTCTCCATTTTTGGCGACCATTCCGATGTCATGTCGGTTCGTCAGACGGGCTTTGCCATGCTCGCTTCTTGCTCTGTCCAGGAAGCGCACGACTTCGCCCTGATCGCCACCGCGGCCACGCTTGAATCGCGCATCCCCTTCTTGCATTTCTTCGATGGATTCCGCACCTCTGCCGAAGTCAACAAGATCGAAATGATCAACGATGACGTCATCCGCGCCATGGTGAGCGATGAACTGGTGCAAAAACACCGCGCCCGCGCCCTCTCTCCTGAACACCCCTACATCCGCGGCACCGCCCAAAACCCCGATGTCTATTTCCAGGCGCGCGAGACTGTCAACCCCTTCTATGCGGCGACGCCGGCCATTGTGCAAAATGCAATGGATCAGTTCTATCGTCTGACCGGCCGCAAGTACAGCCTCTTCTATTATGTCGGCGCGCCCGATGCAGAACGCGTCATCGTTGCCATGGGTTCCGGCGCTGAGACTGCTTATGAAACCGCCAAGTATTTGAATGCGCGCGGCGAAAAAGTAGGCGTTTTGGTTGTCCGCCTCTACCGTCCGTTCTCCGTGGCGCATTTTGCCCAGGCCCTGCCGTCTTCCGTCAAGACCGTCGCAGTGCTGGATCGCACCAAAGAACCGGGCGCGGCTGGTGAACCGCTCTACCTGGATGTAGTCAATGCCCTGGTTGAATCCCGGCGCATGGATATCAATGTGATCGGCGGGCGCTACGGCCTCTCCTCAAAAGAATTCACCCCCGCCATGGTCAAAGGCATCTTCGACGAAATGAAGAAGGCCGAACCCAAGAATCACTTCACCATCGGCATCAATGATGATGTCAGCCAGACCAGCCTTGCCTTCGACCCCGCCTTCAACATTGAAAGCGACGCCACCGTGCGCTGCCTGTTTTGGGGCTTGGGCGCAGATGGTACGGTCGGCGCGAACAAAAACTCGATCAAGATCATCGGTGAAGAAACTGACAACTTTGCCCAGGGCTACTTCGTCTATGACTCGAAGAAATCCGGCGGCATCACCATCTCGCACTTACGTTTTGGCCCCGAGCCGATCCGCTCGCCTTACCTGATCAGCCACGCTCAATTCGTCGCCTGCCATCAGTTCAACTTCTTGGAAAAATACGACGTTTTGAAATCGGCCATGACCGGCGGCACCTTCCTGCTCAACAGCACCTATGACTCGGATGAAGTCTGGAATCATATCCCCGCCGAAACCCAAAAAACCATCATTGAGAAAAAGCTCAAGTTCTACGTGATCAATGCCTACAACGTGGCGAAGGCCACCGGCATGGGTACCCGCATCAACACCATCATGCAGACCTGCTTCTTCGCCATTTCCGGCGTTCTGCCGCGCGAAGAAGCCATCGAGCAGATCAAAAAATCTATCAAGAAGACCTATGGCAAACGCGGCGAAGCGGTTGTACAAAAGAACTTTGAAGCCGTTGATCAAACCCTCGCCAACCTGTACGAAGTAACCGTCCCCGCCCAGGTCACCAGCGTCGTCAACCGCCTGCCGGCTGTACCCGACCAAGCGCCAGAATTTGTCAAAAACGTCCTGGGGCGCATCATCGGGCTGGATGGCGACAACATCCCCGTCAGCGCCTTCCCGGTGGATGGCACCTACCCCTCTGGCACCACCCAGTGGGAGAAGCGCAACATTTCCCTCGAAGTCCCCGAATGGGTACCCAGCCTGTGCATCCAGTGCGGCAAATGCGTCTTCGTTTGCCCGCATGCTGTCATTCGTGGCAAAGTATACGATAGCAAAGAACTGGCAAATGCCCCCGCCGCCTTCAAGTCCATGGAATCAAAGTGGAAAGAATTTCCCGGCAAATACACCATCCAGATCGCGCCCGAAGACTGCACCGGCTGCGCTCTCTGCGTGGAAGTCTGCCCGGCCAAGGACAAGAGCCAGGTTGGACGCAAGTCGCTCAACATGGTCCCCCAGCCGCCCATCCGCGAGCAAGAACGCACCAATTGGGAATTCTTCCAATCCATCCCCGAAGTGGATCGCTCACAGATCAACACTCGCCAGGTAAAAAACATCCAATTGATGGAACCTCTCTTCGAGTTCTCCGGCGCATGCACCGGCTGCGGCGAAACCCCCTATATCAAACTGCTCACTCAACTCTTCGGCGACCGCACCATGATCGCCAACGCCACCGGCTGCTCCTCGATCTACGGCGCCAACCTGCCCACTACCCCTTACACCGTCAACCGCGACGGGCGCGGCCCAAGCTGGTCGAACTCGCTCTTCGAAGATAACGCCGAATTTGGCCTCGGCATGCGCCTGACCATAGACAAGCAAAACGAATATGCGCGCGAAATTCTACCTTCCTTGGCGTCAGTTGTAGGAGAAGAACTTGTCGCTGCGCTGCTCAATGCCGATCAAAGCAATGAAACCGGCATCAAGGCTCAGCGCGAACGAGTCGCCCTCCTCAAGCAGCGCCTGGCTGGAACAAACGAAGCGAAAGCCAAAGACCTGGCCAGCATCGCCGATATGCTCGTCCGCAAGAGCGTCTGGATCCTCGGCGGCGACGGTTGGGCGTATGACATTGGCTACGGCGGGCTTGACCACGTTCTGGCCAGCGGGCGGAACGTAAACTTGCTCGTCCTGGACACGGAAGTGTATTCCAACACCGGCGGGCAGGCCTCGAAATCCACCCCGCGTGCAGCGGTCGCCAAGTTCGCTGCCCAGGGCAAAGGAATTTCCAAGAAAGACCTGGGCCTGCTTGCCATGTCTTATGGCTACATCTACGTCGCCCGCGTCGCCATGGGCGCCAGCGACCAGCAGACGCTTACCGCTTTCCTTGAGGCAGAAGCCTACAATGGCCCATCCGTGATCATCGCCTACTCACACTGCATCGCCCACGGGATTGACATGCGCAAAGGCCTCGATCAACAGAAGATGGCGGTCACCTCTGGCTACTGGCCACTGTACCGCTACAACCCCGTGCTGGCTCTGGAAGGCAAAAACCCACTCACCCTGGACAGCAAAGAGCCAACCGTTGCGCTCAAAGATTATGTTTACAACGAAACCCGCTATCAGATGCTTGTGAAAAGCGACGAAGAACGCGCCCAGGACCTGCTCAAACTTGCCGAACAAGACGCCAGGTCTCGCTGGGAGTATTACAAGCAGCTAGCCGCCATGAGCTACGGAAAAGAAAATCACTAGGATTAAGGGATCAGTGACGCGCGCGGCCAAATCTCCCTCGCGCGTCGCTGCTCGCTCAAAATAAGGATAAAACCATGACCGACCTGACGACTACCTATTTAGGATTAAACCTGAAGAACCCCTTAGTGGCCTCTGCCTCTCCATTATCCGAGAAGGTAGAAACTGCCAAGAAACTGGAAGAAGCGGGGATTGCTGCGATTGTGATGTACTCCCTGTTCGAAGAGCAAATCATCAACGAGAGCCTTGAACTCGATCACTATCTGAGCCAGGGCACCGAAACCTTCCAGGAGGCGATGTCCTACCTGCCCGATACCGGCAAATATACCCTCAGCCCGGATATCTATATTGACACTCTGCAAAAGCTCAAAAAAGCAGTCAACATCCCTGTCATTGGCAGCTTGAATGGCGTCTCAACGGGTGGATGGATTAAATACGCCCGCAAAATGGAAGACGCCGGCGCCGATGCGCTGGAACTGAACATTTACTACCTGCCAACCGACGACAACCTGACCAGCGCAGAACTTGAAGAATCTTATGTCGCCCTGGTGCATGATATCCGCCGCAGCGTCAAGTTCCCCATCGCCGTCAAACTCAGCCCCTTCTTTACCTCGCTGCCCAACATGGCGCGGCGTCTGGTTGAAGCGGGCGCCAATGGATTGGTGTTATTCAATCGCTTCTACCAGCCTGATCTTGACTTGGAGACTCTAGAAGTCTGCCCGAACCTGGTATTGAGCAATTCCAATGAATTGCGCTTGCCCTTGCGCTGGATCGCCATGCTCCATGGCCGCGTCCATGCGGATCTTGCCCTCACCAGTGGCGTTCACACCACCGAAGACGTTCTCAAAGCCATGATGGCTGGCGCCAATGTCGCCATGATGGCCTCTGAACTGCTCAAAAAAGGCCCCAGCCGCGTGGCGGAAATCCTGGCCGGGCTGGAAAACTGGATGGTAGAGCATGAATATGAATCGATCAAGCAGATGCAAGGCAGCATGAGCCAAAAGTCTGTGGCCGAACCGGCGGCCTTCGAACGCGCGAATTACATGAAAGTCCTCAGCTCGTTCAGCCACATCCGCTAATCATTCTTTCCAACCACCGTAAGTTAAACAATCAGCGGAATGCCAACCTGGCATTCCGCTGACAATTTAAAAATGATTGTGAATTCAGAAGCAGGGGTTGAGAAACAACCGCTTACTCAATCTCGTCTGGCCCCTCGCCAGCATGTTTCTTATGGCGATACACGATCCGTCCGCGCGTAAGATCGTAGGGCGACATTTCCACCCGCACCCGGTCTCCCAGAAGGATACGAATGTAATACTTGCGCATTTTACCCGAAAGGTAGGCCAATACCTCATGACCGGTCTCCAGCCTGACCTTAAATTGAGTAGACGGCAAAGCTTCTACCACCGTACCTTCAACTTGAATCTTATCATCCTCTTTCGCCACAAAAACCTCCGAATTCAAAACGACTTATTCCATCGCCTCGCGTTGGCGGCGACGAACACGACGCATGGATTTCTTATCCTGAATGCGGCGCAGTTCGCTCTTAGAAACAAACCAGCGCTTGCGGCGCACCGTGCTTAGAATGCCGCTCTTAGCAACCTTCTTGCGAAAGCGCTTAAGCAGTTGATCTTGACTTTCACTAGGACGTAACACAACCGTTGCCATACCATTCACCTCCTTTCACATAAAGCAGGAGATACAAACAAACCACAGACCCCGACGAAGATACCCATAAAAAAACCCGGCAGATGTTCGCAAATCTAGCCGGGCAAAACATCATTCCAAGAAATGACTAGTTCTCTTCAGTCAAACCATTTTCCTTACATAAGGCGAATGATACAACACATTGGGTCTGCAAACACTGCAAAAAATTATACCTCAGGGAGGGCTGTTTGTCAATTAAAGAAAAAAAGCCTCTTGGCAATGACCTACTCTCCCAGGAGGTCGCCCTCCAAGTACCATCGGCGCTGACGAACTTAACTGCCGGGTTCGGGATGGGACCGGGTGTACCTTCGTCGCTTCAATCACCAAGAGACTCTTCTTTCTCTGTTCTATTCCATACTGAATAAGCGCTCGGTAATGAAAAGCTCTGAAGAAAAGTTCCGAGTTCTCCGCACCATCAATTAAGCCCTCGACCATTAGTACGGCTTGGCTGAACACATCACTGTGCTTACACCTGCCGCCTATCAAGCAGTTAGTCTTTCTGCGGTCTTACTCCCTTCACGGGATGAGGGATCTCATCTTGAGGCGAGTTTCCCACTTAGATGCTTTCAGCGGTTATCTCTGCCGAACATAGCTACCCAGCAATGCCGTTGGCACGACAACTGGCACACCAGAGGTTCGTCCACCCCGGTCCTCTCGTACTAGGGGCAGTTCCTCGCAAATCCCTTGCGCCCACAGCGGATAGAGACCGACCTGTCTCACGACGGTCTGAACCCAGCTCGCGTATCGCTTTAACGGGCGAACAGCC
>CAIQJJ010000178.1 GCA_903872065.1 uncultured Anaerolineales bacterium | reverse complement strand
GCAGACAGGCATGACTTAGGATCATGTGCCGCGAGGCGTATGGGTTCAAGTCCCATCTACCCCATGAACTTATCCCACCCCCTTTTGAACCACCCGGCCCAAGAGGGAAAATATACGAAGGAAGACTGCTTTGAAAATCGAAACCCAGTTTACTGAAGACCATCAAGCGAAGCTGACCGTCCAATTCTCAGAGGAAGAATGGACTGGCGCGAAACACCGTGCAGCTCAACAGATCGCCAAACGTATCCGTTTGCCTGGCTTTCGCCCTGGCAAAGCCCCATACAACGTGATCGAGCGCACTGTGGGAGATAATGCTATCCTTGAAGCGGCCACCGAATTGATGGTGAATGAACGTTACCAAACGATTCTGCAAGAAGCGGGAATTAAACCCTATGGCAGCGGGTCATTGGAAAGCATTGATAAGAACGAAAATCCCACTTTCCACTTCGTAGTGCCTCTCGAAGCGGAAATTACCTTGGGCGACTATCATGCCGTGCGCATTCCTTACGAACTGCCTTCCGTGACGGAAGATGATATCAATCGCACCTTAGACAGGCTGCGTGAGCAACGCGAAGTGGTGGAGCCGGTGGAACGTCCTGTACAGGCTGGCGATCAGGTGACGGTGCTCTTGAGCGGGCGGCGCATTGACGCCGCCGAAGGCCAAGACTCCAACTTGATCAGTGAGCGCAGCCAGACGATCAATGTTCTAACCGAAGGTGAAGATGACAGCGGCGAGTGGCCCTTCCCAGGGTTCTCCAGCCAGTTGATCGGGATGAATGTCGGCGAGGAAAAGACGCAGACTTACATCTTCGGTGACGATTACCGCTTTGAGGCGATGCGCAACATGCAAGGCGAGTTTCATGCAGTCATTGAGGCGGTTAAGACGCGCACCCTGCCCGGTTTGGATGATGATTTTGCCAAATCGCTCGGTGATTTTGAAAATCTAGAAACCCTTATCAAGCGCGTGCGCGAGAATCTGACCCAACAGCAGAGCGAGCAGTATAACGCGTTTTACAACAACCAGTTGATTGGCCTGTTAGTGGATCAAGCTGCGATTAAATTCCCGCCGCCCATGCTTGAGAGCGAAATGAACGCGATGATGGATGAGTTCGCAGCGGAAGTCGAGCGGAGCGGGATGGAATTGGCGACTTATTTGAAGACGGCAAATACCGATGAGGCGACTTTGCGCGAGTCGTTCCGCAAAGATGCAGAGAGGCGTTTGCGCTTTAAGTTGGTCGTCTTGGAAGTTGGCCGGCGCGAAAAGATCAAAGTGGACCCGCAGCAAGTGCAGTGGCAGGCCAGCATGATGATGCGCCGATTCAACCAGAACCTCTCCCCCAAAGACGCCCGCAAGGTAAAGTCGCCGGAATTTACCGCCAATCTGATCAACAGTATTACGGCGGATGTGTTCAATCAAAACACGATAGAATATTTACGCGGTATCGCAAGAGGCGAGAGCGCGGCCGATCCAAGCCTGATGTCGGTTGTAGAACCTGATGTGGCAGCCCCCATAGAAGTGAGCAGCGAACCGGTCGTAGAAGCACAGACTGAAGCTGAAACTGCGCCGGCGGTTACTGAGGCAGCCCCAGAAGCGCCAACGCCTGAAACTGAGTCGGCATCCGAGACCGCCGAACCGGCTTCGACTGGCGAAGAAGCGCAAAGTTAATTTTCTCAAACGTTTTTTGCAAACTTCCCGGAAGCCGTTCGAGCAAACTCTTCTGGGAAGTTTGCAATTACACAAGGAAGGTAAGTATGAATCTCATTAAGAATCCTGGTTATCCAGACCCATTGGCTTATATGCCTTACGTGGTTGAAAATGGGCCGCGCGGTGAGCGCACCTGGGATATTTTCTCCATGCTGCACCGTTCGCGCATCATCTTTTTAGGAACGCCGATTACCGATCAGGTGGCAAACCTGGTTGTGGCGCAGCTATTGATCTTAAACCAGGAAGATCGCGAGTCGCCCATTCACATGTATGTGAACTCACCGGGCGGGCAGATTTACGCCGGCCTGGCAATTTATGACACCATGCAGATGATCTCAAACCCGATCAGTACCGTCGCGGTGGGGGTCACAGCTTCTTTTGGAACTGTGATCCTGGCGGCAGGCGCCAAAGGTCAACGCTATGCCTTACCCAACGCCACGATCCACATGCACCAGCCCTTGGGCGGCGCACAGGGCCAGGCGACAGAAATCGAAATCCAGGCGCGCGAAATTCTGCGCTTGAAGGCGCGCTTAAACCAGGTGATGGCATTCCACACCGGTCAGTCAATCGAGGTCATAGACCGCGACACCGAGCGCGATTTCTATATGGACGCCCGGGCAGCAGTGGAATATGGCCTGGTAGATCAGGTCTTAGAGGCGCCTGAAGGAAAGACCATTAAGTAAACTGGCGGTAAGCGCCTTTTTTGACCACGAGCCACACGAGAGTAAGGATCACGTCTCTTTCCTCGTATGGTTCGTGGTCAATTTTTTTTGGAATCCCGAAGACCTTTGAGATAAACTCTCAGAAACGAGCGGATGTGGATAAGATTCAAGGTTTGATTTTAGATATGGATGGGGTGTTGTGGCGCGCCAATGAACCGATAGGGGACCTGGGACGGATATTTGCGGAGATCGCTGCCAAAGGGCTCAAGGTGATTCTCGCCACAAACAACGCGACGCGCACTTCACAACAATATGTGGAGCGATTAAAAGGGTATGGAGTAATGCTCGAAACCTGGCAAGTCATCCACTCAGGGCAAGTGGCGGCGCGCTATCTGAAACAACTGCACCCTGCCGGCGGCGGTGTGTATTTGATCGGCGAGGACGGGGTGCGCCAGGCGCTGCAGGAGGCCGGCTTTTGGCTGACCGATGGCGAGAGGCGGGAGGATGTGGCGGCGGTAGTGGCGGGAATGGATCGTCAAGTCACCTTTGAAAAACTGCGCAAAGCCACTTTGCTGGTGCGAGCCGGCGCGCCGCTGATTGCAACCAACCCAGACCGCACCTTCCCTACGCCCGAAGGACAAATTCCAGGAGCGGGAGCGATCCTGGCGGCGCTGCAAGCAGCTACCGATCAAGAGGGATTGGTGATGGGGAAACCGCAAACAGCCATGTATGAGGCCTCTTTGGATCGCCTGGGGACAACGCCGGCGCAAACATTGGTGGTCGGCGACCGGATCGAAACCGACATCGTGGGGGCGCAGCAAATGGGGTGTCCAACCGCGCTGGTGCTTTCGGGGGTTACCTCGGCGGAGGCGGCAGCGGCTTATCGCCCGGCGCCAGATTGGATTTGCAGCGACCTGGCTGCGGTCGTGGCAAAGATTGCCGTATGATGCGCTTACGCCTGACCTTCTCGAAAACCGAGGCGATGCGCTACACCGGCCATCTTGATCTGCATCGCGCCTGGGAACGCACATTTCGCCGTGCGCGGCTGCCGCTGGCTTACAGCCAGGGGTTTCATCCGCAGCCGCGTTTCAGCCTAGCCTGTGCGTTACCTTTGGGGTACACTAGCGAGTGTGAGTTGATTGACATCTGGCTAGAACAAGAAATGACGTTGGCAGAAATCCAGGCGGCGCTCATCCCCGCCCTCCCGCCAGGAATCCAGATCGAGAGCTATGCAGCGGCAGAGTTGAATGCGCCAGCGTTGCAAACCCAGGTGCAGTCAGCGCATTATGGGTTAACCTTTCTGGAGCCGGTCGCAGGCCTGGCGCAAGCGATTGCCGATCTTTTGGCGGCGGAAAAGCTGCCGCGCGAACGGCGCGGGAAGCCTTATGACTTGCGCCCGCTGATCGAAGCCGCGGAGCAAATTGCGCCGGATGAAGAAGGACACGCCCGCGTGCATTTACAATTAGCGGCACGCGAAAATGCCACCGGCCGCCCCGATGAAGTTCTCAACGCGATGCAAATCGCGATAGAAATTGTGAGAGTACACCGTACCGGCCTGGTTATTGCCCAAAAAGGATAAACCAGGCGGCCAAACAGAGAAGCGCAGGAAGGAAATTACAGAGGCTAAAGCAAAATGGATACCATTGTAGGCATTACTGTGTGCCTGATTATCAGCTTCGTTCCAGCTCTGTTTTACGCCTACCTCGTCTATTGGACCGATCGTTACGAGAAAGAACCCCTGCTGCTCTTGGGCGGCGTATTCCTATGGGGGGCGATCGTCGCTGCGGGGGCAGCCTATGTCGTCAATACGCTCTTGGGAGCGGGAGTTTATCTATTCACTGGTTCAGAAGCAGCCGCCAATCTGACAACGCGCTCGTTGATTGCGCCAGTAGTGGAGGAATTGCTGAAAGGTTTTGCGGCGCTGATCGTCTTTTTGGCATTCCGCCAAGAATTCGATACGATCATAGATGGAATCGTCTACGCCGCCATTACCGCCCTGGGTTTCTCGGCGACAGAAAATGCCTATTACATTTTCTCTTATGGTTATAAGGAACACGGCGCGCTGGGGATCGTTGCCCTGTTTATTCTCCGGGTACTCCTGGTGGGCTGGCAGCACCCCTTCTATACTGCCTTTACAGGCATTGGGCTGGCAGTCAGCCGGCTGAACCGTAATCAGTGGATCAAGCTAGGCGCGCCCATAATCGGCCTGGGGATGGCCATGCTTACTCACTCAGCCCACAACACCATGGCAAGCTTTCTCACAGGGCTGCCAGGCCTTGCCGCCATCCTGCTCGTAGATTGGAGCGGATGGGTGATCATGTTTTTCTTCGCCATGTGGGCGCTCTCACGCGAGCGACAGTGGATTCGCGAGCATTTGCGTGAAGAGGTAGAGTTGGGGGTTATCAGCCAGGCTCACTATCGCGTCGCCTGTTCGTCTTCGCTGCAGCTTTTCGCCCGCCTGATGGGAATGTTTACGGGACAATATTCTGTAACCTTACGTTTCTATCAGCTTACCGCAGACCTGGCTTATAAAAAACATCAGCGCGCCACACTGGGCGAAGAGGCGGGCAACACGCCAATAATTGAACGGCTGCGCTCCAGGGTGGCCCTGATGGCCCTGTATGCCAGAGTTTGAAACCAAGGAGGTATACCGTGCCCTTCGTAAGTGAATTAACTGGCAAACCAGTGACAGACATTGACGGCGAGCGGGTGGGTATCCTGGAAGATTTAGTAGCCTCGGTGCGTTCCAACCACCCTCACCCGCAAATTATCGCCATCCTGGTAAAACGTGGGAGACAAGAGCTGTTGGTGCCTTTTTCGGATGTGGCGGTTCTGGTGGCGCCGGCGGTGCCGCTGATCAAACGCATCCCTGACATCAAAGCCCTGCAACCCGCTGAACATGATCTCTACCTGATGCGTGATGTCATGGACAAACAGATCATTGATACCGACGGCGTGCGGGTGGTGCGGGTGAATGACCTGGAATTGAAACGGGTGGAAAACCATTTTTACATTGCGAATGTAGATATCAGCGCTGGCGGTGTGGCGCGCCGCCTGGGCTTGAGCCGGCTGCTGCGCGGGAGCGGTGAAGCCAAAGGGATGATCTCATGGGAGCATGTCGAGCTGCTGCCCGAAAAACAGCCGCTGCGTTTGAAGGTGCGGCGCGACAAAATTAGCGAGCTGCATCCGGCAGACCTGGCGGAAATCGTCAGCGATCTGCCGCCCACCGAAAGCACCAAGCTGTTGGAATCGTTGGATGTCAAAACCGTGGCCGGGGTGCTGGAAGAAGTAGAACCCGATTTTCAAGCCAGCCTGGTTGAAAGGATGCCCGACGAAAAGGTGGCTGACGTTTTGGAGGAGATGGCGCCCGACGAGGCGGCTGACCTGCTCGGTGAGCTATCGGACGAACGCAGCCAGGAACTGCTGCGCCTGATGGAGCAGGACAATGAAACACAAGTTCGCAAGCTACTCTCCTATCCCGTAGACCTGGCGGGTGGGATTATGACCACAGATTATATTGCGGTTCGCCCTGGGCTGAGCGCCGAACAAGTGTTGGCGGTGTTAAGACAAAAGGCGGCTAGTGTCGAAAACTTTTTCTATGTGTATGTGGTGAATGAGGAGAACTGCCTGATGGGTGTATTTTCGCTGCAAGACCTGGTGCTGGCCAAGCCGCGCGCCCTTGTCACAGAATTTATGCACCAACGGTTGGCCAGCGTCAACTTGTTGGATAGCCAGGAAGATGTAGCTCAAATGGTGGCAAAATATAACTTATTGGCCATCCCAGTAGTGGACGAACTCAATCGTTTGCACGGGATTGTGACTGCAGACGATGCCCTGGACAAGATCATTCCGACGAAGTGGAAGAAGCGCTTGCCGAAACTGTATCACTAAAAAGTGGCTTTTGTGATGAAGACACCCGTGCAACCACCGCCGCGCCTGCCCTTGTATTTACGATTGTTGGCCAGGCTGCTGCGGCTATTTTTCCACCTGCTGTACCATCCGTTCGCCTGGGCTTATGATTTCGTGGCGGCGACGGTCTCGCTGGGCCAGTGGAATGAGTGGGTGAACGTGGCGCTGAGGTATATCCCTGTCCAGGGGCGAGTGCTGGAGTTGGGACACGGCCCTGGACACCTGCAACTTGCCCTGGCGCAGCAGGGCGCCTGGGTGACGGGCTTGGATCGCAGCCGGCAAATGGGGCAGATTGCCCGCCGGCGCTTGCGTCGCGCCAGCGGCGCTGCCGGGCGCGGCCCGGCGTTAGTGAACGGCCTGGCGCAGACACTCCCTTACGCCGCCGAGAGTTTCACTCAAGTGGTCGCCACGTTTCCAACAGAATATCTGTTTGCGCCGCAAACCCTGGCCGAGGTCTACCGGGTGCTGCAAAATGGCGGCAGCCTGGTGGTCCTACCTACAGCATGGATTACGGGAAAAAGTCTGGCGCAGCGGGCGGCGGCAGGCTTATTTCGCATCACCGGACAATCGCCCGAATTTGACCAAACTGACCAGCGGCAGTTGACTGAGCCTTTTCGGATTCAGGGATTTGAAACAAAAACAGAATTGGTGATGTTGAAAGGCAGCACCGTGTTCGTGATCATTGCCGAAAAAACCGGCCGAGCAAATATCATCTGAGCCTAGTTTTTAAGAGAGAAAAGGATAAGAAAAATGTACGGTTATCATGGCAAAATACTTCATATCAATTTGAGCGATCGCTCGCTTCGCATCGAGCAGCCCGACGATTTGTTCTACCGCCTGTATGTGGGCGGCGGGCTGCTGGGCGCTTATTACCTGCTAAAAGAGACGCGCCCCGGCATAGACCCCCTTGGTGCAGAAAATCTCCTTATCTTCTCAAACAGTGTCATCGCCGGCTATCCAGCGGCCGGCCTGGTGCGTTTTATCGTCTCAGCCAAATCTCCTCTAACAGATGGCATCGGAGAGACGCGCAGTGAGGGCGGCTGGGCGGTGGCATTGAAGAAGAGTGGGTACGATGCGCTCATCATCCATGGCGCAGCAGAAACGCCGATTGGCTTATTGATCGACGGAGGTCAGGTCTCATTCTTCGAGGCGGCTGATCTGTGGGGCAAAACGGTCGGCGAAAGCACCGACGCGCTGGAAGCCAGGCTAGGGACGGATATCCACATCGCGGCGATCGGTACTGCGGGTGAAAACCTGGTGCGTTTTGCCAACATTGTCAGTGAGCGCACCCACCAGGCTCAACGCATGGGGATGGGCGCGGTAATGGGCGCGAAGAAGCTGAAGGCCATCGTCTTGCGCGGCGGCGAACTGCCGCCGATTGCAGACCAGGCTGCTTATGAGCGGATTAATGCGAATTTTGAACGGGACATTTCCACCAATACCCTTTCAAGCTGGCAGAAAAATCTCCCCGGGTTTGCGGTTTGGGTGCATGATCATGGAATAGACGCAGCCCTGGATACCAACAATTTCCGCACAGCGACCTTCGAGGGGGTAGATGCTTATCAGAAGAATCGATGGATGCCGATGTATCGCGGCGTTTCGCCTTGCCCTGGCTGCCCCAATGATTGCATGAAAATGTATCACAGCGGCGACGATCTGGACGCGCGCGCCAGCGCCATGCACCAGGAAGTCACTGGCACTTTGGGTCCCAATATCGGAGTCACTGAAATTGAAGTGGTGATGCGCTTTAATATTCTATGCAATCAGTGGGGACTGGACCCGGTTTCACTCGGGTTTACGCTTTCACTGGCCATGGAAGCATTTGAGCTCGGCGCAATTAGCACGGCAGATACCGATGGGCTGGAACTGCGCTTTGGCAACCATGAGGCGGCGCTAGAAATGACGCGGCGGATTGTTCTTCGCCAGGGGTTTGGCGACCTGCTGGCGGAGGGCAGCAAACGCGCCGCAGCCCGCATTGGCAAAGGAGCGGAACGCTACGCCCTGCACGTTAAGGGATTGGAAATGGTGCCGTTTGAGCCGCGCAGCCAGAGCAACCTGGCAATGGGTTATGCTACAGCCCCGATCGGGCCGCGCTATGATATTTGTGAGCACGACTGGGATTTCGATGTTTCGGTGGGTTGGGGACATACCTTAGAATTTGCACGCACCCTGGGTATTTTGGAGCGCATCCCGATGGAATATGTGGGCGCGAAAAAAGTACGTAACTATAAAGGATTGAACAATATCTGGTCAGGGGCAGACGCCCTGGGATATTGCATTTTTGCAATTGCCCCGACGCGCGCATTGAGCCTATCTATTATGACAGAGCTTTTGGCGGCCATTACCGGCTGGCAGACCTCGTCCTATGAAATAATGCGTTGGGGTGAACGCCGCAACCATTTGATGCGCGTCTACAATAACCGCGAGGGATTCCGCGCGGCGGATGACTGGCTGCCTGACCGCTTTTTTGATGAGCCGATTGACAGCGGCGCGAAACAAGGCGTCAAGCTGGATCGGGCCGCATTCCGCGCGGCTATCCAGACCTATTATGAGATGATGGGATGGGATGAGCAAGGCGTCCCCCGCCCGGCTACCCTGTATGATCATCATCTTGAGTGGACGATTGATTAATAGTATAATGGCCAGATCG
>CAIQJJ010000177.1 GCA_903872065.1 uncultured Anaerolineales bacterium | reverse complement strand
GCCGGGTTTTCGTCGAGAGTGTGCATCAGAATCTCTACCTTAGAAGGCGATTACCAGAGAATGCAGTTTGAAACACTGAAAAGATGAAGGGGATGAAAACTCCTTGACTGCTTGTTCAGCTTCTTCCTGGCTGGCAACGAATATTTCTCCATAATTGCTATTTTGGCGGCGGTTGAAGGCGATAAGAAATTAACTCTGCTGGCGAATTATCGCTCATATCGTTACGCCCTCTGTTTCAATGGTTTTTAGTAAGGGATTCGCGGCCAGCAAGCTGCGCTTGAGCGAATCCGAACTGGCAATGAAAGTGGAAATGACCACACCTTGATCGAGACTCACTTCCCAAGCCGCGGTCTGTATCTGTTCGCGGATTTCCGCACTCAGATCAGCGACCTCGATGAACAAGTCAAGGTCAGAGTCTGGATCAGCTTTGCCGCGCGCACGTGAGCCAAAGGCAACCATGCGCTTGAATGTCGGGATAGCTTCGATGCGCTTTCTGACCAGGCGGGCTATCTTGATATCTTTCTTTAACATAGGCTTTACCTGTTTTGGTTCTATATGAAACGAAACAATCGGCGGTTTTGTTCAGCTTGGCGAGGGGCAGCAGGTCTTCGATCAGGCGTTTGGACATGGGTGTCCCATCATTCTTCTTTGTGCGGTTCCTATGCCCAGGCGTCCAGGTTGAAATCCGACTGGAAGGGGTTGATGAAGCGCACACCCTCCAACGATTGGCCATGCTGGAAATCCTCGCTGAAGATCACCGGCGTCTGGTTCAGGCGGGCGGTTGCCCAAATTTGGGCATCGTAGTAAGCCAGGCGATGATCGCACACCCCGCGCCCGGCTTCCATAATAATCGTCGCAGTCAATGGGTAAGTTTCGAACTGCGCCGCGAGTTGAGACACGACTCGAATCGCCTCGGTTGGGGTCAGGCGAGGCGGGTTGCCTCGTTTGGGGCGGGTCGCTGCGCTGAAAAACTCGCTCAGACATTGGGCGCTCAGGCAGCCATTTCCGCCCAGGTGCAGGTATTCGAGAATGTGAAAGGCTTGTTGCTGGCGCGTAAGATCTGCCGGGTCAAAAGCGTATACGAGAATGTTCGTGTCCAACAAAATTTTCATGTTGGCGTCTCATCTGAAGAAGCGTCGCCAGAATGGGGCGACTCCCTGACATTGAAGCGGCTCAGACGCTCTTCATAGAGTTCCTCACGATTCCAGTGGTAAGGCTCACTGAATTGGTCAGCGCGCTCCCGCAAAGAATGCATAAAAGTTACCAATTCCTGCCAGGATTCTTCATGACTGCCAGGGAGGGCCGGAGCGGCATTCGCTGCCTGGCGGTCAATCGCCTGGCGGATGAACTCGGCTTCGCTGATGCCAAGCGACTGCGACAAGCGTTTGAGCAACTGCTCTTGTCGCTGTGAGATGTAAATCTGTTTGCGCACCGTATGGGTAGCCATAAGGAAGTCTCCTATAAGAGATTATACATCAGAGAATGCAGAGAGAACCCACAGACCGGCGACTTTTACGGCGCGGCGGGGGCGGCAGTTGCATCCCGCATCTTCCGCACCGAATCCACGATGATCTCCGGCTGATGCAATTGGATGGCGTGATCGCTGTTTTCGGCGACGATCACCTGCCCGGCGGTCGAAAGGGCGGCAATCTCCTCCTGGAAAATCTTCCACTTCTCCTCATTCTCGGCGGTCAGAGAAGCCATCGGCAGACCGTGGCGCAGGACGATCAGCGGCAGGTCGCCCATGGACTGGATGGCTGCCACCTGGACGTCGCTGGCGTCCATGGCGTGCGCTTCGGCCGCCGTGGCATGCCACATGCGCGACTGGAAGACGATGGCGTAACTGCCCGGCAGCGCCGCATATACCGGGACCGCCGCCGCCGGGATCATTTTTTCGGGCATCAGCAGGATAAACAGGCGGGCAAGCCCGAAATCGGTCAGCGCCGCCAGTACATCCACTGAGACCAGTGAGGAATCGGCCTGCTGGCGAATGGAAGGGATGGAGAAGAGCTTTTCGGGGCGGGGATCCACCAGCACCATGCCCACCGCCTTCTCCGGGTGCTCGTTGGCGAAGATGCGCACCACATGCCCGCCGTAGGAGGCCCCGACCAGCAGGTACGGCCCTGGCTCGCCGGAGGCGGACAGCAGTTTGTCGAGGTCGCTGGCTTCCTGGCCGGCGGAGCGCGGCAGCGGCCCCGCCTCGCTCCAGCCATATCCCGCCCGGTCATAGGAGCAGACCCGCGTGAATTTTGCGATTTCGGGCTGCACCAGAGCCCAGTCAATGGAAGTGCTGGGAGCCTGGGTGTCCAGCACCACCGTCGGCGCGCCCTCGCCGGTGCAGTTCAGGTGCATCAGGCGGCCATCTATGGCGATCAGCTTGCCGGGCGGCGGGTAGCGCTTGGGGTCTTCAGCCGAGGCGTAATGTTCGTAGGCCCAACCGATCGCAGCGACGATCAGCAGGGCGCCCACCCCATATAGCAAAAGGGCCAGGCAGCCCCTCAGTTTGGATAATTTTTTGGCTTTTTTCGGCTGGATCATTGGTCAACTCCTTCCGTGAACCACATCTTTTCTCCCTACGAGTATAGAATAAAATGGTCACGAATTTCATTAGAGTTTATCAGAAGCCGAAAGGCGACCCCCCATTGCGGAATGTCAAGGGGCGAAAGTGATCTGCATGGTCGTCCCCTGGCCCTTGCCGGCGGAGATGGCGGTGATCACGCCTCCCTGCGCCGTGACCAGCGCCTTGCAAATCGCCAGCCCCAACCCCATTTTGCCGGCGTTTGCCCCGCGCGCCTTATCGGCGCGGAAGAAGCGGTCGAAGACGTAGGGCAAATCGTCGGCCTCGATGCCGGAGCCGCTGTCGCTGACCGCCAGTTGGACGCGCGGCGCGGCCGCATTCATGCCCGGCGCGGAATCCGCCGCCGCGCTGAGCCTGATCCACCCCTTCTCCGGCGTGTAACGCAGCGCGTTTTCGACCAGGTTTTTCAAGACCTGCACCATCCGCCCCTCGTCCACGGCGATCGGGGGCAGCCCCTCCGCCACGTCCAGGCGCAGTTCTACCCCCTGCCGCGCCGCGATCGGCTGGTAGGCGTGGTAAACGCGCTCCAGCAGCGCCGCCGGCTCGATGGCTTGCAGTTGAATATCCAGTCCGCCGGCCTCCACCTGGGTCAGCGTGCTCAGGTCGCCCACCAGGCGGCGCAAATGGCCGACCTCCGTCTTGATGATCTCCAGGCGCTGCGGGGTCAGGGTCACTTCGCCCTCTTCCAGCATCTCAATATAACCGGCGATGATTTGCAGCGGCGTGCTTAAATCGTGGGTGATGTCCGCCGTCATGCGTTTGCGCTGCTGATCGGCCTGCGCCAGGTCGGCGCTCATCTGGTTGAAGGTCAGCGTCAGTTGGCCCAGTTCATCGTGCGATGTGACCGGCACCTGCTGCTGCAGGTCGCCGTGCGCCAGGGCCTGCGAGGCCTGCGTCAGGCGGCGGATCGGTTTCAGCAGCCGCCCGGAGAGGAAAAAGCCCATCGCCACCGCCGCCAGGACGCCCGCCAGCGCCGCCAGCCCGATCGCCAGGGTGGTGCGCCGCAAAAACAATTCTTCCTCCGCGCTGAGCTTGAACTGATAGCTGGTGTCCGGCAAAATCCAGGCGATGGTTTGCCCATTCACCGTGACGGCGATCTTCTGCTGCACTGCACTTACCGGCACTACCTGGCCGACAGCGTAATTCAGGGTGGGCATCAGGGCGCGGTATTCGGTATCCACCAGGCCATGCACCCCGCGCATCTCGCGCGTCGAGGAGCGCGGCGCGGAATCTGGATGATCGGGAGAATCGCCCGGCTGCGCCGGCGGCTGCGAGTCGCGGGCGCGCTGGATGTAATCCTCGAAAAAGCCATCCAGTGTGCCGTTCTCTGTGTAGTACGTCTGCACCGCCTCTTTCAGCATTGCCGTCTGCTGCTCCATCACCAGGTTCATCAATGACTGTCCAGACGTCAGGCGGATCAGGGCGGAGATGACCAGGACGGTCAGCAGCGCCACCGCCAGGTAGGAAAGGATCAACTTCCACTGCAACGAGGAGCGTCTCATCCCGCCGCCTCCAGAAAACGATAGCCGATGCCAAACACGGTTTCGATGTACTGCGGCTGCGCCAGGTCGTCATCCAGTTTCAAGCGCAAATTGCGGATGTGAATCTTGAGCGTCGCCTCCGAGCCGCTGTAGCCGTTCTCCAGCAGGCGCATGCACAAATCCGCCCGCCGCACCACCTGCCCCGGCGATTGCATCAACACCTCCAAAATCTGGAACTCCAGCGGGGTTAATTCAATCAGCCGGTTGTGCTTGGTCACCTCGTGCTTGCCGCGATCGAGCGAGACGGCCCCAATCGCCAGGCGCGTTTCGCCGCTCTCTTTGGGCGCGGCGCGGCGCAGGACGGCGCGCATGCGCACCAACAGTTCGCGCATGCGGAAAGGCTTGGTGATGTAATCGTCCGCTCCTAGCTCAAAGCCGCGAATGATGTCCGCTTCTTGCTGTTTGGCGGTGATCATGATCACCGGGATGTTCGAGGTGCGCCGCAACTGGCTGATGAACTGGTAGCCGTCCATGTTGGGCATCATAATATCCAGCAAGATCAGGTCAGGATCCGCGGCGCGCACCTGTTCGAGCGCCTCCAGGCCATCGGAGGCGAGCAGCACGGCAAAGTCCTGGCCGCCGAGGAAATCGCTCAACAGCGCCTGCACATTTCTTGTATCGTCTACTACCAAAATTTTGCGTGTCATATCGTGATTATAACAAAACGCTGCTCAAGCTGCCTCGTTCGAGTTAACCGTCGCCGTCACTTCGGCGCCGTTCAGCCAATCATCCTGCAACTGGTCATGATAATAGACCCGCAAATTGGCGACATCGTGCAAGAAATCCACCTTGCCGATCACCACCCGCTTGATTTTCAAGCCGGTGCGCTTTTCCAAATCGGCCAGCAGTTCGGCGCGCCGCTCAGGGCGGATCAGCTCGATCTTCTCGTAGACGATCGGTTTTGAGGTCTCATAGCGAAAGCCCCATTCCTTCTCCAGCACCGCCATGATGGCCAGGACAGCGATATTGGCGAGCGCCAGTTGCGGCCAGAGGTCGCTGACGATGCCCACCGAGTTCATCAGCGGCAGGGCGGCGATGATGAACAGGTAAGTCATCTCGCGGATGGGGATCGGGTCGGTGCGGTAGCGCAAAATCGAGAACACGGCAAACAACCCAAACCCCACCCCAAACCCGATCTCAATGCTCTTCATAAAGTGTAAGACGAAATAGATGATGGTATTGAAGGCCAGGAATGTAAAGACGTAGGCTTTGTTCTGGGTGGAGGGATAATAGATGAAGCGCACCACCAGAAACGCTGCCAAAAAATTGAAGGCAAAATTCACCAAAAAACTGCTTAACTCATTCATGGTAACTGACTCCTTGCATTATTTTTTCAAGCCATAACATCCTGGGTTTCATGGCGTTCTTTTTGACCTGATCGTACAGCAGTGAAACGCCCAGGCAGTACTTGCTGAAGCCGCGCGGGTGAATATGTTGGGCGCGCATCTGCGTCAAGAACGGCGAGTCGCAGCTCGTCTGATCCCTCTTCACCTCGGCCACCGCTATGCCATCCAGGTGCGTCACCCTTTCAGCGGTGTAGAAGGTGATGCCTACATCTAATGTCACCCGCTCGCAGCCCTGTTTGCTCACCAGCGTCATGCGGGTGAAAGTATTCCAAAGGGTCGGGGCCAGCGCCTGCGGATTGAGCGGGTAGACGCCTCGCAGCCAACTGCGCGCCTCGGGCGTCATCTGCGCCACCGGCTGCGAGGTCGCCAGGCGGTCTTTAATGGTGCGGTCTTTGTTCGTCTTGTGCTTCACCTCAAGGAATGACAGGCTCGAGTCGGTGTATTCACGGCAGCGCACCTTGTAGCGGTCGGCGCGCTCGTTGACGTGCAACTGGTACAGATCGAAACTGGGGGTGTCGAAGTACAACGTGCGATAATGATTGAGCCGCCGTCCGCCGACCACTAACATCGAGTACTCTTGATCCAACGTGGACAAGACTCGCCCTAGCTGCGTTTCAGACATCACGAATTTGGTGTCGGTGCGGTTGAGCAGCGCTGCCGCTTCCATCTCGACCAGGCTGATCGGCGCAAAGCGCTGCGCCAGTGTCTCCAACCTGGAGGGCTGCAAATACTGGCCCCAGTTTGCCGCCGGCAAACTCCAGGCTTGGGATTGAGTTTTCGTAGTCGTTTGTGGCTTCATCATCAAGCTCCTGTGGGTTCAATCATCCGAATTAAGCCGATCATATCCTGTCAACGCCGCCGAGTGGTTTATTTTTTGTATACAGGGATCAAAAAAGCTTCCGAGTCTGCATCAGACTCGGAAGCTTCTTTACTCACTAAGGCCGGCGGAAGCGGTTGCCGCCGCTGCCGACTGTGGTGACAATGCTCGAAATCTTGAAACTCGCCGCCTGCGTACCGGCGGTATAGGTTCCGCCCTGGTATAGGCCATCTGTCTCCACGCCGGTCGAACTGCCGCCGGTATAGACCTGGTACGTAGTCCCGTTAGCCAGCGCCGGGGAAGAGAAGGCCAGCGATTGGTATTCCTTGCTGGGAGCAAAGGTCAGGATGTCCTCGCCGGCGCTGTTTTGCAGATGCACCAGTGTGCCAGCCGACTGCGTGTTGGTGAAGTAAACCAGCAGCGCATTTTGGCTGGAGGAGGCGTCCGGCGTCTGCGCCATGCCGGCGCTGCCCGTCGCAACCACGATCCCGCCCGTCATCTGGAAGCCGCTGTCGTAATCGAGCGGGCCGTTCATCTGCTCGGTTGGGCCGTTCACCAACAGGACGCCGCCGGTCATCTGGATCGCGCCGTTTACGTCCACGCCATCGCCGCCAGCATTCACCGTAATAGAACCGCCGTGGATGTACAGGTATTTGCTGCCCGTATAGGAGGTGAAGGTATCTTGTTGACCCGGCCCGCCTGGGCCTCTCTGCCCGGAGCCATCGTTGCCCGAAGCCACATTCACCCCATCATCGCTGGAGACGACAGAAATATTGCCGTCGTTGATTGTGATCAGGGCGCTTTCGATGCCCTCGTAGGAGCGGGTGATCTGGATGTCGCCGCCGTTGATCGTCAGGTTTGCATCGGCGTGCATGCCGTCATCGCCGGTGGCAATGTTGAAGGTTCCGCCGTTGACCGTCAGGACGCCGTTGGTGTGCAGGGCGTCATCCGCGGCGTCGATCGTAAAGCTGCCGCCTTCGATCATGACG
>CAIQJJ010000176.1 GCA_903872065.1 uncultured Anaerolineales bacterium | reverse complement strand
CATCACCTATCCCAAGGAGAAAAACATGATCAAACTATTTGGCAAACAATTTCGTCTCTTCCGCCCGCGCTCTATCTGGCTGCGCAAAATCGTGCAGTGGGGCTTCTTCGTTTTGATCGCCCTGATTGCGATCAATCGCAGCCTGATCGAAAACGGCAGCGGCATCCCCTTCTTCCCTTCCGCCAGCCTGCACGCCATCTGCCCGTTTGGCGGCGTGGTTTCGATTTATCAGTTCGCTGCCGTGGGTACCTTTGTGCAGAAAATCCACGAGGCGTCTTTTGCCCTGATGGCAATCGTCTTCGTGATGTCCATCCTGTTCGGGCCGGTCTTCTGCGGCTGGGTCTGCCCGCTCGGGACGATTCAAGAATTCATCAGCAATTTTGGGCGCAAATACCTGCGCCGGCGCTTCAATCATTTCGTGCCAGAGAAGCTGGACAAAGTGCTGCGTTTCCTGCGCTACGCAGTGCTGGCCTGGGTGCTGTATATGACGGCCGTAACGGGAAAACTGATCTTTGCGGAATATGATCCCTACCATGCCCTGTTCAGCTTTTGGACGAGCGAGGTTTCCTGGTTGGGCGTTGGCATCTTATTGATCACTCTGGGGCTGTCGTTCTTCGTCGAGCGCCCGTGGTGCAAATACGCCTGTCCCTACGGCGCTGTGCTGGGCATGACCAACTGGTTCCGCATCTTCGGCATCCGCCGCAACCAGGCCACCTGCAAGGCTGATGGGGCCTGCTCAATCCTTTGCCCGATGAACATCCCGGTAGACAGTGTGGCGGTTGTGCGCGATCACCAGTGCATCTCATGCCTGGAATGCACCTCCGAGGCAGTTTGCCCGGTGGCGCGAACGGTTGAATTTTCGACCAGCGGTAAATTCTCAAAAGCCAATCAAATCCCCCTCAGCAGCAAAACTTCAACGGCAGGTACCAAATGAAACTCACCTCAAAACCTCTCGCTATCCTGATTGTAGTCTTAATGTTCGGCGGCATCTTCATCTCCAGCCTGGCCGGCTGGTGGGAAACCGAATCAACCAAACAAGCCGCAGCGTACACCGCAGGCGAATTTGCCGGGCAGGCCAACCCAGCAGACATCCGCGGCTCATACACCTTTGGCGATGTCGAAAAGAACTTCAACGTGCCAGCCGCCCTCCTGGCGCAGGCCTTCGGCATCCAGACGGACAACCCGGCGGCGTTCGCGGTCAAAGAATTGGAAGCGCTCTACGCAGACAGTTCACAAGAAGTTGGCACCGCCTCGGTGCGCCTGTTCGTGGCGTTTTACCTGGGCCTGCCGATTGACCTCAGCACGGACATGTACCTGCCTGAGAGCGCGGCGGAGGTCTTGCGCAGCCGCAATTTGAGCACCGAAAACGCCGCCTACCTGGAAGCGCACCTGGCGACTGCTCCTGGCTCAGAGCCGCCGGCCGCCGAAGCAACCGCGACCCCGGCAGCAGCCAATGCGCCGGAAGACGCCGCCCCCGCAGCAACCGCGACGCCGGCCGCCGAAACAGCGACCAAACCGGCTGACGCCGGCACCCCCAAAGCGGATGCATCGGCGGAACACACCCCCGTCGCTGAAGAAGGGGTGATCAAAGGCAAAACCACCTTCGCCGACCTCCTGGCGTGGGGCTTGCCGGCGGAGACGATTGAACAGGTCTTGGGAATACCCATGCCCGCCGCCCCTGGCATTACCGTGAAAGATTTCTGCACCCAGAACAACCTGGATTTAGAGACGATCAAACCCGCCCTGCAAGCAGAGCTGGATAAACTGAAATAGGATCACATCAGACAAGCAAGGACGTACACAAAGAGAGCTATTTTTCAAACCGCATCTCAGCCCAACAAATCCTTTAGCTCTCCATCCTCAAACAGCAGATGCAGACTGGCAAAACGTTGGCGGTCGTAGCCACGCCAGGCGGCGGATGCTGAGAGATTGGCAAAAGATGTAGTGGAAAGGATATAGGATTCGAGGGTAATCGCTGGATTGGCCAGGGTCTGTTCAATGTCCTTAATGAGCCGGTGAAGCTGAATCTTGCCATCGCCAGGAGCGCTGTTGAGCAGCATGCCATGCGGATCAATGAAAATCACACGCTGTTGTACACCTTGCTTGATCCATAAGATGAAATCGGGGTAGAAACCGGCGTCTTCAAAAAAGCCAATCCCGCGCCCACGGCTCAGATTGCGCAGCAAGAACAAACTTTTGCCGGCCAGTTCAGGTGGTTTTTTACTGACCCACGAGCGCAAGCGTTCAACAAACAAGCGCTCGTGGGCATCCAGACCAGGCGGGGTGATGCTGACCTGGTCTTTTTCAACCAACAGGGGCAGGTAGAGGTGGCGATCAAAGTAGAGCCGCGGCAGATCATTGTCTTCGCGCTGAAGCAGACGAGCCATATCGTGTACAAGCGATTCAACCTGGCGGATGAAAGTTTGCTGCTCAACAGGGATTTGCAGCCGGTAAGCTCCAAAGCTGAGGTTCTCATCGAACAAATCCAACTGGCGGTATTCCATCTGGCGGCTTTCCCAACGGCTTCGAGCGCGTTGGTAAAAGACCTCGGTGTAGCGTTTGAGCACCGTCAGAACCGTGGATTGAACCTTCTCTAACCCGGCGTAACTCTTGGGCAGCACATCCGCCTCGGCGGCGTAAAGTGTGAATTGGCCTCTATCAAAAATGGCGCGCATCACATCCCGCGCAACGACCAGGTTATGCCAGCCCTGCTCGCTCTTAAAAGCCAACAAATCCAGGCGCAGCCGATCCCAATCCAGCAGGTTGAGCACTTCGGGGCGAAATTGGCGAGGGACATCCTGGCCCTGGGCGGCAGACGCAGACTGGCCGGTCAGAACTACAAACTGAGGGCGCAAATCAATTGTGGGGGCAGGGAGCAGATCAGCGGGCAGGGAAATGAACTGCGCATCGGAAAAGTTTGCCCCCGCCTTCAGACGCGGGGCCATCAGCCCCTCCTGGAGGAAAGCCTGCACAGGCTGAATGGGAACTTCAACCTCGTGGATGCCGCCCGAAGGGACGCCTTCACGGCGCAGGTAATCACGGAATTGGGCCATGTAATTGGCGCGCACCCCAAAGATGTTCAGTGTTTCCAATAGGCGCAGGTCAGCAGGATGTGGGCCAACCAGGTAATCGCTGCGCTTCAGGCTGCGCTCTTTGCCAAGCAATCGCACACCGCGCCCGAACAATTGGATGATCTGGGAGCCTTCCGATCGGCCAATGTTGAGCAGTCCCATACTGGTGACACGCCAGGAACTCCAACCTTCAATAAATTTTTTAGAGCCAATTAAGATCTGAATGGACGAATCGGGAGTGTTGACGGCCTCGAAAAGCGAGGGGCTGAACGAATCGGCCTCGCGGTTGAGCGCCGGTTCAGCATCCACCAACTTGAGGAAAGCCGCTACATCGCCGATATTGATCAGGCCAAAATATTGCTCAGACGCGCCAGCTTTCAGGCCGATCTCGCCATCCCCATTCTTGATCTCACACAAACGCAAATGGCCGGAGGCCTCGACGCGGAAGAAAGTGCGCAGGATGCCGGGGTAGAGCTGCGCGGCGCTTAACCCGGCCCGGCGCAGCGAGGGAAAACGTCCGGCAAAGAGATCAGAACCCGCGGCGTCGTTCAATTCGGCGCGCCCCTGCAGCAATTCATCCAGCGTCCTGATCGTCCAATCATCCTGGTTGGCCAGAACGCGTTCCAGAAACAGGGCCACGCGCAGCACATCCGAAGTTTTCCGCCCATTCTCAGTTTGCACCGCGTTGACGCTGCTGCCAATGAAAATCCACAGCGGCGGCTCCAAATTGTAGGGATAGAGATCGCCAATTTCTTGTGCATACAGACGGGCTTGCTCGTAAAAAGCCAACAAATTGGCCAGCAGGAAGGTATCGGTCAGGCTGCCAGCGCCCGGCGCGGCATCGTAATGATCCTCGCGCAAATTGATCACCTGATAATCTTTGCCATATCCATCGCCGTAAAAATACTTGTACGAGTAATCGAACAGGATGGCTTTGGAATATTCTTCCAGCAGATCAGGGTCGCGTACGGCGTCAATCGCCTGCCCAAAAGTGGCGCTGTACTCGAAAGTAAACCCGTTGGCGCCCATGCGGTCGCGCAGAGTCTTCCAGGCTTCGCCGCCCTGGCCTTTGTGACCTTCGTCCACAAACAGCAGGTTGTGATCGCCAAACGATTCGACATCTGCGCTCACCCCACGGCCGGTTTTATTGGTCGTGATCTTGGTAATCTCAATCACGCGCAAAATGCGCGGCTGGCCGGCCAAGGCGCTGCTTTCCCGGAAACCGCGCGCCGGGATGCCGCTCAAATGCAGTTCAGCCAGGTGTTGAGCCGACAGGGCCTCATTGGGCGTCACCAGCAAGATATTGTCGCCTGGCTCAGGATGATAACGCAGGAATTGGTAGTAATTCAGGTGCAAGAGCAGCGTTTTTCCAGAACCGGTGGCCATCCAAAAGGCCAGCTTGTTCAAGTCGGCGCGGGTGAAGGCGCGATAGCGCGCCCCCCAGGGCAGGCGATCGTTATGCCCGCCGGTGAAGGCATTCAGTTCATTGACAAAGGCTTCTGGACGATTGGCGCGCTGATCCAGGAAAATCTCAGTATAGAGGGCGGCCAGGTATTGGAAATAGAGCAGCGCGACCGGCTCAGAACGCCGGGCATTAAGCCTGGCCAGGTCGCCCATAATCAGCATATCATAAGCCGCCAGGCGGGTTTCAGGGATGCGCAAACCGGCGCGCCCGCGCAGCGCATTGAAGAAGTGGCTGTGACCATCGGCGTCTACGCCGGCGCGCTGATGGCGCAAGTCGCCTTGCAGGTCTTCAAAACGCTCCGCGCCCAACAAGCTGTTGAAGTAGCGAAACAGAATCAGCCGGTCAGCGAGATCAAACTGCGGTGGAACGGCCATATTTATACTTCCTCAATCCCTCGGGGCGTTTCTAACATCGCTTGCACAAACACCTGCTGCACCGGATGCGCGCCGGGGATGTGCGAATCGCCATTGATATACAGGCGCTCAAAGCCTGAGGGCTTTCGGGAACCCTTAGGGTTTTGAGGGAAGATCTGCGCCTGGAGATAGGCTGCTTCAGCGACCAGGTCGAGGCCGGGGGTATCGCGCCAGAGCAGCGCCACGCTGCGCCGCCCGATGCGCCCCTGCACCAGGCGATAGAGGCGATCCTGATGGGTGAAAGCGCTCTGCCCGGTCACAGTCACCCCTAGCAGGTAGTTGGCAGTTTCGACCAGGTCAACCGGCAAACGCTGCTCAACCCCATCCCGGCGGACGCGGATCGCTGCCTGGAATGGGCGATCAAAGATGGATAGATTCAAGCGCGCCTGGCGGGTTTCGTGTTCGAGGAAATAACGCAGCAGGTAATCATCCCGCTCAGGCGGGAACAGGCCGGGTTGTGGAGCAGCGGCGCGATCAAGATCCAGGTTATCCAGCGTATCTTCGTAGCTCTCTAAAACAAGATATTCCATAACATGACTGACGCCAGAGGCATTCTCCACTGGTTTGCCATCCTTCCAATCTACACAGTAAATCGCGCGCGCAATTCGTTGGAAAGCAATGCTGTCAATATGATGGCCCATCTCAACCAGTATGTACTTGCGCCCGCCTCCATCAATCGAATTTTGCTTCAAAACCGCATGAGCAGTTGTTCCACTCCCAGCAAAAAAATCCATCACTAAATCGGAATTAAGAGAATTTGTCCCAATTTGAAGCGCCCGGCAAATCAAGCCTGTCGGTTTGACTGTGTTCAGAACATCTTCAGTACGTTCAAAATTCACCATGGAAAGCAGCTCTTTTTTAGCGTCTTGAGTATGTCCGACATCTTTATAGAGCCACAAAGTTTGAGGAACTACCCCATCTTTCACTTCAGCCAGATACCTTTTGAAACGGGGCATGTTGTTTCCTTCAGTCCCCCACCAAATTTGTCCACCAGCGTTTAATTTATCGAAACGGCTTTTTGAAACCCGCCAATACGTTCCGAGAGCAGGTTTAAATACCTTACCGCTCGGGCTAACCACCTCGTATTGACCTTCGCTGTAGTAATTTCTCGCCGTCAAGTCGCTAGAAGCCCAATCTCCACGTGGATCATGATCAGGGTTGCTATACCTGGCCTCCGCGTTTTCGCTTCTACGCAGTAAGGTTGGCCTCCATTCTATTTTATTCTTAACCGCCACCAGGATATACTCATGATCCTCAGAAAAATACTGGGCAGTGTTTTTGGGGGAGAAAACCTTTTGCCATATCACAGTGGTGACATAGTTTTCACTGCCAAATACATTGTCTAAAACGCCTCGCAAGAATACTTGTTCGTTCTCGTCAATGCTGATAAAAATTACCCCATCTTCCGACAAAGTATTCCTGGCTAAACGCAGACGATCTTCCATCATCGCTAACCAGGTAGAATGCCGAAAATCATCTTTGTAAATGAAACCATCGCCGCCAGTATTATAGGGTGGATCGATATAAATGCACTTAACTTTCCCCTCGTAAGCCGGCTGCAGCAGCCGCAGCGCCTGGTAGTTCTCCCCATGGATCAGCAGCCCATCCCGCTGCCCAGCCAGGCCGCCCTCACGCGCCGAAAGGGCCGCCAGCACTGCATCTTTGAACTCAACAGGGTAGAGGGCCGTATCCACCATCAAGCCGGGGTGAGCTTGCAGGTAAGCTGCACTACGTTCAGCGGCCGGCGGTACGGGCATGCCCAAGCCTTCCCACTGCGCCCACTGGCGGGGGTTCTCAATCACCTGGGCATACAGCGTTTCAGGCAGGCGGTCCAGGGTCACGCACCAATCGGAACGCAAAATAAATTTGGTCTTCTCGAACAGGCGCTTTTGGAAATCCTCGATCTGAGCCAGGAAAGTGATGATCTGGCGCGCAATGCGGCGGATCACCTTCAGGCGGGTCAGATAGTCCTGCACCTGGGCTTCCTGAGCACTGTCCACATCGTCCAGGTTCATGACCTCATTTTTTAGATAGAAATCCAGTTCCCCTTCCAGGAAGCCCTTCAGGTCTTTGTGAATGAAATAATCGGAGGTGGATTTGCGCGTCCAGCGCGCCAGGTGCATTTCAAGGATGCAGACTTCTTTCCCTTCGGGTATCCTGGCCAGCAGGCCGCGCAGCGTCACATCCGGCGCGGCCGCCAGCAGCGCATCACGCCAGGCGGCGATCAGCTTGACCTGCACATTGGTCTTGCCAAACTCGGCATCTTCGGCTTCGACGAGAGGGCGGTAAACAAAAAACAGGGTCAGTTCGCGTCGATCGGCGTCAAACACTGCCAGGCGCTCTGGCGCAGGGAAGAAGTAACGCTTTTGCCCTTTGACGTTGTTTTGTTCAGTGTCAGCGGCAGCCAGCTTGAAAGCCACCCGATAGCCCCCATGTGAACTGATCCGAAAAGCATAATCGGTCAGCACATCGGCGGTTTTGACGTAGTATTGATCGCGGTTGGCCCAATGCAGCAGCACTTCCTCGCCGTTATAAGGCACTGCATACTTGGCGCGGCGCGAATAGCGGCGTTGGGTGACAAAATCGCCGTCGTCGTAGTACCGGCCAAAGAACGTGTACAGCGCATTGAAGATTTCGGCCTCAACCTCAGCCGAGGCAAACGTCCGCCGCACTTCTTCTTGCTTGGCAATGAAGCGCAGCGCCAGCGGGATCTGGCGATACGCCGCAGTAATCTCACCTGAAGGCTCAAAGGCCGCTTCGCCGAGGGCATGAATGACCTCGCGGCGCTGTTTTTCCAATTCATCCCGCTTCTGGGCCAATACACCGGCCTGGATCAAGCCCAGCTCCCGCCCTACGACATCCAACAAGCCATGCTCGATAAAAGCCTCGATTTCGGCGCGGCGCTGATTCATAATGCGGTAGATGCCGAAATCCAGATCAGCGGCGTCAAACTGAAATAGCTCTCGCAGTAATTCTTTTAAGCGTGTGCGGTGGTCAATCATTAACAAACCTCGCTCCAGGAATGATCCTATTGGATAATCAAGATAGCTAATTTATACCACAAAATCAACAAAAATCACGGTACGGGTCAAAATTTTAACTTGAAATTATAGAATATTTGTTCTATAATAGGCATATACAGACCCCCATCTTCCCCGGTCTGAGGAGATTTCGTATGAACAGCAACCACTCTTCTGAATCACCCCTGGCTTCTCTGCTCGAACGCATCTTGTTTCAGCGCGCCTTCTTGTTTGGCGGACTGATCATGACCGCTCTAGTGGCTTTTGAACTTTTCAACTACACCACCACCGATTTCGCCCTGGGCGATCTGCTGGGCGACCTGCGCTTTTTAGGGATACGTTGGGCGACCATCCTGGCGATCGCTTTCTGCGGGATTGACTTTGCCGGCATCGCCCGTCTTTTTACCCCCGAACAGGGACGGAATGAACCGGCGGAGGTGTGGTACCTCTTCGGCGCCTGGCTGCTGGCGGCCGGCATGAACGCCGTGCTGACCTGGTGGGGCGTCTCGCTGGCGATCATTAACCATGAAATGATGGGCAACGCCATCATTGACCGCGCCACGCTGACGAAACTGGTGCCGGTCTTTGTGGCGGCAATGGTCTGGCTGATCCGCATCCTGATCATCGGCACCTTTTCGGTGGCCGGCGAGCGGCTGTTCAGCAGCGCGGCGCAGGCTTCTT
>CAIQJJ010000175.1 GCA_903872065.1 uncultured Anaerolineales bacterium | reverse complement strand
CCAATATCTTCCCCGCTGATCTGCAGCGGCACACTTAACACAGTCTCCACTGCACCGCCCCCATTCCCCCCGGCGGTGTTCTGCACCGTTGCGGTGTTCTGTACCGCGGCGGTGTTCTGTACCGCTCCCCACTGCCTACTGCCTACTGCCCACTCCTCACTCCCCACTTCCCACTCTCTCCCATTGGCGTCATACCGATACCCAATATGTTCACGGCGTGTAATCGCGTCCAGGTAATCATCCCAGCCGGCGCGGGCCGCGTTCGCGGTGGTAACCCCTTTGGTCTCGACCGTTTCAGCCGGCGGCGGCGCAGCAGAACGAATTTTCAGAGTCTCCACCGCTCCAGCCAGCCGGCCGGCCAAAATCTCCAGCATCATCTGGAGGCTGGGCGTCAGGCGCTTGGGAGACGAAAAATGGCAAACCAAGACCCCCACCGCGCCCTGGTTCGCAATCAGCGGCAGCGCCAACACAGAGCAAGCCTCTGGCAGAAGGGGATCGGGTGGATAAAGGTCGCTGGTGTGGATATCAAGAACAATCGCCGCCTGCCCGGTTGAGACCGCCATGCCCGGCAGAGTCCGTGCGCTCAGAGGGATGGTCTTCCCAATGGGGTGATGATCGATCAGTCGGTCGGTCTCTACTCGCCTTTGCCCGTCCTCCATTTCTGACATTGCCGCAGCGCCGGCCGCCGCTTGCAAAGTAAGAACCTGGCGTTCCGCCTCGACCAAATAAAGTTGAACATTGTACAGATTAAACTGTTCGCAGATCGACTGGCTGGCCAGACTCAGGAGAACCTTTAAATCCCTGACACTCCCCAAAGCTCGCCCAATCTCAAGCACTTTGCTTAAATCGTCCTCTATGCCACTGGCTGCATACCCGTCCGTGGGATTGGAAGGCGGCGCCCCGCCTTCGTTGTCGTCCCACCCTTCGCGGCTTTCCTGTGGAGCGCCGCGTCCTGTGGTGGTGTTCTGTACCGCTCCGGCCTGGGCCGTCTTCCCTGCCGCGCCCCCTTTGCTGGAGGACGCCTCTGAAACGGGAGGCCGCGCCCCGGGCGGTCGCTCTCCGCTGGCAAACAGATTTTTAAGCCTGCTCTGATAAGCCGCGCGCGCCGACATAGAGCAGCGGTACAGACCACCGCGGCGGTACCCATTACCTCGGTACAGATCACCTTTGAGAGAAATCTTTTTTTCAGACATAAGTTTATATCTGCTCTTCACTGCTGCCATATTTTGCACCCGGCAATCCTTCGACAAGCTCAGGATGCCTGAGGCAGTCTATACCGTTCATTTCTTTTGCCGGTTCACGCCCAGTTGCACACTGGCGCGCGATACGCCCAGCGCCCGGCCCAGTTCGCGCACAGCCACCTGCAGCGCGTTTTCAATTGTTGTAGTGCTTTGAATCTTCTGCGTGATCGCATTGATCAGCGCTTCATACTCGGCCTGCCGCTGCGTCTGAGCATAAGTTCGCGAGTTTTGCAGCGCCACAGCTACCTGCGAAGCCAGCACTGTGTGGATGCTCACATCCTCCTCTGAGAAACGGTTTGCTTCTGCTGCCTGGATGTCCACTACCCCTGTCACGCGTTCCCCGACGATCATCGGCACCGCCATTTCTGCCCGCGTCTCGGGCAGCAGATCATTGCGATCATCCTTCGACAAGCTCAGGGTGCCTCCGGTATAGGACGCCGCTCTGACATCATTGAAGATCACACCCTGGCGCAGGCGCGCCGCTTGCGCCGCGGCGTCCTGGCCCGTCCCCTCATTGCCCAGCGACACCTGCCAGCCTTGCGCGACCAACCGCCGCCCGGTCTCCCCTGATCCCACCGCCAGCGTCAGCAGATCCCCGCGCTCATTCATCAGGTAAATCAATACCTGGTACAAACCGAAGCTTTCCTTCACCAGGTCTGCCACCGTTTGCAGCATCAGCGAAGGCTCCAAAATGGACGAAATCTTCGTCCCCAGCTCGGCTACCAGGCTCAGTTCATGCGCGCGCCGCGCCACAATTTCCGCCGCCCGCTGGCGTTCCGTAATATCCTGGAAGATCGCCACTGACGCCGTCACTCGTCCTTCGGCATTGTAAATCGGCCCACCGAACACTTGCACCAGGTATGTCTTGCCATCTGGCCGCCGGATTTCCATATCGTCAATCGAAGAAGTCTCACCGAACATCCCGCGCACCAGCGGCATGCGCTCTGCCGGGTAAGGGGTATTGGCGCCGGCGGTGTAGGCCGCATAGATTTCCGCCAGTTCACCCTGCGCCGCGTTGGGGTCAATGCCTTTGCCGAGCAGTTCTGTGGCGTAACTGTTAGCGATAATCGGCTTTGCGGTGGGCGCTTCCACCACAAACACTCCCGCTGGCATATTGTCCAGCACCGCTTGCAGCGTGCGCCGTTCACTGCCCAGCGCCGCCTGCGAAGCTTGCGCCTCCGACAGCGCCGCCTGCGTGCGTTCAAAGAGGAGGCGGTTTTGGGCGGCGATGCTGATCTGCTGGGCCAGCGCCGCGGCAGGGCGTTTTTCACTCTCTGTGAAGTGATGGGGGCGCGAGGTCGCCAGCAGCGCTACGCCAAACTGCTCGTCTCCGAGCCACAGCGGCAGCCCAGCCAGGGAAATATAGCCCAGGCCGGCCATGGCCGGGTTGGTGTGATCCATGAAGAAAGGCTGCGCCGCCAGCAGATTGGCAAACCAATTTCCTAGCATCGCCCGCGGCGTGCGCTGTCCAAGCGGCAGCGGCGGATTTTCCTCGCCGCGCTGCCAGTTTGCCCGCACCGTCAGCGCCTCAACCTCACCCTGTGGGTCGCGGTCAAAGAGCAGAAGCTCTGCCCGGTTGAACTCAGCGATGGCGAAACCCTCCGCCACCGCCGCCGCCACCTCTTGCAGACCGGCCGCCGCCGCCAGCCGGCGCGAGATATTGTACAGCAGTTGCGACTCGGCCAGTGTGCTTTGCGTCTGTGCGAACAGGCGGGCGCTATCCAGCGCCAGCGCCACCTGTTCCGCCACCTGCTCAAGCAGGGCGATCTCATCATTGCTCAGTGGATTGTCCTCATCCTCCACCACTCCCAGCGCCCCGATCACATCCCCCCCGCGCACCGTCAACGCCGAAATGGCGCTGCGGTGTTCTGGATCGGGGTGGTGTTCAGAACCCACTGCGGTAAGACCCGTTGTCCGCACCAGTCCCGCTTCATCAAACGCCCTTGCCATGGCCGCCGACCATAGATTCTCCACCGGCTGCACCTCTCCGCGGTTAAAGCGAAACGCTCGCGCCGTGTTCTTGGTCGCGGCGGTGTTCTGTACCGCTCCCCACTCCCCACTTCCCACTTCCCACTCTTTCGCGTCGCCGTCTGGCAAGAGCGCCCGCCACCCTTCCTGGCTGGAAGCGCGGTAGAGAGCGTTGAGTTCGTTGAGGCGTGCTTCCATCTCCTCGCGCAAGCGAGTGTTTTCGATCGCAATCGCAATCTGACCGCACAGCCCCTCCAGCAGCAGTTGATCGTCCGCCCCAAGCTGACCGGCCTGGCTGCTTTGCACATCCAACACGCCGAGCGTATTTTCGCCCCACCGGATCGGCACCGCAATTTCCCCGCGCGTCTCTGGCAGCAATGGGTTCGGCTGCCAATGAGTCTCATCGCGAGATAGACTATCGCCTTGCAGCCTGGCGCGCAGCACTGTTTGCCCGCTCGCCGCGGCTATCCCGATCAGCCCGGAGCCAAGCGGCAGGCGGTGCCCACTGGCTGCCATTTGCGCCCCGATCTTCCCGTAGCCCGAAACCAACACCACACTGCGCGTTGCCGCATCGTAGCGCAAGATTTGCACATGATAATATCCAAACCGTTCCTTCACCTGCGTCACCACCCGTTCGTACAGCTCTTGCAGACTGGGCGCGGCGGAGATCGCCTGCGCCACCTGCGTCGAAAGCTGCACCTGCATACTGCGCCGTTCCAGCAAAACCCTGATCTCCTCCTCCAACTGCTTCCGTTCGCTGATATCCACCCCCGCCCCGCAAAGATAGATGCGTTCGCCGACCTGCACCCGGCGGCCCAGTAGCAGGTAAGGGGTGCGGCGCTCATTAACGTTCAGGAAACTGGCTTCCAGGCTTGTCTCCCCCTCGTTAAACACCCGTTCAACCGCCCGCGCCGTGCGCTCTTGATCCTCCGGAGCGATCGACTGCCAGGCCTGCATCTCGGCGATTTTCTCCGCTGAGAGTCCGGTGACATCTTCATAATTCTTATTCCAGCGCAGCATCTTCCCCTGCGCGTCGAACATGAAGAAGACGCCCGGCATACTATTGATTGCCGCATCCAGCAGCGTCTTTTCCTCCAGGATCTCAGCCTCGGCCTGCCGCCGCTCTGTAATATCAATTGCCACTCCCATCACCCCGTTTACCTGTCCACCCAGGCCGGTGAGCGGGCCATACCAGGTGTCGTAAACGGTTTTGCCGATTTGGACTATGGCCGAGTGGGCTTCGCCGGCCAGCGCCCGCCGGATGCTCGCCTCCACCTCTGGCGTATCCTTATAGACCTCAAATGCCGAGAGACCCACCACCTGCCCCGGCTTCAAGCCCAGCGTTGCCAGCCCCTTTCCCTCCGAGAGCGTGAAATCGCCGTCCGTGTCGAGTGTGAACACGATCCCCGGCTGATTGGCCACAAAGGCTTGCAAGCGGCGTTCGCTTTCCGCCAGGAGCTGCTCAGCCCGCTTCCGATCGCTCACGTCCACAAAGGATGAGAGCAGCGCCTGCTCCCCGGCGTAGTCAAAATAGTCCACCGAGAGATAGACCCAAAAACCTTTTCCATTGCGCCGTTTGAAGCGCACCTCGTAATTGCGCAGCGCCCCTTCCTGGCGCAGCGTTGTTACCACCCCCTTGCGGTCCGCCGGGTTTTCGTAAATTTGCGGCGAAAACATTTGCATCAGCTCATCCGGACTCCAACCCAGCTCCTGGCTGCACTGCTGATTGGCGTACAGAATTTTGCCATCCTGCGTCTGTGTAATAATCACCGCCGTCGGCGAAGCTTCCAGGATTCGCCTCAGGCGCTCTTGCGCCTGGTGCTGTTCGGTCACATCCCGGATTAGCATCCCAATCTGATAGCGTCGCGTCGCAGCGCCGCTTTCCACCGGGATGGTGAACCCCACCTGCTGTAAGAAGCCAGTCGTCCCATCCGCCCGGCGGTACGATCCTTCCATGATGCGTCCCAGGGTTGGCGACTTGCCCGTCTGCAGCGCCTGTTGGTGGGTTGCCCGGAAACGTTCATAAAGATCGGGCGTCTGGCGTTCGGGAGGGGTCAGGCGGTACTGTACATCCCAATTATATTCTCCCACCGCCTTGTCGGCCGGCAGGTCCATAATCCGCGCCATCGCCGGGTTCCATTCGATGATCTTGCCTTCTTCGTCTATCAGCGCCATCCCATCGAAAGAATGGGTGATGAAATTGTGGAAGCGGGCCTCATTGCGCCTGATCTCTTCTTCCGCCTGGCGGTGTTCGCTGATATCTTCTTGCAAACCCAGCATGCGTCCCGCCTTCCCATCCGGGCCGGCCTGGAATAAACCGCGGTCGCGCATCCAGAGGTAGCGTCCATCCTTGCGGCGGAAGCGATATTCCACCTCATAAGGGCTGAGCGACTGCTGCGCGGCGTCTAGCAACTTCAGCGCCCTCTCGCGGTCTTCTGGGTGGATAAGCGCGATCCACTGCTCGGCCCCACCTTTTAATTCTTCCGCCGTGAAGCCGAGGATTTGCTCAAGCATACCGCCCCAGTAGATTGTCCCACTGGCGAGGTCGTAATTATAGAAGATTTGGCGCGTCGCCGCCAAGATCAGGTTGAGAAGTTCGGGAGCAGTGTTCGAGCGATATAGATCATCGCTCTGTACCGTTGAACTAGAGTCAGGCATGTTCGTTCCTTTCTCCACCGCGATGATCATCGCCGCGATGATCTGTATCGCCGCGATGCTGCGTAGAATCTCGCTCTGCGCTTTGCGCCGCCGCGGACGATTGGCGGGCGTCTCCCAGGCGGATGAATGTCTCGCGTCCCAGGGCGACCCCCAGTTCGCGCACCGCCGTGCGTAGAATCGTTTGAGCGTCCACCGAGGCGCGCACTTTTGTGGTAACCTCACGCAGCAGGCGCTCGCGCTGCGCCCGCTCTTGAACATCTTCCAGCAGGCGGCGGCTTTCAATGACCGAAGAAGTAAGCGCCGCCACCTGAGCGAAGAGGTCCTTCGCGGTTTGCTGATAGGCATTGGCCGCCCGGCTGGCGATGAGCAGGGCGCCGATCGTCTGGCCGCCGGCAAGCAGAGGGGCAATCATCAGACTTTGCATGCCCTCCTCTGCCAGCGCTTGAACATCCGGCAAAGCGGCTATCCCCGTCTCCTGCGGCAAGGTTAGCAACTGCCGGCGGCGGATGCACTCCCCAAGCGCGCTGCCATCCACCGGTAGGCGGTGATCTGTACCGCCTGTTGATTTCTGCTCTCCACTTCTCATCCTCTGCACTTCTAAAGTTCCTGGCGGGATAGTTGGCGAGGGAGAAGGGAGAAGCAGAGCCACTGCCGCTTGATCGCCTTGCAAAATTTCCAACAGTTGGCTGCCCACAATATTGATCGCCTCTTTTGAATCCGCCGCCGCGCTTAAGGCAGAGGCCAGATCATTCAACTGGCGCAGGCGGCGCGCCTGTTCTTCGGTTTGCGCCAGCGAAATTTGCGTCTGTGCGAAGAGCCGGGCGCTTTCCAATGCCAGGGCCGCCTGCTGCGAAACCTGCTCAATCAGATCCAGGTCTTCGAGCGAGAAGGGATGCTGCGGGTTTTCGTAGACGCCGATTGCCCCAAAGACATCTCCCCCGCGGCCAGCCAGCGGCGCTGCGATTTGGCCTTGCTCACTGCGGGACAGGCGGTTTTCCTGCATGGCTGCTGAGATTGCCGCATTCCACAACCCAGGCGTGGCTTCTGCCGCCTCGTTTTCATAAACCAGCGCCAGGTTTTGGCCGCGTCCCACCTCCCCACCGCGGCGTTCTGCGCCACCCCCCCTTTTCCACTCCTCACTTCCCACTTCCCACTTCCCACTGCGGTTTTCTGTACCGCTCTCCCCTTCCCCATAGATCGTCTGCCAACCCTGGCGGCTTGCCGAACGGTAAAGCAGGTTCAACTCCTCCAGGCGGGATTGCATTTCTTCGCGCAGGCGGGTGTTTTCAATCGCGATCGCAATCTGCCCGCAGAGCCCCTCGAGCAGGAGTTGATCGTCTTGGGTCAGGGAATCTACTTCGCTGCTTTGCACATCAAGCACCCCTAGCAGGCGGCCGCCGAGCTTGATGGGCACCGCAATTTCGCCGCGCGTCGCCGGCAGCAGCGGATTAGGCCGCCAATCTGGATCATTCTGCAACCGTGGGCGCAGCACAGTCTGCCCTTGCGCCCCTGCCAGCCCGATCAGCCCAACCCCCATTGGCATGCGGTGGCCGGCCGCCAGCATCTTCGCTCCCGTTTCCCCGTAGCCCGTCGCCAGCACCAGCGCGTTTTGCCCGGCATCGTAGCGCAGCAGTTGAACATGATAGTAAATAAACTGCTCTTGCACCTGCGTCACCACCCGCTGGTAGAGGTCCTTCAGACTGCTCGCCGCCGCAATGTCTTGCGCTACCTGCGTCGAGAGCCTCACCTGCAGCCCCCGCCGCGCCAGCAGCGTCAGGTTTTCTTCCTCCAGCTTCTTGCGCTCTGCTTCAGCCTGCAGCCGCTCAGTGATATCTTGGATCACTGACGCCACCCCAAACACCTTCCCATCTGCGCCCACCAGCGGCGTGTTGTACCACTCGCAGGAGATCATCCGCCCGTCTTTGGTCATGTTTTGATTTGTGTTGCGCCCCCCTCCTTTTTGCGCCAGCAGGTCGCGCCACACCGGGTCTATCAGGGGCCGCGCCGCCGCCGGCACAATCAGACCTGCCGCGTGCCGTCCGAGCGCCTCCTGCCGCGTGTAGCCAAAAATCTTCTCCGCCGCCGCGTTCCACGAAACCACCTCAAAATTCGTGTTCCACTCGATCACTCCTAGCGGCGTCTGTTCCACTAACAGCGCCAGGCGCTGCTGCGAAGCCCGCATCGCCTCTTGCAGTCGTGCGTCGCGCAGCGCGAACGCGCTTTGCTCGGCCAGCGCCTGGTAGAGACGGATTTTGCGCTCATCGAAATAGCCTTCCTCCTTGGCTGAGGCGGTGATCAGTCCGATCCATTCCCCTCCGAGAGCGATTGGGATCGCGGCGAACGCTCGCGTCCCCGTGCGCTCGCCCATTGCCCGGAACGCCGCATCTACGTGACTGTCCGTCATCAAGTTGGCGCTAGTGTATGGCTTATCCGGGGCCAACAGGCGGACCAAACCAAACTGGCTGGCAGCGAAGCGCGTCCCTACCGGCACAAGCGGAGGAATGCCGCTCTGGAAGGGGTTATCGCGGCGCAGCGTGAAAGTCAGGGGGTCTCCCTCTGCCGTGTAAATCAAAATCCGCGCCTGCGGATAGAGATCTGCTGCTTGCAGCATCCCATCCAACACCGCCTCCTCGGTTTGCGCCCCTGCCAGCGCCTGGCTCACCTTCAGCCGCGCCCGCGTCTCAGCCAGGCTGTCTTCCACCTGGCGGATAGCTTGCAGACGCTCTGTAACATCCGTCGCCCCCCCGATCACCCCGTTGACTCTCCCCTGCGAGTCCGTGAGCGGGCTGTACCAGCTATCGTAGATCAGCCCGCCCACCTGCACCATCCCCGTTAAGCTCTCTCCTGCCAGCGCCCGGCGGATGTTGGCGCAAATCTCCGGGCTGTCTTGGTACACATTGAACGCCGAGAGGCCCACCACTTGCCCAGGCTGCAGGCCGAGCGTCGCCAGTCCCCTCCCTTCCGAGAGTGTAAACCTCCCCTCCTCATCCAGGATGAACACAACCCCCGGCTGGTTGGCGACGAACGTCCGCAGCCGCTGCTCACTCGCCGCCACTTCCTGCTCCACCTGTCGCCGCGCGGTAATATCAATCATCGAAGAGAGAAACGCCGTCTCGCCCGCGAATTTGAACAGCCGCACCGAAAGCGAGGCCCAGGCGTGCTCCCCATCCATTCGCACCGCCTCCATCTCATAATCTTGCAAAAAGCCCGCCTGGCGGATTTTATCCAGCACTGCCGCCCGTTCCGCTGGGTTCGCGTAGAAATTGGGCGCCTTTCCCCCGATCACCGTCTTCAGATCCGCCCGCAGCAATCTTGCCATCTGCTCATTGGCATAGATCACCATCCCATCCAGCCGCGTAATCATCATCGCCGTCGGCGAAGTGTCCAAAATCTCCTGTTGGCGCTGCACTGCCGCCCGCAGACCTTCCTCCGCCTGCTTGCGGGCTGTAATGTCATTCGATATGCCCAATATCCCCGTAAACTCGTCTGTATCGCTGTCATAGAGGGGCGTATAGGCGGTTTGAAAGACAACCGGCGACGCTCGATGGATACTGATCTCCGCCGTAAACCGTTCCCCGCCCAGCGCGCGCCGTACGCTTTCCAATAGTTCGGGTTGGTCTCGGTAAACCTCAAACGCTGAGAGTCCGACGAGTTGCCCGGCCTGCAAACCCAACGTCGCCACACTTTGACCTTCGAACAGCGTAAACATCCCCTCCCGATCCAGCGTGAACACAATCCCTGGCATATTCGTCGCAATCGCCTGCAAAAGCCTGGCGGCGCCCGCGGTACGGTTCACCGCTTGCCCTTCCAGACTGGAAATGGAGTTTTCTTTCATACCTTATCCTTCGCGGTACAGATCACCGCCGTCCTTTGCCCCGAGACGGATGAAACTCTTGCAATTCAGGGCCGCTGACAGCTCTTGCACGGCGGCGCGCAGAATTGTGTTAATATCCACCGATGCCCGGACATGCGTGGTAATCTCGCGCAGCAGCCGTTCTCTTTGCGCCCGCGCTTGCGCCTCCTCCAGCAGCAGTCGGCTTTGCACCGCAATCGCCATCTGCTGCGCCAGCGCCGCCGCCGGGCGTATCTCTGCCTCGGTGAAATGGTGCGGGCGGTGAGTGTCCAGCAGCACGAATCCAAGCTGCCGTTCCCCTCGCCAGAGCGGCAGAAGACACACCGACTCAATTCCACTCAGGCGCATCTCCGCGCCGGCGTCATCCAGGAAAAGCGGCGTAGGGCGGATGTACTGCTGGAAGACCGGGTGTTGGATGTCGGCGCGGCTAAACTGCGTACCCACCGGCGTGGGGCCATGGCCTTCGCCGGTGTGCCAGGTCGCCCGGATCACCGCCGACGCCATCTGACCGTTTGCATCGTAGACAAAGATAAACAGCGCCGCCCGGTTGGCTTCAGCGATTGCCATTCCATCCACCACCGCCTGCAGAATTTCATCGTATTGTGAAGCCTCGGCCAGCCGGCTGCTGATCTGGTAAAGCGTCTCAGTTTGCGCCAGCGTACTTTGCACCTGCGCAAACAGCCGCGCCCCATCCAAAGCCAGCGCCACCTGCTCCGCCACCTGCTCCAGCAGCCCCAACTCATCCGTTGTCAGCGGATTTTCCGGATCCACAATCAGTCCCAGGCTGCCGATCACCTGCCCGCGCACACTCAGGGCGGCGGCGGCAGCGGTCTGCCCCCGTGTATAATCCGTCAGCATGACTGCGGCCTGGCGCTGCACTGCAGCCGCCATGGCGGGATTCCACAAGGGGCTATCCCCACTCCCCATCTCCCACTTCTCCCCGCTGCCCTGGGCAGACATGATCATCTCATTTTCGTAGATCAAGCTGGTTTGCAAATCCGCCGTGGCCTGGAAAGCCTTCCACCCCTCGTGGCTCACTGTCCGGTAGAGTGTGTTGAGCTCAGACAGGCGGGCTTCCATTTCTTGGCGCAGTTGGGTATCCTGGATGGCAATCGCGGCCTGCCCGCACAAGCTTTCCAGCAGAATGCGGTCATCCTCTCCAAGCGCTCCGGCGCGGTCGCTGTATACATCCAGGATGCCCAGGATTTGCTCTCCCAGGCGGATCGGCACGGCCATTTCACCGCGCGCTTCTGGCAAGAACCTCACCCCTTCCCTCTCCATCGCGAAGGGCAGCGATGGAGAGGGGGCAGACTCCACCCCTTCCCTCTCCATCGCGAAGGGCAGCGATGGAGAGGGGGCAGACTCCACCCCTTCCCTCTCCATCGCGAAGGGCAGCAATGGAGGGGGGGCAGACTCCACCCCGGCATTTTCT
>CAIQJJ010000174.1 GCA_903872065.1 uncultured Anaerolineales bacterium | reverse complement strand
GGGCAGATGTCCCGTAGCGATTACCAGGCTGAATGTGCGCAGTTTGAAGAATTTGACAACGACTTGCCAGAAAATCGGTTACATGCTACAATGGCACTAGCCAGCTATTTGCGGTCTGATTTATCTCGTTGGAATGCACTTTCATCAATTGAAAAGAAAAGGCTCCTTCGACTAGTCCTCGAAGGAGCCTGGGTACGTGGAAACGCTCTCGCAGCAATTCAACCAACGATTGCGTTTCTGCCCCTGTTTGGCGAAACCAGGGGTTGTAACTGCGGAGAGGGCGGGATTTGAACCCGCGTCACCTTTCGGTGAACACGCTCTCCAGGCGTGCGCGCTAGGCCAACTACGCGACCTCTCCACTTGCTAAGAATTTTAGCGGGGGGATTATACCATAATCTCCCCGCGAACCAGGGTTTTCGTGCGAAGGATTTTTGTATTTGAGCGCGGCGGCGCTTCGGCTTCGGCAGTGCTTCGACAGGCTCAGCATGCCTCAGCGGGGGATGGCAGTGCTTCGGCGATGCTTCGACAGGCTCAGCATGCCTAGAGCGCCGGGGGGTATTCGTTGCACAGCAGGTACAGCGGGGCCGTGTCTTCCTCGATCTGCGGGAAGCGCCCGACGCGGTCGTGAAAGCGGTTGTCTACATTGTCATCGTTGACCTTTGACACCTCGCCCACCAGCACCGTCCCCTGGCCGGCTTCGCCCCAGAATTTGTGATACTGGCGCGGGAACAGGGTGATGCTTTCGCCGGGTGACAGGCGCAGGATTGTCCCGGCCGGCGCGTAGTAGTTTCGCCCGTCCATCGAGACCAGGGTCGGCTCGCTGGAAAATTCGTCATCCGGGGTCGAGCCGTAGACCTGGATCATCAGGCTGCCGCCGCCGCGGTTGATGATGTCCTCCATCTTGCTCCAGTGGAAGTGGAAAGGCGTCACCTGCTCCTCGCGCACGATCAGCAGCTTTTCGGCGTAGGGCTTGACGTACTGCTTCAGGGTGAAGTTGCCGTTGCGGATGGTGAACATGAGCAGGCCAATCTGCGGGAAATTGCCGGAGCCGAAGTCGGTAATATCCCAACCCAGCATATTGTCGCGAATTTCGTCGTATTCATGCCCCTTACTCTGCCAGTCTTGCGGACTCCAACGGGCAAAGGGCGGCAGCTTGAACTGCATCCTTTCCATAAACTCGATCGATTCTTTCATCACCTGGTTGAGTTCACTTCTTTTCATAAAAAATGCTCCTTGAGATTTAACCGTTCAGCGGTTGGCAGCGGGCGCAAAAGTAGATCGCCCCGCCCAGGTAAGCCTCTTTTTGGATCAGCATTCCGCAGGCCGGGCAAGGTCGGTGGGCGGTGTTCTTGCTCAAAATGGTCACGTAACCGCCGGCGCGCCCGAACAGGTCGCGCTCCGTATCCCGCCCGCCTTTGGCGGCCATTTCGGCCAGCACTGTCTTCACCGCGCCATACAGCGTCTCCAGGTCGCCCGCCGCCAGCGTGGCCATCTTGCGCTTCGGGGTGGACGTGCGCAGTCCACAAGATGTCTTGCAAGACGCCGTTGCCCAGGCCGGGGATGCGCTGCCCGGTGGCGAGAAAGGCTTTGGCCGACAACTTGCCGCACTCCTCGGTCAGCAGACCGTCGAACACGGCGCGGTCGAACTGATCTGAGAGCGGCGAGGGGCGCTGCCGGGCGATGGCCGCGTCGGGATAGCCGCCGGCCTCGCCTTCTCTGTAGCAAAACAGCCCGCCCCACATCTGCACAGTGGCGCTGGCCGCCGCGCCGTCGCTGAATTCGAGCAAAAGTTGGTGTTTGGCGGGCGGTTTTTCACCGGCCGCATGGCAGCGCAGCCCCAGGCTGAGCACCAATACCATGTCATCCGCCTTGATCTCGATATGACCGCCGTAGCTGCTGGCCTCGCCGATCGTCTTCTCGGCCAACAAAGCGTTGTAATTCGCCGGATCGCCGCTGTACCAGGCGAACTTGTGCGGGGTGTGATTGGCCTGGGCGCGGCGGATCGTCTTGCCTTTGAGCGCCTGGTTGATCTGCGCGGCCATCACGACTGCTTCGGGCAGCTCTAACATTTTTTTCTCCTCACCTGGTTTCGTCTTTAGGATGATCAGGCCCGACCCACACGCGCTGGACGTTGTAGGCCATCTTTTGCACGTAGGCTTGATGCAAATCCACCCCGCTGCGGTTGGCGATCTTGCACAAGTACGCCAGGCAGTCGGCCAGCTCGCTGCCCAGGGCGGCGCGGTATTCCGCCAGGGCGGCGGCTCTGGCCGAGGCCTGGGAAGCGGCTCCCGCCAGGGTCTCAGCGACCGCCGGGGTTGCAGCGACCGCCGGGGTCTCAGCGTCCGCCGGGGTTGCAGCGGCTCCCGCCGTGATCAGTTCCACGCGCCAGTTGATCTTCTTGACCACCTGCGCCACCTCGCCCAACTCGCCGGTCAGCAGCACCGTCAGGTAATTCAGGTCTTCATTCCAGCCCTTTTTTTGATCAAGCCAGGAATGAAAAGCCTGGAAGTCGGACAGGGTTTGCATCTCGTTGGGGAAAGCCGCCGCCGTTGGCTTTGGATCACTCACGGGATTCGGCCTTCCAATCTACGTTGATTTGGGCGCGGCTGCCCAGGCGCTCCATCAACTCGCCGGTATGCTGCTGCAAGTGACGAATGTTGTAAATTTGCAGTTCCAGCTTATTGAAGGGCAGCCAGGAAAACCCCGAAGGCCCTTCCAGGTCGAGCGCCGCGGTCTGTTGGGCGGCAAACGCCTGGCACACCTCCAGGAAGGCCAGCACTTCTCCAGGGGTGTACGGTTCGCCAATCGTGGGCAGTTCGTGCGGCGGCCAGGGCTTAGGGCCTAAAAATTCGTAATCGACGCGGTGCAGCGGCCAGGGCTGGAAAACCTCGCCGCGCGGGTGCAGGTAGAGGTGCGTGTAAAAAAGCGCATGATAGGCGACATGCCAAAACCGGTTGCGGTCTTGGGCGTCGTCCCACAGTTCGGGCGGGCAGCGCACCACTGCCTGCTTGAGCATTTCCAGTGCAGCGCGATATTGTGAGCAGAGAATCTCTGCATGGTTTAACATAGGGCATCTTTTCCAGGCCGGGTTAGCTTTCCTCGGCCTTGCCAAATAATTTTTGCTTCTCAAACCACGGTTTGAGGATCAGGTACGCGCCCAGGATGATCAGCAAAAGCCCGCCATCCAACGAGGCCACGCCAAACAATTCGGCGATCCCGCCCAACAAGGACAGGATGCCCAGGACAGTGGTGAATCCGCTCATCCTGATCTTGTAATAATAGCGCGCTCCGTTCAATCCCAACATGATCAAGCCGACGCCGATTGACCAGACCCCTTTGGGAATGGTCTCCCCTGGCACGAGAGCGAAGCCGCCCAGCATGATCAGGAACAGGCCCCAGGCTCCCGCTTCGAGGCGCTTGTTGAGTTCCGTCTTGTCCGAACCCGGTTCTGTGGTAGTCATTTGTTGATCTCCTTTGTGAAAAGTGGGTATGGATTGTGCGTTCAGGGGAAAATTTAACCGCAAAGCCGCGAAGGACGCCAAGTTTTTAAGCGTCGCCAGCGCAAAGCGTCCAACTCACTGCTTTCTTAGCGATCCTGGCGGCTTTGCGGTTCCACCTTCGCCTCTTGTTTTAAATGCTCAACGATCTCTGCGGACTCCGCGGTGAAAGTTTGCTTTTACCCAATTCGTTACGCTCCTGCTGCCAAAACATGGCATCTGGATAGAAAGGCATTATAATTTAACCGCCGTTCTGTTAAAAGATTATACAGCCTTATGGTAAGAAATCAATGCCCAACTATGCAAACTGATGCTTCTTTTGAACTTCGTGTATTGACCCCGCAAGATTGGGAAGCCGTCCTCGCAGTCTATCAGCAGTGCGAAGATTTTTTGGCCTTAGGGCCGCATCCG
>CAIQJJ010000173.1 GCA_903872065.1 uncultured Anaerolineales bacterium | reverse complement strand
TTCTGACACTGTAGCCGTTAAAGCGCTGATTCTACCATTATTTGCATTCCCCAAAAGAAAATCATACGAGAAACCGTAACAGGTTAGGGAAAAGCCAGTTAAAACCACGAATAACGCTAATCTACACGAATTTTTTTAGTCTTCTTATTCGTGAAATTCGTGTTATTCGTGGTTAATCTTTGCTTGGCTTCGCGGTTAAATTTCCCCGGCGTGATACTCTCACGCAAGAGCGATTCGACAAGCCACGCTTCGACAAGCTCACGCTTCGACAAACCACGCTTCGACAAGCTCAGCGCGCCTGCCGAAACGCAGGCATCCAGACATCCAGGCATCCTGAGCTTGTCGAAGGATTGCCGAAGGATTGTCGAAGGATAGCGCTTTGACCAGCCACACTTCTACCCGGTCGGGTAAAAGGGCAGCCAATCATTGTTCGGCGTGACCGAAAGAATCTCGTCCCCGCGCCAGGTAAAATGATACGTGACGCCGTCGGTAGTCTCGTCCAGTTCGGTGACGGGCAGATCATATTCAACCTGGATATGCACCGGGCCGGATGGCCGGGAGAGCAGCACAAAGCGCCCCAGCCAGGAGATGGGCGCGTCCTGTCCATCCACCTGCAAGCGCAGCGACTCAGCCGGGGCCCAGCCAGGGATGCGGATCAACAAAGGCTGTGGAACCTTCAAGTGTATGTCCAGGCGGGCGGACGAACCGCGGCTGGCGCGCACCCGAATGCACTCGTCCTCATAGTCGAAGTGGAAGTTGAGCCGCAAACCGAGCGGAGTGCTTTCAACCGTATGCGTGTACAGATCGCACAGCGTGTGCAGGTCGGCGCTGGTGATGTCGGTGGTGGGATTCTTGCCGCCGTGGGCCTGGGTGAGCAGCCCGCCGTACGCGCCCAGGGCGCGGCGCTCCAGGTCGGTATGCTCCTCGCGGCCGTCGTCTTGGCGGGGGTGGAGGCCGAGCGGCTGCGTGATTTGCGAGGGCAGAATGCGCGCCCGCACGATCCGCTCGGCGTCGTCCAGGAATTCTGGATAGCCCGCCCGCGCCAGCCACAGCGCCAACTGGGCCGCGTCGCCTGGGGCGGCCGTTTCACCGTCCCGCTCTGTGCCCAGGTCGTGAGAGATAAAGCCGGAAGCGCGCACGTGCCGCCGCACCGTCTGACGGTAGGTGAGGGCAATGCGCTCGACGTAAGCCGGCGCAGGGGCCAACAGGCCATACAGCAGCAGACCACGGTACGTGCCGAAGAGAGAGTGGGTGTGGGTGTGTTCGGCCGGCGGCGTGCTGCCATCCGGGCGGGTAGAGACCTCAAAGTGAATACGCGCCAGGCGCTCCGCCAGTTGCAGCGCCGCCCCATCGCCCACCGCCAGGTAAAATTCCAGCAGCGCCTCGATCATCCGCCCGGTGTTGCCGATCAACGCAAATCCCTTCAGGCGAGAGTAAAAATCCAGCACCGGCTGGCTGAGCGGGACGCCCGCCTGGCGCACAATTGCGCCCATGCGCGCGAAATCCCAATCGCCGTTTTCCAGGATGTACCCATCCAGCTTGCGCACCAGTTTAGAGCCCAATTCGGCGGCCCAGCCCAGGCCCCTTTGCCGCGCCAGGCCGGCCAGCGCCAGGAGCACTTCACGCTGCGAATGATCGTCGAACCAGCCAATCGGGTCGCCGTCCGGCTCAATCCCCCGCCGCGGCTGCAAATGGCAAACAACCCCCAGGGGATTATCCAGGCAGCGTTTCAGATTCTCCAACATCGGCGCTTCCAGTTCGGGCGGGATGCGAAAACCAGTCGCTGCTTCCAGGCGCAGCAGCGCATCCCACCAGCGGCCGACATTGTGCGAGGCCCAGAAATGCTCACACTCGGCCGCGCCGCCGGGGTCAATATACACCCGCCAGAGAGGCAGGTAATCGTAAGTGGGCGCCAGGGTCGCCAACAAATTCTGGCCAGCCAGTTCCATCGATTCTCGCATCGTCAACATTTCGGTTTGCTCCATACTGGGGAATTATCCGCCGTCCATTTCAGGGAGGCAAAGAAGGGTCATCTTTATATGAAATTGTAACACGAACGCTTCCTTCGGGATCTGCTTGTAGAGCCTGCCGAAAGTGATACAATTCCCCTCAAGAAACTTTAGAGGTAACCTGATGGATGGCATCGTCTTCAACATTCAACGCTTCTCAATTCATGATGGCCCGGGCATCCGGACAACTGTGTTTTTAAAAGGCTGCAATCTCTCCTGCTTTTGGTGTCACAACCCCGAGTCGCGCAGCCTCAAACCCGAAATCCAATTCTTCCCAGAGAAGTGCATCCTCTGCGGCAAATGCGTCGAAGTTTGCCCCAATGGAGCGCAGCAGATCATTGACGGGAAACGATATTTCGACCGCAGCCTGTGCGATCAGTGCGGCAAATGCGTCGAAACTTGTTACGCCAAGGCGCTGACCCTGGCCGGCGAGGACAAAACCTTTGCCGAGATTATGGACGAAATCCGCCGCGACGAACTGTATTACAAAAATTCCGGCGGCGGCGTCACCTTTTCCGGCGGCGAACCGCTGCTGCAAAGCGAATTTCTCAAAGAACTGCTGATAGGCTGCAAACAGGCCGGCTACCACACCGCCGTTGACACCGCCGGCAATGTGCGCTGGCAAAACTTCCTCACCGTCCTGCCTTATACCGACCTGTTTTTATTCGATGTCAAGGTTTTGGCGGAGGAAAAACACCGCAAAGTGACCGGGACGGGCAACGTGCAAATTCACCAGAATTTGATCCAACTGGGCGCAAGCGGGGCCAAAATCCACGTTCGCATCCCGGTCATTCCGGGCGTGAACGACGAAATGGGCGAAATCCAGGCTATTGCTCAGTTCCTGCAGCCCATCCAGGGCATCGAACTGGTCGAACTGCTGCCCTTTCACCACCTGGGTTCAGGAAAGTACCGCAGCCTGGGATTGGAATACCCCACGCAGGGCTACAAGACCCCTCCCGCCGAGCAAATGGAGGGATTCGTCAACTGCTTGAAAGAATTTGGGTTGAACGCGACGCGATCAGCTTAACAGCTCTAATCAGTATTGCGCAGATACAAGTCAATGGGTAGAATCAGCCTGTTACCATCTGGAGAAAATACCTTGCGACACTTCCTCAAACGCTGGTTTATCCCCGCTGTCTTCGTCCATGACGAAGAAAAATACAGCCGCGCTCGGCTGCTGATCTATGTGACCACAGCAGTGGCTATCTTTGTCCTGTTCGCCATCCTGGGCAGCATTTTGGGCGGCAATGTTCCCCAATCTACCCTGGCTCTAACCGCCGCCTTACTCATCCTTACCCTGATCAGCCATGCCCTGGCGCTCAAAGGCCGGCTGCGCCTGGCAGGCATCCTTATGATGGTGCAAGGGTATGTATTCATTACCGCCGCCGTCGCCAGCATCGGAACAATCCGCACCCCGGTCGCCTCCGCCTACATGTTTCTGATCATCGTCGGCGGAGCGTTCTTTGCCCGGCGCGGCATCTGGCTGACCGCAATTGCCTCCTCATTGAGCATAGGCGGCTTAATCCTGCTCGAAAATGCGGGCATGCTTCCCCATCCAGACATTCGCCTCACCATTGCGCAGTGGATCACCTACAGCGTGTTGTTTGCGCTGACGGGCAGCATGTCCTACCTGGACAACCAACTGACGCGCGAGGCGCTTGATCACAGCAAAAAAGAAATCGCCGAACGAAAACTTGCTGAAGAACGCTATCAGCAGCTTTTGGAGGAACTGGAAGAGCGGGTGAGGGCGCGCACCGCCGAACTGAGCGCCTCCAACGACGCCCTGGAACGCGCTTCCCGCCTGAAAAGTGAATTCCTGGCCAGCATGAGCCACGAACTGCGCACACCGCTGACCGGCATCCTGGGTATTACAGAAGCACTGCAGTTGCAAACCTACGGCTCAGTGACGGAAAAGCAAAACAGAGCCTTGAAAAACATCGAAACCAGCGGCGTACACTTGCTGGATTTGATCAACGACATTCTCGATCTGTCTAAGATCGAAGCCGGTGAACTGAACCTGCAGATCAAAGCCTGCTCCGTCGCTGAAATCTGCCAGGACAGCCTGCAGCTAACCCGGGGCATGGCCGCTAAAAAACAAACCCAGGTCAGCTTTTTCACCAATCTCAGTTCTGACACGATCTACGCCGACGAGCGGCGGGTGAAGCAAATGTTGGTCAACCTGCTCAGCAACGCCATCAAATTCACCCCGGAAGGCGGCGATATAGGATTGGAAGCGACCGAGACGCACGAGGGTCAGATACTCAACCTGACCGTTTGGGATCAGGGCGTCGGCATCAAGACTGAAGATCTGAGCCGCCTGTTCCAGCCCTTCGTCCAGCTTGACAACAGCCTCTCGCGCCAATATGCTGGGGCCGGGCTGGGGCTTTCCCTGGTGTCCCGCCTGGCCGAACTGCACAACGGCAGCGTGAGCGTCGCCAGCATGCCCGGTCAAGGCAGCCGCTTCACCATCAGCCTGCCCTGGAACGATGGGAACACCCAACCAGAGACCCTGTTTGCCTACGCCACCCTCCCCGCCAACGCCGCACTGCCAGAAGTCAAAGACTTGCCCGCCAGCGCCTCCTCCGCCCGGCAGTCCAAAACCACCATTTTATTCGCCGACGACAACGATCTGATCCTGGAAAACGTGAGCGACTACCTGGACGCCAACGGCTACCGCATCCTCACCGCCCACAACGGGCAAGAACTGGTAGACCTGGCGCGGGATACCCCGGCCGACATCATCCTGACCGACATCCAAATGCCCGGCATGGACGGCCTGCAGGCCATCCGCCGCATCCGCGACGCTGACCCGCGCCCGATCCCGATCGTCGCCCTCACCGCCCTGGTCATGCCCGGCGATGAGGAGCGCTGCCGGCAGGCCGGCGCCAGCCATTACATCAGCAAGCCGCTGCAACTGGGGAAATTGCTGGAATTACTGCGCGAACTGGACTAGACCTTTAGGGTTTTCTTAAACCCTAAAGGTCTCATTCTCTCGCCGCACATTCTGCGGCCAGGAAACCAAACGTCATCGCCGGGCCAATCGTCGCCCCCGCGCCGGGATAGCTGCTGCCCATCACCGAGGCCATACTGTTGCCGGCGGCAAACAAGCCCTGAATAACCGAACCGTCCGTGCGCAGCACGCGCCCCCACTCATCCGTAACCAGGCCGCCCTTGGTGCCCAGGTCGCCGGGCCAAAAGGCGACCGCATAGAAAGGCGGCTGTTCCAGCGCGCCCAGGTTGGGATTGGGCCGCTGGCTGGGATCGCCATAGTAGTTATCGTAGGCGCTGTCGCCGCGAGCGTAATCCAGGTCTTTGCCGGCGTGGGCAAAGCTGTTGAAACGCGCCACCGTCTCCGCCAGGCGCGCCTCATCCAGGCCAAGCTGGCGCGCCAGTTCGGGAATGCTCGCCGCGCGGTGAATGTAGCCGTTTTTAAAATAGCGCGACGGGATGGGCGCAAGCGGAAACGACATCCCAAACAGATAATGAGCGCGGTAATGCTGATCAAAGATGAAATAGACCGGGATATGCGGCGTGTCCGGGGAGTGCCGGCGGTACATCGCATGCACCACGTCAATATATGGCGCCGACTCGTTGACAAAGCGCTGCCCCAGGCCGTTGACAATGATGCCGCCAGGGTAGCCGCGCTCGCCAACGTGAAAGAAGGGCGGCTCGTTGGGCGGGCAAGAAGAAGGCCCCCACCAGGCATCTTCCATCAAATCCACCGCCGCCCCGCCGCGCAGCCCGGCCTGGATCGCATCACCAGTGTTGCCGGGACAGGCCACACTCCACTCAATCGAGGTCGGCTGGGGCAGGTACTGCTGGCGCAGCGCCAGGTTGTGGGAAAAACCGCCCGCCGCCAGGATCACCCCCTTGCGCGCCAGGATGCGCAAAGGCTGCCCATCCCTTTGCGCCAGGACGCCCACCACGCGACCGCCCTCCAACAGCAATTCTTGCAGCGCCGTATTACGCCACAGAGGAATGCCGGCCAACTGCATGGCGCGCCGCAGCCGCCCGGCGAGCGCCTGGCCCATCGTCAGGCAGCGCACCCCCGTCAGCAGATGGCGCGCAAAACGCAGCCCGGCCCTGAGCGCCGTTTGCTTGCCGGCCCCGGTCGTCATCACCATGCCGATCTTCTGGTATTCTGACGCCGTAAACGCCAGGCCGCCGGGGGCCTCAGCCATCGGCTTGCGCAAGTAAGCCAGTTCCGCCCCCAATTCCCTGCCATTGAACGGGACCGGCTCCAGGCTGCGCCCGGCTGCCAGGCCGCCGGGGCGTTCGGGATAATAATCTGAATAGCCTGGCATGCGTTGAAATTGGACGCAGGTGTGATCGCGCAGCCATTCGATCATGCGCGGGGCGTGCGCCAGGTAGGCTTCTTGCAGCTTCGCCGGTGTGCGCTCCCCCACCGTATGGCGCAGATACAGGCGGGCGTTCTCCAGCGAATCCACCACGCCATCTTGCGCCAACAGATAGTGATTGGGTACCCAAACGCCGCCGCCGGAGCGAGCCGTCGAACCGCCAAAGAAGGCCGTCTTCTCGATCACCAGCGCCTCCAGGCCCAGGCTCTTGCCCACCAACGCCGCCGTCATCCCCGCCCCGCCCGAACCGACCGCAAGCAGGTCCACCACCCACTCTTGGGCGTTCACAAATCGCTTTCCTCTCGCACGAGCGCCTCGGCTGGGGTCAGCACCACCACCGGAAAAACGCGCTGGCTGCGATCTTCCATCATCTGCCATTTAGGAAACATCCTGGTCAGGCGCGGCCACAGCGCCGACTTCTCTTCCGCCGCCGCCACATGGGCGGACATCTTGCGCTCCTCGTTGCGGATTCTCACCGTCACCGCCGGGTTGGCGCGGATATTGTGCAGCCAGGCCGGGTCACTCGACGTGCCGGCGTTCGAGGCGACCAGCACCACCCGCTCGCCGTCTTCCATATAATAGATCGGCAGCGTGCGCGGCTCGCCGCTTTTGCGACCAATCGTCGTCAGCAGCAGCACCGGCGTCCCCAGGAAGCTGTTGCCCAGCCGCCCTCCACTGATGCGGATCAGCCACGTGTTGCCAGAGGTGATCAACCACTTGAGAAATTTCAACAACATTTCATGCCAACGGGTGAATTTTTGAGGAGTCATAGAGGTGTACTTTCGAGATGGGATAGATTGAAGCTGAAATTATACTGACCTTTAGGGTTTTCGGAAACCC
>CAIQJJ010000172.1 GCA_903872065.1 uncultured Anaerolineales bacterium | reverse complement strand
GTTTGTCATTTTCCCCTGCTGTGTCATTGGCGAGCCTTTTTACCCGCGCCTGGGCGTCCACTGGTTGGAGAGCCTGGCCGACTACGCCTTATATCGCGGCTGCGCCATTCGCCCGTTTCGCTTGAATTTCAAAGGCCAGAATATTGGTCTTTGTGGACGCGCCGCCAAGCCGGCCGCTGGTTTGAATAGCTTCACGCCAGCCTGGGCTGTTGAGAGTGCAGTTCGCAATTTGTGAGGTTGCTTATGTCTATTATTGGTCAATCTGTTCCCCGCCTGGATGCTTTGGGCAAAGTCACCGGCCAGGCCCAATACCCCGGCGATATTTCGCTGCCCAACCAGGCCTATTTGAAAATTCTGTTTGCCGGCCGGCCGCATGCCGTGATCCGTTCAATAGATACCTCGCAGGCGGAGGCGCTGCCCGGGGTGATCGCGGTCTTCACCGCCAAAGACATGCCGGTCAATGAATATGGATTGATCATGCCTGATCAACCTGTGCTGTGCGGGCCTGGCTCGGCCAAACCCTACACCGACCATGTGCGCTTTGAGGGCGATCAGGTGGCATTGGTAGTGGCAGAGAGCGAGGAGATCGCGACCCGCGGGCGGGACCTGATCCGCGTTGTCTATGAAGACCTGCCCATCCTGTCCGATCCTGTGCAGGCCATGCAGCCGGAGTCGCCGCGCCTGCATCCCGAACGGGACTCGAACGTTTTTTGCCATTATCGCATCCGCAAGGGCGATGTGGAGGCGGCTTTTGCCGCCGCGGACGTGATCATCGAAGGCGAGTATCGCACTCCCTACCAGGAGCATGCCTTTTTGCAGCCGGAAGCCGGGGTAAGCTACATGGATGAGCAGGGGCGCGTGACGGTGATCGTGGCCGGGCAGTGGACGCACGAAGACCAGGAGCAGATTGCCCATGCGCTTGGCCTGCCGCTTGAGCAGGTGCGCGTGATTTACCCGGCGATCGGCGGCGCGTTTGGCGGGCGCGAGGATATGTCGGTGCAGATTGTTTTGGCCCTGGCGGCCTGGCGGCTGGCGCAGCGCGGTACGCCGCGCCCGGTCAAGATTGTCTGGAGCCGCGAAGAGTCGATTGTCGGCCACCATAAGCGCCATCCCTATCTGATTCGCGCCAAATGGGGGGCGCGGCGCGATGGCAAACTGCTGGCCGCCCAAATGGAACTGATCGCCGACGCCGGCGGCTATGCCTACACCTCCACCAAAGTCTTGGGCAATGCGACTCTGATGTGCACCGGCCCGTATGAGATTCCCAATGTCATGGTGGATTCTTACGCCGTCTACACCAACAATGTCGTCACCGGCGCTTTCCGCGGCTTTGGCGGGCCGCAGGCTGCTTTTGCCGCTGAGACGCAGATCAACCGCCTGGCGCAGGCCTTAGGGCTTGACCCGGTTGAGATCCGCCTCAAGAACGCCCTGCAAGAAGGTTCGCTGCTTTCGGTCGGTACGCCGCTGCCAAAGGGCGTTAGCATCACGCAAGTCATCGAGCAGGCGCGCGCCGCCAGTTTGAAGTGGGCGGCGGAGCCTCCGCCTGGCGCTCCTTCGCTGCGCCGCGGGGTTGGATATGCCGCCGCCTTCAAGAACGTCGGTTTTTCTTTCGGCGCGCCGGAGCAGTGTACCGCGGCGGTGACGCTCTACGGCGGGCGAGAGATCGAGCGGGCAGTGGTTGCCCATGCCGGGGCGGATTGCGGCCAGGGGGCGCATACGGTGATGGCGCAAATGGCGGCTGAAGCGCTCCATTTGCCCCTGGAGCGGATCGAAATGGTGGTTTCGGATACCGCGCAGACGAGTAATTCGGGCAGCGCCTCGGCCTCACGTTTGACCTTCATGGCTGGCAATTCGATCAAGGGCGCTTGCGAGCAGGCGCTGCAAAAGTGGCAGGCGGAAGAGCGCCCGGCCGCGGCGACCTACCAGTATCGTCCGCCCAAGACGACGCCCTACGATCCACAAACCGGGCGCGCCGAGCCCAATTTTGCTTATGGGTATGTTGCCCAGGCGGTGCTGTTGGATGTGGATGTTGAGACCGGGCGCATCTTTTTGCGCCAGGTGATCTGCGCCGATGATGTCGGGCGCGCCGTCAACCCGCAGCAAGTGCAGGGACAGATCGAGGGGGCGGTAGTGCAGGCCTCCGGCTACGCCATCCTGGAAAATTTCATTACCCAGGATGGGCGCATTCGCACCGATAAGCTTTCTACGTATTTGATTCCTACTATTCTGGATACGCCAGAGCAGGTCGAGTCGCTTATCTTAGAATACGCGGATCCGATTGGTCCGTGGGGGGCGCGCGGCATGGGTGAGATGCCTTTTCTGCCGCTGACGCCGGCCATTATCGCGGCCGTTCACGAGGCGACCGGCGTTTGGTTTCATGAATTTCCTTTGACGCCGGAGCGGGTGCTGCGCGCGTTGAAGCCTTGAACGGCTTCTTTGATCGAACAGGCGCATTTTTGGTGTTATACTTATTGGACGCCTGATACCCTTCTTCGGAGAAGATTTATGAGAAATTCCCCCTTGTTGAAAACCGCTGCGATCATCCTCGTGACGGTATTGTCTTTGGTTGCCTTATCTGCTTGCAGCGGGCAGTTTTCTGCTGCCGCGCTCCAGACGGCGGTGGCCGGCACCCTGGCGGCTGCGCCGGCCAACCCGGTGGATGTCACCAAGGTGGTTGAGGTGACGCGTGTGGTGGATGTGACCCGCATTGTCGAGGTGAAGATCACTTCCACTCCCCAGCCCACTGGCACTCCTACCCCAACCCCCACGTTGGAAGCCAGCCTGTCTGTGACCGATACCGCTGTTTTGACTGGTACAGCGGCTGTCACAGAGACTCTGACGACTGCTCTCGAACCCACCCTGACGCCGACCTTTGCCGAGACTGGTAAAGCTCTGGGTTTCACTCTGAACCAATTGATCAACAAATTCCTGGTGATGACGGATCTTCAGCGCGAGAATTATGTCGCCTCGCTGGCCGGTCAGACGGTCATCTGGAGCGCCCAACTGTACAATATCACTACGGATGGCCTGGTGCAGTTGGATAATCCCAATTCCATTGGCACCGTGACGCTTAAAGGCGTGCCGCAGGATGTTGCCCTCAAGATGGACAAGGGCATGTTGGTAGATTTTTACGGCGTGATCGAAAAATTTGAGGGCGCGGCCAGCCCGCACATTGTCCTGACGGATGTCAAGATTTATCGCTACTATCTGCCGCCCAGCGCCACGCCGACGCCTTAACCGATGTTGACCCTCATCCTCGGCGGCGGCGACCTGGCTTCGGGTGTGGCTTTGCGCCTGCACCATGCCGGCCTGCGCGTCATTATGAGTGAACTGCCCCAACCCCTGGCGGTGCGGCGCACGGTTTCATTTGCTGAGGCGATTTACACTGGCGAGACAACCGTCGAGGGGGTGACTGCACGCCGGGTAAAGGATCCTGGCGACAAATTGCGCGTCTTGAACTTGCTGGCCAAGGGGCAGCTTCCGGTGCTAATCGATCCGCAGTCTATCGCGATCAACGAACTGCACCCGGCGGTGATCGTGGATGCACGCATGCGCAAACAGCGCGCCGAGGTGATCGGGTCAGCCGGCATGTTGATCATCGGCCTGGGCCCAGGTTTCGAGGCTGGGGCCAATTGTCATGCTGTAGTTGAGACCAACCGCGGGCATACATTGGGGCGGGTGTACTGGCAGGGCGCGCCGGAAGCGGATACGGGTTTGCCGGATACCGTTTTGGAGCGCCATGCTGAACGCGTGCTGCGCGCCCCGGCAGCCGGCCTGGTAGAACCTCATGCGCAAATTGGCGATATTCTGGAGGCTGGTCAGCCAGTGGCCAGTGTGGCCGGCGAGATTCTGGTCGCCGCTTTTCGCGGGGTACTGCGCGGCTTGATTCATCCCACCGTCAATGCCGCCGCCGGGATGAAGATCGGCGATCTCGATCCGCGCGCCGACCCGCGCCTGTGTCGCCTGGTTTCCGATAAATCGCTGGCGATTGGCGGCGCGGTGTTGGAGGCGATCCTGTCGCGGGCCAATTTGCGACCCCATTTGTGGTCGTAATGCGCCTTGCCGCCGCCTTGTCCGCGCCTCTTGGCAGCCTGGCCTTCGTCGGCAGCGGCGGTAAGACAACGGCTCTTTTTACGCTGGCGCGCCAACTGCCTCCGCCGGTGTGGGTGACTACTACCACCCATTTGGGCGTGGCGCAGTTGGCGGCGGCGGATCAGCATTGGGTGGGTTTGCCGTCCGATCACGCCGCGCCCCTGGAGGGCGTCGTAGCCATCACCGGTGAAGCGACCGCCGATGGGCGTGTTGGCGCATTGTCGCCGTCCGAACTGGAAAAGCTGCACGCTCTCAGCCAGCAGCGCCAGGTTCCATTGCTGCTGGAGGCGGATGGAGCGCGCCTCCTGCCGCTCAAAGCGCCGGCCGACCATGAACCAGCACTGCTGGAATGGGTGGAGACGGTGGTGGTCACTGCCGGCCTGTCTGGCTTGGGGCGTCCCCTGACCTCAGATTGGGTGCACCGGCCTGAACGCTTCGCCGCCCTTGCCGGCCTGTCGCCGGGGCAGCCGGTGACGCCCGAATCCCTGGTGCGCGTCCTCCTGCACCCTGACGGCGGATTGAAGCGGATCCCCGCCTCTGCCAGGCGGGTCTGCTTGCTCAACCAGGCGGACGACCCTCGCTTGCAGTCTGTGGCGCTGCGTATGGCTGAGGCGCTCCTGGCGCAGTACAGCTTGACTCTGGCGGCGGCGTTGGGCGGGTCGCCGGGCAGCCAACCGCTTGTCTTTGCCGCGCACCAGCCAGCCGCCTTGATTGTGCTGGCGGCCGGCGCGGCGACGCGCTATGGCCAGGCAAAGCAGGTATTGGATTGGGATGGGCAGCCGCTGGTGCGCCGCGTGGCCCAGGCTGCTTTGGCGGCGCAGCGCGGCCTGCCGCCGATAGTCGTTGTCGGCGCGTATGCGGAGCAGGTGGAAGCAGCCCTGCAAGGGCTGCCGGTTCTGATCGCTCACTGCGCAAACTGGCAGGAAGGGCAAAGCGCCTCGCTGCGCGCCGGCTTGCAGATGGCTCTGCAAGCCGCCTCGCCGGGCGCAGCCATCTTTTTGTTGGCCGATCAGCCGCACGTTCCGCCGACTTTGCTGCGCGCCCTGCTTGATAGGCACGCCCAAACCCTATCGCCGGTGATTGCCCCACAGGTGGATGGACGGCGCGGTACGCCCGTGCTTTTCGATCGCGCGGCCTTTGCCGATCTCCTGGCGCTGCGCGGCGATATGGGCGGGCGGGCGCTCTTTTCTCGCTATCCGGCGGCCTGGCTGCCCTGGCATGACCCGGCCATTCTCTCTGATATCGATCAGCCGCAGGACTACGAGCGGCAGAAATCTTTATGGTCACTCTCGGTGTAATTGCAGATACGCATGTGCCAGATAAATCGCCTCGCCTCCATCCACGCATCCTGGAGATTTTTCGCGCGGCTGGTGTGCAAGCTATCTTACATGCTGGAGACATTTCCACACCCGGGGTGCTGGCGCAACTGGAGCAGCTCGCGCCGGTTTATGCGGTCAAAGGCAACCGCGATTGGGTTTATTTAAATCATTTGCCGCTCCAACGCACCTTGACCTTTGCCGGGGTGAAGGTGGGTCTGGCGCATGGGCATGGCGGGTTTTGGCGGTATTTCCAGGGAAAAGTGCAGTACCTGCGCCAGGGCTATCAGATAGAAAATTTTGTACGCCCTTTGATGGCTGATTTTTTGGAGGTGCAGGTGGTGGTCTTTGGGCATACGCATCGCGCAGTCAATCTTCAGAAGTGGTCGCCTTTGGATAGTGTGTTGGTATTTAACCCCGGCGCTGCGTGCTGCGCGGATCAAAAAGAAAACATTGAGCCGAGTGTGGGGTTATTAAGGATTGAGGATGGCGGCCGCCTGGCCGGTGAAGTCATACCGTTCTAGGAGAGAGATATGAAACGCGCAGTGAGTATTAGCATTGGTTCGTCCAAGCGTGATAAGGCAGTCACGTTGGAATTGCTTGGCGAGCAAGTTCACATTGAACGAATTGGCACAGATGGCGATATGGAAAAAGCTGCCCAGTTGTATCGCGAACTGGATGGCAAAGTGGATGCGTTTGGCGTGGGCGGCGCGGATTTGGGCCTGTGGGTCGATCAGCGCTGGTATCCTTTGTATCCCATTCGCAAAATGGTGCGCTATGTGCAGAAGACTCCTATGGTGGATGGCGGCGGGTTGAAGAACACGCTTGAGCGCCAAATTGCCCCCTTTTTAGATGAGCAGTTCAAAGATCGTCTGCACCCGCGCCGGGTTTTTATCGTCAACAGCGTCGATCGCTGGGGGATGGCCAAGTCCTTTCTGGATGCGGGCTATGACTGCGTTTTCGGCGATTTGATGTTCGGCCTGGGGCTGCCCTTTGCGATTCGCAGTGAACGCGGCTTAAAGGTCTTAGCCGCCCTGCTGATGCCCATCGTGGGGCGTTTGCCATTTGAATGGTTGTACCCCCTTGGGGAAAAGCAAGAGCAGCGCCTGCCCAAGTGGGAAAAGTATTACCATTGGGCGACGGTGATCGCCGGGGATTGCCACTATGTGAAACGTCATTTGCCCTTGCGCCTGGATGGGAAGATTGTTGTCACCAACACGACCACGCCGGCGGATGTCGAACTTTTCCGCCAGGCCGGCATTAAGACCCTTGTGACCAGCACGCCGGTTTTGGAGGGGCGCTCTTTTGGGACCAATATGATGGAGGCGGCCCTGGTGGCCGCCGCCGGCAAGGGGCGGGTGTTGACCACCGCCGAGTTAAATGCTTTGCTCGATCAGCTTCATTTTCAACCACAACGACAGGAGTTATAGGATGGATGCGATTGTTACCGCCGGGGGCGTTCCTGGCCCAGGAGAACCCCTCTACGAATTGACGCAGGGACGTTCCAAAGCCTTGTTAGAAATTGAGGGCCGCCCGATGGGTCAATGGGTACTGGATGCCCTGTCCACTTCAACTCAAGTCGGGCGCGTTGTGATCACTGGACTGGACGCCGGCAGCGGTTTGCGCTGTACCCACCCCCTCGTTTTCCTTCCCAACCAGGGCAGCATGATGGACAATATCCTGGCCGGCGTTCGCAAGCTGTTCGAGCTTGACTCTGCCACCGACCGGGTGATGATCGTCTCTTCCGATGTGCCGGCGGTGACTCCCCAAATTATTGACTGGGTGGCGCAGTCCTCCTTGGAAAGCGAGCATGATATTTATTACAGTGTCATCACGCGGGCGGTGATGGAGGCGCGCTTCCCCGGTTCGCGCCGCACTTATGTCCATCTGAAAGATATGGAATTGTGCGGAGGAGATGTCAATGTGGTGCGGGCCGGCCTGGCGCTCTCTGATCGCGGCCTGTGGCGGCAGATCATCGCCGAGCGCAAAAACCCTCTCAAACAGGCTTCATTGATCGGTTTTGACACCCTCTGGATGGTGTTGTTTCGCCAGTTTACCCTGCAAGCGGCGGCGGCGCGGGCCGGCGAGCGCCTGGGGCTGCGGGCGCGAGCGATGCTCTCACCCTACGCCGAACTTGGCATGGATGTGGATAAGCCGCACCAACTGGAAATCATCCGCGCCGACCTGGCGCGCCGTCGAGGCGCTTAATGCTTACTTTCTTAAAGCTGGATGCGGAATGGTCGGCCCGCTTGCGAATCGCTGAACGTCCAGGTTGGCTGCGCAACCTGGCCGCCTTCCTGGCGCATTCGGGCGACTCATGGTTTTGGATGATCGGGTTGGCGATCTTGTTTGTGGTCGGTTCGTACCCCTGGAAACTATGGGCCTTTAAAATGGGGATCAGCATCGTGATTCTGGCGGCGTTGGTGATGGCGATTAAGTTTACCGTGCGGCGGCGGCGGCCTGAGGGAGAGTGGGGGGCGCTGTATCGCAAGACCGACCCGCATTCTTTCCCCTCCGGCCACGCCGCCCGCGCCTTGATGCTGGCCGTCCTGGCGGTCGGGATTGGCCCTGGCTGGTTAGCGGGGATTATGATCGTCTGGGCGCCGCTGGTTGCCCTGGCGCGGGTGGCGATGGGCCTGCACTACCTTTCGGATATCCTGGCGGGGGGAATCATTGGCCTGGCGGCTGGCGGCCTCCTGGCGCAGGCGCTGCGATGAAAATTCCTTTCCAGCAATATTGGGATTTGCTGGCGAAGTACATCCAGTTGCAGCGCCGGCGTTTTCTCTTGCTGAGCGTTTTGCTCTTGAGCAGCATTGGCTTGCAATTGGTCAATCCCCAGATCATGCGTTATTTCATTGACGCGACGCAGGGCGCAGCCGCCTCGCAGGACTTGATCCTGGCGGCGCTGGCGTTCATTGGCATGTCTTTGATTCAGCAAATCGTGGGAGTCAGCGCTACGTATGTCGGTGAAAATGTCGCCTGGACCGCCACCAATGCGCTGCGCGCCGAGATGGCCGCCCACTGCTTGAACCTGGATATGAGCTACCATAACAATACCAGTCCTGGCGAACTGATCGAGCGGATTGACGGCGATGTCGCCGAATTGTCGAACTTCTTCTCCCAATTGGTGATTCGCGTCCTGGGCAACTTGCTGCTCTTGGTGGGCATTCTCTTTGCTTTACTGCGCGAGGATTGGCGCATTGGGCTGGCTTTTACCCTCTTCGCCATCCTGACCTTGCTCGCGCTGAACGCGGTGCGCGGCCTGGCCATTCCCCACCAGAAAAAATTCCGCGAGGCGATGGCCGATCTCTTTGGCTATCTGGAAGAGCGCCTGGCCGGGGCCGAAGATGTGCGCTCCAGCGGAGCGGTGGATTTTGTCCTGATCGGTCTGTACAAATTATCCGCCCGCATTTTGATCCACTGGCGGGCGGCCTCGCGCCGCTTTGTCGTTGTCCGCTTTACGGCCGGCATGATGATGACTTTCGGCGCGGCCCTGTCGCTTGTCATCAGCTACAGCCTCTTTCAACGCGGCCTGCTGACCGTTGGGACGGTCTACCTGATCATCTATTACACCAATCTGCTGCGCCGCCCAATCCGCGAACTGACCCAACAGGTAGAAAACCTGCAAAATATCGGCGCGGCCACCGAGCGTCTGCGCGAACTGCGCGCCATCCAGCCCAAGATCAATGATGGCCCTGGGGCAGAGTTTCCCGCCGGCGCGCTGGACTTGGGTTTCGAGAATGTCCACTTTTCTTACCTGGACGGCGAGCCGGTTTTGCAAGGAATTGACTTTCACCTGAAACCTGGCGTGGTGTTGGGTTTGCTAGGCCGCACCGGTTCTGGCAAGACAACCCTGGCGCGCCTCATTTTTCGCCTCTACGATCCCACCCAGGGATGTATTACGCTGGGCGGCGCGCCGCTTACCAGGCCAAAACTCAGGGCGCTGCGCCAGCGGGTGGCCTTGGTCACGCAGGATGTGCAACTGTTCCAGGCCACGGTGCGCGATAACATCACTTTTTTCGACCGTTCCATTCCTGATAGCAAAATTTTGCAAGTGCTGGATGAATTGGGCCTGACTGAATGGCTGCATGCGCTGCCGGCTGGCCTGGATACCAGGCTCGAAACCGGCGGGCGCAGCATCTCGGCCGGCGAGGCGCAGCTGCTCGCCTTCACCCGCGTTTTCATGCGCGACCCCGGTCTGGTCATTTTGGATGAAGCTTCCTCGCGCCTCGATCCTGCCACCGAGCAGTTGATCGAACGCGTCATTGATAAACTATTGCAAAACCGCACCGCCATTATTATCGCCCACCGCCTGGGGACAATTCATCGCACCAGCGAAATTATGATCCTCGAGGACGGGCGCATTGTCGAACACGGGGAGCGCGAGAGACTGGCGGCAGATCCTACGGCCCGTTTTCATGGTCTGCTGCGCACCGGGTTGGAGGAGGTGTTGGCATGAGTACCGCAAGCAAATCCAACTCAGCGGAATCCCATCCTCCCGCCGACGCCAAAGCGAAGCCATCCCTGCCGGCCTGGAAAGTCATTTTCAAGACCGTTCTTTATCGCCGCGACCTGTGGCTGGCGAACTGGCTGATGATGATGTTCGCCATGTTGTTTTACCAGATACCGGGCCTGGCGCTGCGCGAGTTTTTCAACCTGTTGAGCGGCGGAGCGCAGAGCGGATTCAATCTGTGGACCATTGTGGCGCTGCTCTTTGCCGCTGAGTTGGGCAGCACATTGGGCATTTACGGCCTGATCGCGACCAATGTGCCATTTTTGGTGGAGTCGGAGACATGGTTGCGCAAGAACTTGCTGCGCCATATTTTGCGCCGTCCCGGCGCCTCGGCGCTGCCTGATTCTCCCGGCGAGGCGATCAGCCGTTTCCGCGGCGATGTTTTCGAGATTCCGCTCTTTGCCCTCTGGTTGAATGACATCATGGGCTCGCTGCTGTTCAATGTGGTTGCATTGATCATTATGCTGCGCATCAATCCCACCTACACGGGGTTGGCGCTGCTGCCGTTGATTGTGGTAGGGGCTGCCGCCGCCGCCTCCATGCGGCGCATTGACGAATATCGCCGCGCCAGCAGCCGCGCCACTGGCATCATCACCGGTTTCATCGGCGAGTTCTTCGGCGCAGTACAGGCCGTCAAGGTAGCCACCGCCGAGGAGGGCGTGATCGGGCGCTTCAACGATCTGAACGATGAGCGGCGTGTGCTGGCGCTGCGCGACCGCCTGTTCAATGAAATCCTCAATTCCATCTTTCACAACGCCACCAACCTGGGAACTGGGGTGATCTTGCTGCTGGCGGGGCAGGCTATGCAGGCCGGCCAGTTTACCGTGGGCGATTTTGCCCTTTTTGTTTACTACCTGGAATTCCTGGCGGATATGACCACTTTCGCCGGCTTGTTGATCGCCCGTTACCGGCAGATCGGCATTTCGGTTGAGCGCATGCAGCGTTTGATGGAAGGTTCTACGCCAGAGGCGCTGGTTGAATTTGGCCCGGTGTACCTGGACGGCAAGTATCCGCCGCCGAATTACGCCCAAAAGAGCGATGCGCATACCCTGCATCATTTACAGGCGCGCCAGCTCAGCTACCATTTCCCCGCCTCAGAAAATGGCATCCAGGATATTCACCTGGACCTGCCGCGCGGCTCGTTTACCGTCATTACCGGGCGGATTGGTTCAGGCAAGACGACCCTGCTGCGCGTCTTGTTGGGGCTGCTGCCCAAAGATCAGGGTGAGATCCGCTGGAATGGGGCGCGGGTGGAACAGCCCGGCGATTTCTTTGTCCCGCCCATCTGCGCCTACACCGCCCAGACCCCGCGTTTGTTTAGCGACAGCCTGCGCGACAATATCTTGATGGGGCTGGAGAAAAGCGACGAGGATATCTACCGCGCCGTGCGGTTCGCAGTGATGGAACAGGATTTGAAAGAATTTGAACAAGGCCTGGAGACCAAAGTCGGGCCAAAGGGGGTCAAGCTTTCCGGCGGTCAGATTCAGCGCACCGCCGCCGCCCGTATGTTCGTACGCGAGCCAGAACTGCTGGTCTTCGATGACCTGTCCAGCGCGCTGGATGTGGAAACCGAGCGCATTCTGTGGGAGCGTATCTTTGAGCATCCTGGGCAAACCTGCCTGGTTGTCTCGCACCGCCGCGCCGCTTTGCATCGCGCTGATCATGTCATTGTGCTGAAAGATGGGCGCATCGAGGCCGAAGGCAAACTGGATGATCTGCTCGTCAGCAGCGAGGAGATGCGCCGCCTGTGGGCCGGCGAGGTGAAGTAAACTGCTGGATCGTGTAGTGGGGGAATGTTCGCTGAATGCTTTCATCAATGACTACTGTCATGGGGGTTGGTGAGCAATTGCATGTTCCTATCAAAGAAGTGATGATTGCAGGCACTCTCGCTTTCGCTTGGAGCGGCGTAAACTATATTTGGCGCGATGAAAGATTAGGTTCTTCTCTTGAGCCAAAAACGCAATTTGCGCTCGCGCCGCATCTATCCGCAAAAACAAAAAGGAGCCTGCTATGTTGAACAAAATTTCCCCCCTGATCCTGTTTCTTTTGATCTTGATGTTTGGGTTGACCGCATGCGGACAGCCCAACCTGATGAGCGATGCGCCGGCCGCCGCCGCCTCGCCTTCTCAGACGCCGTCGCTTCAATCTGCCGCCTCTCCGACTGCTGTGCAGTCGAGTGAGTTTCTCTTAACCAGCCCCGAAGTGGCTGAGGGCGGACTGCTGCCGGTGGAATATACCTGCGACGGAACTGCTTCCACCCTGGCGCTTCATTGGAGCGGCGCGCCGGCCGGTACGGTGAGCTTTGCGGTCGTCATGCACCATGTCGCCAGTCCTGAGGATGTGCATTGGTATTGGGTGTTGTATGACATTCCTGCCAATGTGACCAGTCTAGCCAAAAACAGCCTTGACATCGGAGTCTTGGGCAATAACAGCGTCAATGGGCAAACCGCCTACACGCCCCCCTGTTCCAAAGGGCCTGGGTCGAAGACCTATACCTATACCGTGTATGCACTCTCGGCGCAGCCGCAGTTATCTGTACCGGCAGCCCAGGTCGATCGCGCTACACTGTTGGCCGCCATTCAGACCATTACCCTCGCCAGCGCCGAGTTAAATGTTACTTACAGCCGCAGCGAGTCGGCGGACACGCAAAGCTCACAGCCTATCACTGACACAGCGCAAACTGGCGCTCCCCAAGCTGCAGATGGATCTCAGCCGGCTGGCGGTCTCCCTCCCGCGGAAGCAGTCGCGGCCTGCAGTGGCAAAGCTGCCCAGGATGCCTGCGAATTTACTGCCCAGAGAGGGCAAGAAAGCGGCGTCTGCGAGATGGTGCAAGACCAACTGGCTTGCTCGCCGCAGCGCGGCCCCAATGAGGATGGCCAGGCGAAGGGCAATCCGCCCGGCGACGATCAGCCCAAAGACAACCAACCCGGCGACCCACTGGACGCCAATGGCTCTGCTTACAACATCGAGCAGGCGATTTCCGACAAGGCCCAGGGGATGACCATCGCTTTTGACGCCCTGGCCTTCCTGACCGGCGATCTCGGCGCCGACTCTTTCTTCCCCCCTGGCAAAGTGGCCGATTTCTGGGGCTTTCAATACCTGCGCGACAACGATCTCAGCCAGATGGGTCACGCCGGGGACTTTTTGACCAGCGCCGCCATGAATATGCTCAATATCTTGACTGCCGAGCAGCGCACCCAACTGGTGGAATTGGCGAGCAGCCAGGTGGCCTCAATCAACGAATATGGTTACAAGCGCTTTGTTTTGATGCAAGCGTTCCAGCGCCTGCTGGAAGGCAGTCTGCCAGACGGAACGACCAGCCTGGATGCAGACGCGGTCAAAGCCTACTCGGCGGAACTGTATCAGTTGGACGGCGAGATCAGCTACGCCCGCGCCGAATTGATGGGCAGCTTGCTCAATGCACTGGACGCCGATCAAAAGGCCTCGCTGGATGCCATGGTTGGTAAAGGGATGCTCGAATGGCCGGATGTGGAAGAACCAGAAGATATTCGCGATTTGGATCGCGATGTCAAGGTGGCGGTCATGACCTACGCCGCGGATATGTTCAGTTGGTACGCCGGCTCAGTTGAAGCGGATGTCTATTTCTGCCCGGAACGCCACGGCACCTACTTTGGCTCTTTCTATCTGAAGGACATTCGCGCCATGAGCGACTCGAGCTATGCCATTCCTACCGATATGACTGGCAACCTGGGCGATGAAATGTTGGCGACCCTCGACGCCGAACAGGCGCAGTGGATTACCAGCCTGGTGGATGTTCAAAAGCCTTCCCTGTCGGGCATTGTGGAGACGCGCCGCCAGGTCTCGACCGAGCTTCGTAAGTTCCTGGCCGGCGCGACCGCCGACAAGACAACCGTGCTGGCTCTGATGAAACAGTATGGCGAGCTGGATGGCGAGATTATCTATAACCTGGCGATCAACTTTACCAAAGTCAACCAATCGCTGACGACTGAACAAAAAGCGCAGTTGACGGCTATGCGGCAGGAATTGCTGGACGATTTGAGCCACCCAACAGGCGCTTATCTATACTCTCAGGCGATCCCCATGCCCGAAATTCCCAATACGGATTTCTTGTTCAAGTAAAGTCTACCAATCCCCATAATCAAAAAAGGTGCAGCACGAAAGTGCTGCACCTGTGTTTCTCAGACGCTTGCTCAGGCAAGGCCTCAGGTTTAGTTGAATTTTTGCTTCAGGCGGGCGTTCTTGCCGGTGCGGGTGCGCATGAAATACAGGTTGGCGCGGCGAACGTGGGCGTGCCGGTGGACAACCACTTTTTCCAGGCGCGGCGAGCAGGACAGGAAGGTGCGTTCAACACCCACGCCATTGCTGGCGACACGGCGCACAGTGAAATTAGCATTCTCACCGCCATTGCGCTCGCGGATCACGGTGCCGCGGAATTCTTGCGTGCGCTCGTTGTTGCCTTCTTTAATGCGCACGAACACACTGATAGTGTCGCCCGGTCGAACCTGGGGAACATTCGGGTTAGAGGGGGCCGCAATGGCCTTCAGAATTTCACTCATGGGGACTACCTCAATTTCATAAGAATACGTCATCACGACGTGGTTTGCAGAATAAAACGCCACGCAAGACCCTGTGTGGCGCGGGTTGGGATTATAACACGCCCCCTATAAAATGGGAAGAACTTTTTTGATTTTTTTGCTGGAATTTTCTAGACGATCCTTTCTGCCTGTGGTATACTCGGTGCGCTCTGGAAGCGGCTCTGCCTTGCTCCAGAGCGCATTTTGCCCCGGTGGGGGGCAGTTCACCCACCACCCATCACTCACGCCTCCCGACTGACGCGGACGTGCCAGGCTTGCGGACAAGTTCTGGCTCTGCATCAGGATGACGGCGGCGGCGGATAAACGAAGGAGTATTATGTCCGTTATTTCTATGAAGGCCCTGTTGGAAAGCGGCGTTCACTTTGGCCATCGCACCCACAAGTGGCACCCCGGAATGAAGCCCTACATCTTCACCGAGCGCAATGGCATTCACATCATTGACCTGCAAAAGACCGCCAAAGCGATCGAACAGTCTTATGCCCTGGTGCGCGACATTGTCTCCAACCGCGGTGTGGTCCTGTTCGTCGGCACCAAGCGCCAGGCGCAGGAAACTGTGCAAGCGGAAGCCATTCGCGCCAATATGCCCTACGTGACCAATCGTTGGTTGGGCGGCATGCTCACCAACTGGCGCACGATCCGCGGTCGCATCAACGAACTGGAGCGCCTCGAACGTATGCGCGATACGGGCGATTTTGGCCGCATTACCAAGAAAGAGGCCTTGATCCACTCGCGCGAGATCGAACGCCTTGAGATCCTCTTGGGCGGTATTCGTCCAATGGTGAAACTGCCGGAAGCGCTTTTTGTGGTTGATGTCCACCGCGAATTTACAGCTATTCACGAAGCCAATTTGCTCGGCATCCCGGTGGTCGCGATGGTTGACACCAACTGCGACCCGCGCAATGTGGATTATGTCATTCCCTCCAATGACGACGCCATTCGCGCCATCCGCCTGGTGGTTGGCAAGATCGCTGAATCCGCCATTGAGGGTCGCGCC
>CAIQJJ010000171.1 GCA_903872065.1 uncultured Anaerolineales bacterium | reverse complement strand
TGGAGAGTGGAAAAATGGATCGTCCGGTGGTGTGAGGAGCGGGATGGCGATCCCTGGCATGGATGCCAGGGCAAGGCTGCGCCGGATGAATCCGGCTGAAGAATTTGGGCGCGAGGTGGTGGGCTGTTCCCAAGCCCCACTTGTGGGGCGCTGTTCTTTAGCCAGGCGATTGATCGCCTGGCTGCCCCGGTCGGCGATCATTCTGGCTGCCAGAACAATCCCCTGGATTCTCCGGCGGACGGCAGATGAGGGTTAGCGGAGGGTTCAGGCGAGCTGATCAGCGGGGGAGGGGAGGATTTGACAGCACTCTTCGTCAAAAAATAATCGGCTGGTGGAGGGGATGGAGGCGGGGGGGAGGTTGAGCAGGCGCAGGGGGTTGGCGAAGCCCAGGGCCAGGCAGTCGTCGAGGGAGGCCAGGCGGGCGGCGAGCAGGTGGTTGATGCAGCGCAGTAGGGTGTAGCTGGAACCGACCAGGCAGCCTTTGGCCGGGTTGTGCAGGCGGCCGGATGGCTCTAAGATGGCCTGGTTGCCCAGGGTGCTGTAGTCGCCCGGCGGCAGGCCGGCGACGGACGCGGCGTCGCTGACGATGATGGCGCGCGGCAGGCCTTTGACGCGCAAGAAGGCTTTGAGGATCCCGTCCGGGATGTGGTGGCCGTCGCCGATGAAGGAGGCCAGGTAGCGGTCGTCGGCCAGGCCGGCCCACAGTGGGTTGGCGAACTTGGGGAGCAGCCCCGGCAGGCCGTTGCCCAGGTGGGTGAGCAGGCTCGCCCCGGCCTGGTAGAGGCGGTCGAGATCGTCGGGCGCGGCCAGGGTGTGGCCGATGGCGACGATGGCGCCGCGCGTGACGGCAAGGCGCGCCAGCCGCTCGGCGCCATCCAGTTCCGCGGCCAGGGTCAGCAGGCGGACATGCCCGCCGCCCCAATCCAAAAGCTGCGCCAGGACACCCTCGTCCGGCGGGCGCACCCACTGCGGATCATGCGCCCCGACCGCGCCGGGCTGCGCCGAGATGAACGGCCCTTCCAGGTGGAGGCCCAGCAAACGCCCCTTGAATTCGGGTTCTTCCAGCAGGCGCGCCAGGAGCGGCAGGTTGCGAGCATAGACCTCCAGCGGGCTGGTGATCAGGGTGGGCAAAAAGGCGGCCGTCCCAGAGTGCAGCATGGCATGGCAGGCGCGGCGGCAGTCGGCTTCTGTCAGATCGGGGCTGGAAAAATCCACCCCCAGGCAGCCGTTGACCTGCAAATCTACAAAGCCGGGGATGGGCAGGGCGTTCATGGATGGGCGAGGAGGGCGGCGGCCGGCTCGTCCACGTACAGCCAGCAGAGCGGGTGCTGCTGCAAAACCGTGGCGGGCAGCAAATTGGTGACGGGCGGCGTGACGGCTTTCTTGACCGCGACCGCCTTGCGCTCGTCGGGGACGGTGCAGACGATGGCGGCGCTCTTCATGATCTGGCGGATGCTCATCGAGATCGCCTGGCGCGGCACGTCTTCAAGCGTGGCGAACCAGCCCTCGCCCACCTGCTGTCGGCGGCAGGCGGCGTCCAGGTTGACGACAATGTACGGCTCTTCGGTGTCGAAATCGGCCGGCGGGTCGTTGAAGGCCAGGTGGCCGTTCTCGCCGATGCCGATGCAGGCCACGTCAACCGGGTGACGCCGGATCCATTCGCCCAGGCGGCGGCACTCGCCCAGCGGCTCGACCTCGCCGTTGACGAAGTGAAACCGGCCCAGGGTGGGCAACTGGGCGACAAAGCGCTCCTGCAGGTATTTGCGAAAACTGGCGGGGTGGGTGATGGGCAGGCCAATGTACTCGTCCAGGTGAAAGGCAGTCACTTTCGACCAATCTATGCCCGGCAGGCTGACCAGGTAAGAGAGCATCTCGAACTGACTGGCGCCGGTGGCGAGGATGATGTTGGCGGCGTCGCGCTGCTGTACCGCGCGGCGGATTAATTCAGCGATGCGCAGCGCGGCGGCTGCGCCATTGTCCAGGCGGGTGGGAGAGATTAAGATTTCCATACGTTTTTTCAACATACTATCAAAGATATGGGCAATCGTCAATGATGTTATAATTTAATGGTGTAAAAAACCCTAAAGGCCTGGGAGACTTCAGGTCAGAGAGCTTCACGTCAGAGACCTCAGGTCTCAGAGGCCTTTCGGATGTGGTTATGGTATCAGCCCAATGAACAGAAGCGCTTCGACAAGCTCAGCGCGCCTGTCTGGAAATGAGGTCAATTCATGGAAACTGCTTATCACAATTTTCAAAACAAAATCGGCCCGGACGCCTGGACACGCCTGCTGGCGCGCCTGGGGGAGGTCAACGGACACATCCGCGAGGCCGGCCTGCGCCCTCTGCAGACGCTCCACACCAACCTGTCGGGGGTGGGGGCTGAACTGCTGACCGGCTATTCCTACGGCGAATTTTACGATTGGGACCTGTATTTCGAGAACATCTATTTGTCTTACTACGGCATCTACCGCTACTGCCGCAACAACCTGGAAGAGTTCCTCAATCGCCAACTGGAATGCGGCTTCGTCGCCCGCACCCTGCTCGAACCGCGCCTGCGGCAGCACTTCAAACCCTTCCTGGCGCAGATCGCGGTGCTGGGCTGCCGGCAGACGGGCAACTACAACTGGCTGAAGTGGAAGTATTACGAGCGCCTGAAGAAATACCTGGACTACTGGTTCTGGTACTGCGATTTCGACCGCAATGGGCTGCCGGTGTGGGACAGCGCCGACCATTCAGGCATGGACAACCAGGTGAGCCGCGCCGGGGCGCTCTTCTCGCAGACGGTGGAGGGCGTTGACCTGGCGTGCTACCTGCTGCGCGAGCTGCAAGCGATGGACGCCCTGGCGGAAATCCTGGGCTGCGAGGCCGACCAAAAGGAGTTCGAGGCGCACGCCGCGGCTTTGAGCGAGCAGATCAACCGCACCTTCTGGCACGAGGAAGACGGCTTTTATTACGACCGCCACGAGCGGCGCGGCGAACTGCTGCGCGTCAAGTCGGCGGCCGGCTTTACGCCGCTGTGGGCGGGCGCGGCCACGCCAGAGCAGGCCAAGCGCATGGTGGAGGAGCATCTCCACAACGCAGATGAGTTCTGGCTCTCCTACCCGGTGGCGACTTACGCCAAGACGGAGCCGGACTATTATCAGGAGCGGCGCGAGGGGGAGTGCAACTGGCGCGGGGCGTGCTGGATCCCCACCAATTACATGGTCTTCCACGGGCTGCGGCGCTACGGCTTCGACGCCCTGGCCAAGGAACTGGCCTACCGCACGTTTGAAATGGCGCTGAACGAGGAGACGACGCGCGAATATTACAACGCCGAAACCGGCGTCGGCCAGGGCTTGAACCCGTTTTGGGGCTGGAGCACGCTGGCCTATTTGATGCCGCTGGAGTTCGAGATGGGCTACAACCCCACCGATCTGCATGCGCCAATCCGCGCCATCGTGACCGAGGAACTGGGGCTTAACTTCGAGGCGTAAGGCTATCCCTCGACAGGCGCGCTGAGCTTGTCGAAGCGCTTCTGCCCTTTAGCAATCCTTCGACAGGCTCAGGATGCCTGACGCCCTCCGGCAATCGGCGCGAGCAACTGTCAACGGATTTTGGGAACGGATTGAGCGGATTTAGCCCCGCGACGAGAATTGGCAATGCCAGAGAATCCGTTCAATCCGTTCTGCAT
>CAIQJJ010000170.1 GCA_903872065.1 uncultured Anaerolineales bacterium | reverse complement strand
GAGACGCGTCGCGCCATCGAGTATTATGAGCAGGCGCTGGAGATTGCCCGCCAGATCGGCGACCGGCGAGGGGAAGGAAATCGTCTCACCGGCCTGGGCAACTGCTACTCCGACCTGGGGGAGACGCGCCGCGCCATTGAGTATTATGAGCAGGCGCTGGAGATTGACCGCCAGATCGACGACCGGCGCGGGGAAGGGGCTGATCTCGGCAACCTGGGTAACCGCTACGCTGAATTGGGGGAGACGCGCCGCGCCATCGAGTATTCTGAGCAGGCGCTGGAGATTGACCGCCAGACCGGCTACCGCTACGGCGAGGGGATAGACTTAATCAATCTCGCTGCGGCGCTGCTGGACGAAGGCCGCCTGGCGGAAGCGATCCACTACGCGGAGGAGAGCGCCGCCATTGCGCAACAGACCGGCAGTGCCCAGGTCGGCAGCTATGGGTATGGGACGCTGGCCCTGGCGCAGCTTTACGCCGGCGATCTGGGCGCGGCGCGGCAGGCCGCCCGGCAGGCGCAGGCTTACAATTCCCCCACCAATGCCCCAAATATCCTGGCGCTGCTGGGCGTGATCGCCGGGCGGCAGGGCGATCCTGAGGCGGCCGGCTTCTTCCGGCAGGCGCTCGATCTGCTGCGCGGGCTGCTGCAAGCCACGCCGGACAACTATAACGCCCTGGATACGCAGGCGCTGGCCCTGGCCGGCCTGGGCGATCTCGCCGCCGCCCGCGCCGCGTACCAGGCGGCCCGCGCCGTCAATCGCGATCCGGGCGTGGTGCGGCGCGCCGTGCGGCTGCTTGGACAGGTCGCCGGGGGGGAGGAAGTGACGGGTGGAGGATGCTGACGCTGCTTTATTTTCTCAATGCCCTGTTGATGATCGGGCTGGGCCTCGGGCTGGGCGCCTGGCTGACGCGACGCTTTCGCCTCGGCTGGCGTCTGTATTGGATCGGCGCGGCGACTTTCCTGCTCTCGCAGGTCGGCCACATCCCTTTCAACGCCTTTCTATTGACGCCGCGCCTGCCGCAGGGCGGGGGGACGCTGGCGCTGGCGGCGGCTTCGATCGCCCTGGGGTTGAGCGCCGGGCTGTGGGAGGAGGGGCTGCGCTATCTCGTCCTGCGCTTGTGGGCCAAAGATGCCCGTTCCTGGCGGACGGCGCTGCTGTTTGGGGCCGGCCACGGCGGGCTGGAGGCGATCTTGCTCGGCGGGCTGGCTTTTTATGCGTTCTTGCAGCTTTACGCGCTGCAAGGCGCCGATCTCTCGCGTTTTGCGCAGGGCGCGCAGTTGGAGATGCTGCAGGCGGTGCTGGCCAATTATTGGAGCGCCCCGTGGCATCAAACCCTGTTGGGGGCGGTGGAGCGCGCGTTGGCGCTGTGTTTGCATTTGGCATGTGCGGTGTTGGTGATGAGGGGGCTGAGGTCCGTGGGCTGGTTAATTGCCGCGATTCTGCTGCACGCCATGATGGACGCCAGCGCGGTGTTTGTCGCCGGGCAGACGCAAAATGCGTATTGGGCTGAAGCCGTTGTCGGGGGGTGGGCCTTGTTCAGCCTGCTGATTATCTGGCGGCTGCGGCGCGAGCTTGAGCCGCCGGCGGGCGAGGCCGCGCCGCACGAGGCTGCGCCGGCCGCCGCGCCGGCGCTCAGCGCCGATCAAATCCAACCGGTGGACGATACGCCGGAAAATCTTGACCAATCTCGTTACACACTATGATCCACACCGAAGCTCTTACCAAAAAATTTGCTGCCACCCTGGCGGTCAGCCAGTTGAATTTGCACGTCAATGAAGGCGAGGTCTTTGGCTTCCTCGGCCCGAACGGGGCCGGCAAGACCACCACGGTGCGCATGCTGACCAGCCTGATCGCCCCCACTGAGGGCCAGGCGGTCGTCAACGGCTTCACCGTCGGCAAGCAGGATACCGAAATCCGGCGCACGGTGGGCATCCTGACCGAGACGCCCGGCATGTACGACAACCTGAGCGCCGAATACAACCTGATGATCTACGCCCAGTTGTACGAGGTCAAAGACCCCAAGGCCCAGGTGGAGAAGTACCTGCGCATGTTGGGGCTGTGGGATCGCCGCTTCGACGAGGCGGGATCGTTCTCGAAAGGGATGAAGCAAAAGCTGGCCATCGCCCGCGCCCTGCTGCACGAGCCGCGCCTGCTCTTCCTGGATGAGCCCACCGCCGGCCTGGACCCTGAAGCCTCCAAGCTGGTGCGCGATTTCATCGAGGAACTGCGCAAAGAGGGGCGCACGATCTTCCTTTGCACGCACAACCTGGACGAGGCCGACCGCCTGTGCGACCGCATCGGCGTCTTCAAGAGCCGCCTGCTGGTGGTGGATACGCCGGCGAAACTCCGCACGCAGCTTTTCGGGCGCAAGGTGGTCTTCCACCTGCGCGCCGCGGCGGAGGCGCTGGCCGAGGCGGTGCGCGCCCTGCCCTTCGCCCGCGAGGTCAAGATCATTGACAACAAACTGCTCGTCACGCTCGATCAGCCTGAAGAGCAAAACCCGCAGGTCATCCGCTGCCTGGTCAACGCCGGGGCGGATGTGCAGTTCGTCGGCGAGCTGCGCCACTCGCTGGAAGATGTCTATTTACAGTTGGTCAAGAACGCTTAAGAGAACCCCCAATGAATAAGATCAACACGATTCTCCGCAAAGAATGGGCCGAGGTCTTCAAAAACCGCATGGTGCTGTTCACCGTGGCCTTCATGCCCCTGCTCTTCACCGCCCTGCCGCTGATCATCCTGTACTCGATGCGCGGCACTTCCCTGGCCGACGCCTCCAACGAGATTCCGCAGCAGATCACCGGCTTTTGCCCGAACAATTTGAGCGGCGGCGAGTGCATGCAGGTCTACCTGGTGAGCAATTTCATGCTCATGTTCATGATGATGCCGCTCGTCATCCCCGTCACCATCGCCGCCTACTCGATCGTCGGCGAGAAGACGACGCGCAGCCTGGAGCCGCTGCTGGCGACGCCGATCACCACCTTCGAACTGCTGGCCGGCAAGAGCCTGGCGGCGGCCATCCCCGGCATCGTCGCCACGCTGATCGGCTTCGTCATCTTCGCCATCGGGGCGGCGATCATGGTCTCCAATCCGCTGCTGCTCGCCGCCCTGCTGGACGCCCGCTGGCTGATCGCGGTGGGCGTCGCCGGGCCGCTGATGGCGTTCGCCTCGACCCTGCTCTGCCTGATGGTCTCGGCCCGCGTCAACGATCCGCGCGTCGCCGAGCAGATCTCGATGGTCGTCATTGTGCCGCTCCTGGGGCTGTTCTTCGGGCAGTTGAGCGGATTCATCGTCCTCAACCGGCAGGTGATCCTGATCCTGTCGGCGGGGCTGGCGGCGGCGGATGCGGCGCTGGCCTATTTCGCCGTGCGTATCTTCCAGCGCGAAGTGATTCTCACCCGCTGGAAATGATCGCAGCATTGCTCATTCATCCCTGTTTTCAACGAAAGGTATGCTATGCACAAGTTAATCACAAAGTTTTCTCCCCTCCTTCTTTTGCTGGCGGTTTTGGCGGCGCTGGCAGCGCCAGGGCGCGCCCAGGAAGTGACGATGGTGCTGCGCCTGCAGCGCGATTTCGGCTACGGGGACGGCTCAGGGCGCATTCAAGGCCTGTTCAGCATGAATGTGACCGCCCCGGCGGATGTGGAAAAGGTGATCTTCCAGATTGACGGCCAATCCATCGGCGAGGACGCCTCTTTCCCCTTCAAATTGCAGTTCAACACCGACAACTACACCCCCGGCCTGCACACGCTGAGCGCGGTGGGGAAGCTGCCCGACGGCGTCGAAATCGCCTCGAATGAGATCCAGGCGCAGTTCCTGTCCCCCGAAGAGAGCCGCAATGCCACCGGCAGCATCATCATCCCGCTGCTCGGGACGATCTTCGGCCTGATGATCCTGAGCTTCGCCTTCACCATGATCTCGATCCGGCGCAAGCCGCGCCTGCCGCTCGGAACGCCGCGCAACTACGGCTTCATGGGCGGGACGATCTGCCCCAAGTGCGGGCGGCCCTACGCGCTGCACTTTCTCAAGATCAACCTGCTGGTGGGGCGGCTGGACATCTGTCCGCACTGCGGCAAGTGGGGCATTGTCCATCCCCTGCCGCTGCAAACTTTGCGCGACGCCGAAGCCGCCGAACTGGACTGGGATAAGGATGGCAAGGGCCAGGTGAAGGAAATGAGCGAGGAAGAAAAACTACGCAAGGATCTAGACGACTCGCGCTTTCAATAACGGATGACACGGAGGACACGGATAACACGGAAAAAAAGCACGGATTACACGGAAAAAAATCCGTGTAATCCGTGCTTTCCGTGTCCTCAGGCCGCGAAATGCTTGAAGGTGGGGAGGTAGTCCTTGTTCTTCTCTAGCATTTGATTGGTCATCTGCTTGATCTCGGCCAGTGACAGCACCGCCGAGGTCAGCGGGTCGTAGCACAGGGCCTGGTAGACCAGGGTCGGGTTGCCGGTCAAGACCGCCTCGACCGTCATTTCTTCTACCATGACGCTGGTGTGGTTGAGCGCCACGCACTGCATCGGCAGGTCGCCGACATGCACCGGGTGCAGGCCGGCTTTGTCCACGAACACCGGCACTTCCACGCAGACGTTGTCGGGCAGGTTGGTGATCAGCTTGGTGTTGGGGACGTTGCCGTTGAACCAGAAGACCTCGCCGCCCTTGATGGCGTTCATGATGTAGGCGGCGTATTCGTGGCCGCGCTCCAGGCTGATGGGGGTCTCGGAGGCGAACCATTTCTTGGCCTCGTCGCGCCAGGTGTTGGCCGCCCGCTCATATTCGTGCAAAATGTAGGCGTACACGCCCGGATTCCAGCCCGTGCTGTGGGTGCAGTATTTTTCGATCAAGTCCGGGCGCTTGCGGAACCAGGCGTTGTACTCCGAGTTATGCCCGCTCGACTCGGTGACGTAATAGCCGAGCGCCAGGTACATCTCGTTGCGCACGAGCTCCTGGTTGTAGATTTCGGGCGTCTCGCTGATCGCCTTGTGGATCAGGGGGTAGGCGTCCTTGCCGTGCAGCTTGAAATCGAGGTACCAGGCCTGGTGATTGATGCCGGCGCAGGTGTAGGTCACGTCGTCGTAGCTCGCCCCGATCCAGCCGGCCAGCATGCCGGCGGTGCCTTGCACGCTGTGGCACAGGCCGGTCAGGCGCAGATCGGTCTCGCGGGTCATGGCGCGGCAGAGCATCGCCATCGGGTTGGTGTAGTTCAGCACGGTCACATCCGGCTTGGCGTAGCGCTCGATGTCGCGAGCGATATCGAGCATGACCGGGATCGTGCGCAGGGCGCGGAAGACGCCCGCCACGCTGCGCGTATCGCCGACGTTCATATCCACGCCATATTCCTTGGGGATTTCAATATCGTAGCGCCAGACGCCAACCCCGCCGGCCAGAATGGTGATCAGGACGAAGTCAGCGTCCTGCAGCGCCTCCTGGCGGTTGGCGGTCGCCACCACTTTGGCCGGGTAATTGCCCATCTCGACGATGCGTGAGACGGCGCGATAGGCGAAATCCAGCCGCTCCGGGTCAATGTCCATCAAACAAAGGGTTGCGTCGCGTAAGAGGGGGAAAGTGAGCAAGTCGCGCACCAGCCCGCGCGTAAAGCCCAGGCTGCCAGCGCCGATAAAAGTGATCTTGGTCATACGAATGCCTTTCTAGGTTAAAGGATCGGCAGAAGCGGGCCAGCCG
>CAIQJJ010000169.1 GCA_903872065.1 uncultured Anaerolineales bacterium | reverse complement strand
GTTTGCTCCACGGGACTGGTACCAGAATCGCCATACATATCCAGCGCAAGCCCATGCTGGTGACGACCTTCGCTACCGTCGACAACACCGCATCGTGAAAACGGCTCTTGTAGCGGATCTGCTTGCCTGCGCGCCGCTCCAACGTGTCATCCACCAGAAGCCCTAGTGGCAATCCCGGCGCCAGAAAAACCTGGAGGATCAACTTCAGCAAAAGCTTGCTCAACAGCATAGGCGACCACTGATCCCGGTTCAATACTCGATGGTAATTGGTAAAGTGCTTGTCATCGGCTAACCCGACCATCCGTAGAGCAGCGGCGACTGTCCGAATCCCAGGTGCCAGGATAGTGCCATACAGCAAGATGAGCGCTTTTGTGTAAGTTGGTGCTGTAAAGGCTACTGCAAAAACTGATAAAACCGATATAATTTCAGCGGATGGGGTTGGCATAAGCGCTCCTGTGGTCGGTAGAGGTTTGAGCGCTTATACCTTACCACAACTCGCTTATGCTGCCCCATCCTTTTTTCAAAAATGGCCAAAGTCGAGAAGTAAAAGAAGTGCATCCATGACGACAGTGAGTCTTAACACACCCAAGCCTGCACCAGCCCATACAGCGGGCATTCAACGAGTTCTGCCTTTACTGCCAGTTATCGCCGGCCTGATCCTGGTGATGATCTGGTTAGCTGGCGCGGCGGTGCAGCCGGCGCAGGGATTGGTCAGCGCTGAAGGGGGTGAGGCCCAATTTGCTGTAGGTGCAGAGGCTCGAGGCCAGACGGCGTTGGAGGCTGATGTGTGTTCTCAGATCGCGGCCAACGCGCCCTCGGCGGCGGAGGAGAACCTGGATCACAATGCCGCCGATTGGGGGGTGTACTGTGAACTGACGCCGACCTGGGCGATCAGCAATGTAGCAACGCCCTCGCTGGATGGGAAATCCTTACGCCTTTCGCTGACCGGCGGGGCGGCCTATTCCAACGCCCATTTCTACCGCACCCTGCTACCGGAGGCCGCCGCCGAGTTCAGCCTGTCGTTGTTCTTTTGGTTTACGCCCACTACCTCTTACAACAACCCGCCCGGACAAGAGTCGAGCATGCAGGCATTGGAATTTACAATGAATCAGTGGCAGGGGGGGAAGCGCTACGAATGGGCGCTGCAATGGCAAAATGTGGGGGATGACGCACCGCAGTGGCGCTACTGGGATCCGCACCGCCCGCCGGCAGAGCGTTGGGTGACTTTGGGGATCGCCGACGCGCTGGAGGGTGAGCGCTGGCACCCGCTGACGCTGGAGGGAGCGGTTGTCAATGGGCAGGTGTATTACCGCAAATTTAGCATCGATGGACATGAGTACCCATTGAACCTGATGCTGGCGCCGGCTGACGCCCCGCTCGAAGCTGACCGCCTGGCAGTCGCTGTGCAGCTTAATGGAACTGCCGCACAGCACGCCTATCAGGTGTTCATCGATCGGGTCAATTTCACCCACCGGCCAACAGATACGCTGCTTGCCGAAGGATTTGAGGAAGATGTTTTTCCGCCAGCCGGCTGGGAACAAGTGGTCGTTGACTCCCCGTCGTTACCAGGGGGCTGGGCGCAGGGAATGGTGGGGGGCAACCCGGTCGTTTATCCGGCGCGTGGCGAGGGCATGGCGAGATTTAGAGCCAGCGCGTGGCCCACGCGGCTCTCAACCCCTGCGCTCAACCTGACCAGGGTGAGTGATCCGGCGCTGTACTTCTGGAGGTATACAGACGACTGGTACAGTTTAGGCCAGGATCGAATCGCTGTTCAGCTTTCGACTGATGGCGGCGTACATTATTCGAGCACCCTGGCGACTTTTGCGCCGGCGCAGGGCAGCCCAGGCTGGCATTGGCAGCGCATCGATCTATCTGCCTATCAGGGGGAAGACAACGTGCGCCTCGGATTTTTGGGATACAGCCAGAATTGGGATTCCTGGGGCAATCAGTTCATCGACCAGGTCGAGGTGCTGTCAGGGCAGCCCAATTTCATGGCATCATCGTTCAGCGTGCAGCCGTCCGGACTGGCGCGCCAGGGCGATGGGCTGACCTATACCGCCATCCTATCGAACAGTGGGGGCTACGCTGGATCGGCGACCTGGTTGAATCCGCTGCCACCGGACGTCGCCTACCTGGAGGGATCGGCAGGTGTGCAGGGCGGCGGCGCGCTGACTGCTACAACGGAGGCAATCACCTGGCACGGAGCGATCACCAGCAACCAGAGCGTGACGATTACTTACCGCGTCAGTGTGACCGCCGCTGCGGGGGCGGTGGTCAATACGGCGCTGCTGTCCAGCACTGACAGCCATGCGCTCAGCCTGAGGGCGCTGACGCCACTGCCTGGACCGGACTACAGCACATCCTGGATCGATGTGTCGCCAGCGGGGTTCGTCAGCGCCGGACAATTGCTGACTTACACCATCCGCATCGCCAACACAGGGGAAATTTCGGGAAGCGAAACGAGCTTTCACCTGCCTCTGCCAGCCACGGCCAGGTACGTGCCAGGGTCGGCGACAGCGCAGGGCAGCGGAATGCTGCGGGCTGGAGCGGGAGAGATCGATTGGGCCGGCGCGGCGCCCGCCGGCCAGACGATCACGATCACCTTTCAAGCGAGCGTGACGGCCCCAGGCGGCTATGCCTTGAGCGCGGCCACGCTATCCGACCGCCTGCTGCCAGAGATGGTGTTCGGCTCGGCGGAAACGCGGGTCGCTTGCTGGTGGTGCTGGGTGGCGAACCCCAGCAGCGTCCCGCTCATGGTGAACCCGCAATGGCGCAGTGCAGGGTTTTCTTATCCATCTCCGGCAACGACATTCCAACATGAGGCGCAACACAGCGGGCGCAGCGCGTACGCCGGACCATCGTACCCGGCGCTGGCCTGGGAGTTTTACGTTCCTGGCACACCCGGGTCGCCGGTCATCGCCAGCGATGGAACCGTGTACCTGCCGGTAGGGGCAACGAACAACGATCACGAAGGCTATCTGTACGCCATCCATCCCGATGGCAGCCTGTATTGGCGCGCACAGCTTGAGGTCTTCCCCACCACCTCAACGCCGGCGATCGGCCCAGATGGGACGATCTACGTGCATGGCAACGGTATCGAGGGCAATCAGGTAGCCTACGAGAAGCTGTATGCGATCAACCCCGACGGGATGCTCAAATGGGTATTTGTGTTCAATTTTGGCGGTACGGCGCTGACTACCTGGCGGCAGACCTCACCAACGATTGGAAGGGATGGCGCCATCTATGTCGCCTCGATGGATACCGGGCTATGGGCGCTGAACCCGGATGGTACGGTGAAGTGGGCGGTTTCGCCCAGCCTTTCGAGCGTTAATTCTTCGCCGGCGATTGCCCCGGATGGGACGATTTATGTGCGGGATATGACCGGCGTGTATGCGTATACGCCAGAGGGGGTGGAAGTGTGGCGTTATGCGTTTCCAGGATTCGGAGGAGGAGATACAGGGTCGCCGAGTATCGCCGCCGATGGAACGATCTATGTTGCCCACGGGACGGGAAAACTGCTGTACGCGTTCAACCCAGACGGGACGCTGAAGTGGACGTATCCCTTGGGATGGGAACCTGGCGTCACGCCGGCGATCGCCGCGGATGGGACGATTTACATCGGCGACGATTTTTTGTACGCCATCAACCCTGATGGCAGTTTGCGCTGGAAAGTGTACGATGTGAGCTTTAACCACGCATCGGTGCTGATTGGGGGCGATGGTCTGCTGTACTGGCGGGGGATGGCGATTCACCCGGACGGAACAACCGGCTTTTACCTTGACCTGGGCGGCTGTGATACTACCGGGTTTGATCCGTCGCCGGCGATTGCAGAGGATGGCACGCTCTACGCGCCATCCTGCCTGAGCGCCACGACCCCCAAGTTGAGCGCCTACCGGGTGGAGCGAGGGGTGATGCTGCGCCCGGCCGCGGCGAGCCAGGCGGCATTGCCCGGCCAGGCGGTGATGTACACGCTGGCGTTGACCAATAGCGGCAACGCGCCAGATGCATTCACGATCACGGTAGGGGCGGCAGTCTTTCCTGCGACAACGTCGCTGACGAGCACCGGAAGCTTGCAGCCAGATGAAAGTGCAACATTCAGTGTGACGATACAAATCCCTCCAGAGATGCCGCCGGGAGCAAGCGACGCGATCAATGTGATCGCGCAATCGGTGGGCAACGCGGAGGTAGCAGCGACAGCAGCGCTTACGACCAGTGTGCTGACGCCTCCCACCAATACGCCGACGCCCAGCGAGACAGCAACTCCTAGCGCAACTGCGAGCAGTACCGCAACCGCGACGGCCACGCCAAGTAGTACCGCGACGCCGACGCCCAGCGGGACAGCAACTTCCACCGCAACCGCGAGCAGAACAGCAACCGCGGCGGCCACACCGAGCAAGACGGCGACTTCCACCGCAACGGCCACGGTGATGCCCAGCAGAACGGCGACGCCAGGCGCAACAATGACTCCAACAGCAACAGGGACAAGATCAGCAGGGCTGCGGCGGGTTTACTTGCCGTTGATCCTCAACCGTTGAGGAAGGATGCGCGTTAATGCAGGTGCACCGCGCCAGAGCGCTTCGGTCGCGACGAAGGCGCTTTGCACCTGATGACTTACGCAGCGGGATGATTTTGGTAATCATGCGAAGCGGATATTCATGCTGGCGGCCGCACTGTATCCTTGGGGGCAAGGATACACGCAATCGCACTAAATTTTGGTATTTGTGGCAAATTCGTGAACGAGTTTCACCACATGCGCAGGCTGATCGAGTTGGAGCAGATGGCAGGTGATTTTTTCCAATGCATCTCGAACATTCCAATCTGCAAAGTCAAGGGGTAAATTCTGGTTATTGCAGCCAGCGCAGAGCATCGCGCACCTGCTGGTTACGCCGCCTGATGGCCTGTTCATTCCACTGGCGAGACTCTTCGCGGTCAGCGTGTTCATACCAATAAGCGGCAAAACATGTGGAGCGAAGGGCATCCACCAGATAGCCCAAATCAACCATGGCTTGCCATTCCAGGTCATCGAAGGCGCCCTTCAAATTGCTCTCCAGGCGTTCACGGTAATAGCGGATCGCTTGCGCTTCTCCAAACGTGTCGCGCACATAACCGTTTTTGGCAAACCAGGCCAGGTCAATGGTCATCAGTGAGCAGGTAGATTCCTGCCAATCGAGGGCCACGGGATGATTGGGGTGGGCCAGGTTCTCGGAACGGTAATCACCGTGGAGGAGCGTGAACGGGTAGCCGCTCAATGCGTCGAACAACGGTTGGGGGGCTTCGCTGAGGTTTTGCATGGCAAGGAACACATCTCTATCCAGAAGTTCTTCCATCACCTTCCAGCCGTCGCGCACCCATTCGGGGATCACCCCCATCGTCAGGTGCTGATATTTTTGCGTCATCGGCAGGGAGGTTTGGTTGAGCAGTTGCTCAAGGCTGCAAAGCCCCAGGCGTGGGTCTTTCAATTGCGGATTATTCCAAAATGCGGCGTGGATTCGGGCCAGTTGATCCAGGAAGACCGGCGCCAACCCTGGGGGCATGGGGCTATCCCATGAATAGACGTGCCCGGTCAGATCATCCATCAAAATCGCCCAGCCTTCGCCATCCCGCGCGCCAGCCAATATTTTGTGTTCCAGATGCGGAAGCAGGCGATCGAGCAGGCCGTATTGCCAGAGGGTGACCGAACGGCAGCGAAAATCGTTGCTGGCGAACATGATCCAATCTGAGGCGACAGACATGCGCTTGAGCACGAACCGACCGGCATCTGTATCCACATAACTCAACTGACCACCAGCGAGGCCGCTGTGTCCATTCATCGGCTGGATTTCTACGCGACGAACGGGGTGGGCGATCAGGTCGCTGAGGGTTTCGGGGGCCAACATTTGTTGGATGCCGTCGAAGAGGGTGTACTTGGGTTTGAGGGTACTCATAAAACGATGCTCCTTACTTTGTGACAAGCGGCAAGAAAAGGTTTCGGATACGTGGGTCAAGAAATGTGGCGATGATGACGCCTTTGGAAGTGTTGAGAATTTCCCACTTCAGGGTGTGATTTTTATGCACCGATGGAGTAATAGAGACATTGGTGGCGCTTCGGACTGACTCGAGAAAACCCAGGGGTTCGATATAAACGAGGGTGGCATTATGGTTGGCTGAGAAACCGGTAAAGTTGGCGCCAATCCCAATGCGTTTGGTGTTGAGTTGTAGTGTATAAACGTTGGTATAACGATATTCCAGGTAAAACGTCGAGACACGATCACAGACAATATCTAGATCGCTTTGTTGAGTACAACCATCTCCGCCAACGCTATAGAAATGCAAATCATTAATCTTGTCTGGCGCAAGGTTGTTCATCTGCCAGGTGAAAGTCCCGGCGGGCATATTGGTGATTTCCACTTGCGTGAAATAGCGATACTCAGAAAACGGTGTTGCAGCTTCAACGGTCTTGGTATAAACGGCGGTCGCGGGAGGTGCAACAGATCCGGACTGCACGGCAAGATGAGCAGTAAGCTCAGGGTCATCGGCAGACTGACCTTCGACAATGATTTCTCGCGACTGCGCCGGAACCCCCCAAAAAAAGAGGACTACCGCCGAAAGCCAAGTGCACAGGTTATAAACCACGGTTTTTGTTTTCATTACATTCCCTTTCATCGCCGCACAGAAGCGGTTAGCCCGGTTTCTGAACGACCGTCAACAAAGCTGGGCACACCAGAGAAATTAAGCCATCAGCCCGGCGGGACTCAATGGCAGACCGGATGGTTTCATAAATCTTTTGCTGAACGGTCGGCGGCTGGTTGTCCAGGATCATTTTGGTACGAATCGAGATTTTGTTGACGGTGTCCAGTACTTCTTGGGCCGATGTTGGTTGCAACGCAATGGAGAGTTTTTTGAATGTGGGCGGGCGAAAGCCTGCCTGGCGGGTGATGACCTCACAGGCGGTTTCATCGGCAGCGCGCAGTTGTACCCATTCTTTGGGGAGTGCAAGTGGGTTGACGGCAAATGCTGAGATCGCCTGCTGGATGATGGCCTGTAATTCATTCCCGTCCTCCGGGCCAAACCACAGAGTGAAGGCATAGCGCCCGCCCGGCTTCAAGACGCGGAAGGCCTCGTCCACTGCGCCCTGGGGGTTTTCCATGTGATTCAGGCCAAACGAGCAAGTGATCGCATCGAATGTACGGTCATCTTGGGGAAGTTGTGCAGCATCAGCTACCTGGAAGCAGTTCCGCGGATAATTAACCCTGGCAACATCCACCATCGTTTGAGCGAAATCTACCCCCTCGCTCACGGCTCCTCGCTTGCTCGCCGCGCCCACCAGATGACCGGTGCCACAGGCCACGTCAAGTTGCCTCATCCCTTGAAGCTGGCCCAAGGCATCCAAAATGGGGTTGATCGCCTGGGTGGATACCGATGCAAAGATTGCATCGTACTGAGCGGCGCGCTCCGACCAGGCAGCGTGTTCGATTTCGTGGAAAGTTTTTTGGAGCATGAAATCCTCTCGTGACTTGCTGGTCAACCAGCATCTTGCAAAGCAGAGTTTGATGACATGAATTATCGTAAATATATCTTATACGAATCCACCCACCTTGTCATCGAGAGGATTAAGGATTTTTGGAAGAGGGAGAAATGCAGGGAAAGATAAGGACTACGTAATTTTACGTAGACGCCAAATGGCGCTGAATGGCAAAGGCGCTGGCCGCGGTGCGGTTTTCCAGGCCGGTCTTGTTAAGGATGTTGGTCATGTGGGTGTTGACAGTGCGCACGCTGATGTGCAGCGTATCGGCAACCTGCTGATTCGAGGCCCCCTTGGCAACCAATTGTAGGATTTCAACTTCACGTCGGGTCAGGCCGGCGGGATAGGTGGCCGCTTCGGGCGTTGGCTGTCCTTCGAGGGCATGCAACCGTTCCACCCAGGAAGAAACCAGGAATCCCTCTTGAAGCGGGGAACCCGAAAGCGATTGAGCCATCTGATCGATCAAATCTCGCACTCGCCCGAGCACATCATCGGCTGGGCGCCCGGCTCTGTGCAGTGTCTCAGCCAGGCTCAGGCGGGTTTTCCAGCGCAGCGCCCCGTGCTGAATGCCATCCGCAAACTCCACGGCCCTCTCCAGGTGTTCCACAGCCTCATCGAAGCGCATCAGGCCTGCCAGGGCCTGCCCTTCGAACCAGTGACTCCTGGCGATATTTTTGAGCACCCCCTTCGACTGCGCCAGCGCACGCGCTTCCTGCGCCAGGGCAATCGCTTGATCGAACTGCTGCTGCTGGAGACCGAGTTCGCAGATCAAGAGTTGGTAGCGGTTGAAATAGCGAAAGCGCACAAACTCGGCCCCTTCTTTGACAGCCTCGAAACGCGCCAGAGTATCTTGCGCTGCTTCCAGCATGCCAAGATGCAAGTAATCGGTAGCCTGGTTGAGCAAGCTGTAGCGGCGCATCTCGATACTTTGAAAGTGGACATCTTGAATGGCGTCCAGAGCCTTTTGATCCCAGGCGAGCGCCTCCTGGGGCATCCCCAATTCCAGGTGAAGATGGCCCATTTGATTCAACAGGCGCGGCTTTTGATGGTGATGGGAGCCAGAGGCTTCGATGGTATCCAACGTTGTGCGGAGGGTATGGTATGCCTCGAAGTATTGCCCCATCTCGATCTGGACAAACGCCAGGTTTTGATAAGCCCCGGCAATAGCGAGCGGATCATTAATGTTTTGAGCCAGTTGGAGCGTCTGGCGTGCATACATCTCAGCCTGTTGGTACTTGCCATGCCAGGTAGCCAGGTAGGCATTCATCCGCAGCGCATCCAACCACGCGAGTGAATCGCCCAGCACCTCGGCATGTTTCATCACTTCGCGATAATGGCGGGTGACCTGCTCCAATTCGCCACGGGCAATCAGCAGCCCGCCCAGGCAGGCATGGCAACTGATGATGAGCCGCAAATCGCCGGTCTGTTCGCCAATCCGCAACGCTTCGAAACCGGTTTTTTCGGCCAGAACGAGTTGGTAGCGTCGCATTCGTGCGTTGGCGAGACTGATCAGGGCGTATCCTTCCGCGATCAGGTACTCGCCGCTTTGAGCCACATCACGCATGCGGCTGTAGATGATTTCGGCCTGCTCGCGCTGGCCAAGCGCCATGTGGGTGCGCCCCAGGCGTTCGTAAATAGCGAAAATCTCTTTTAGCGGATACGTCTTTCCGGCGCGTTCGGCAGCCGTCAGCGCCTGCTGATACCACTGGAGCGCCGAATAGCTGGCATAACGCTGCGCCGCCAACTCGCCTGCCGTCTGACAATAGGCCGCGGCTTTCTCCCATTGTTCTGCTTCGGTAGCATGATGGGCAATGGCGAAGACATTCGCCGGCTGCTGCTGTTCATATTGGGCAGCAATTTGCTCGTGCAACCGCTTGCGCCGCCGGGCAAGCTGATTGGTGTACAACACTTGCCGGATCAGGCCGTGCGAAAAACGATAGATTTCTTCTCGATCATCTTCGCTGAGGATGATTTCTGCCCGCAGGGCGCACTCGACGGCCTCCAGCAGATCGTCTTCAGGCATATTGACCAGCTCCTCTACGATCTTCAGCGACCAAGCTTCGCCAGCCACTGCCGCCACCGACAATAACTGCTCGACCTGAACGCCCAGCCGGTTGACGCGTTGGGTGATCAGTTGTTTGAGATATGCCGGAATCGCGGCCGCTTGGGATGGCGGCAGCCAGCGACCTTCCCGATCTTGAATAAGCAAGTTCTGAGCAACCAGGTTGTTGAGCAGTTCCACCGTAAAAAGAGGGTGTCCTTCTGCTCGTTCGTAGAGATAAGTTACCGACTCGGGGGTGGGTACGCCATGATAGGCTGTAATCAACCGCTCGACATCGGCGCGGCCCAGTGGCCCAAGCAAAAGCAAATCAACTATCCGGTTGTGTTGCAAATAGGGCAGGTACTCATACAAAGCGTGCTTCAGGTGGGTTTCTTCGTTGCGATAGGTGGCGACGAACAAGATCGGGGCTGAAACCGGTTGTCTGGTCAGGAAGTTGAGCACTTCCAGCGAGTCCAGATCGGCCCAATGTAGGTCATCCAGCAGTATGACAAACGGTTGGCGCTTGGAACAAGCCGTGAGCCAATCTGCCAACGCCTGTTTGATATGCTGCGCCGATTGGGCTTCCCTCCCAGGTCCAAGCGGGGCGGGCAAGGTCTCCAGCAAAAACCCCGCTGCGGAGATCGCCTGTGCTACCCCTTGCCAGACCGCATACGAGGCCTGATCGTCCTCCGAACAGCGCCCAACAATGAGCATCGCTCCTATTTGCTGTATGCGTTCTTGAAATGCCATCACCAGCGATGTCTTACCGATCCCTGAAACCCCCGAAATGAGCAACAACGCGCCTTGGCCCAACACCAATCCCCGCAAACGCCGGTCTATGTTTTTTAACAGTTCAAGGCGGCTGCCGTTGAGCACATACGAAAAAAGAAGATGGTGATAGATGGTCTCGTAAATGGGATTTTTAATTTGTTGGGAACGGACAAAGTCCAGAAGTTGGACGAATTGTTGCTGCGTGTCCGGTTGTAACGGTCCGGCGTAGATTGCCTCAAGAACGGAATCAAAATCTGCCTGAGGAAATTGTTTTGCCGCTTGGGCGATTAACGCTTCAAACAAAGTACGCCCTGACTGGGGCGACGGATTGATCATGCTCACATCACAGGTAACCTGAGAAAAATCAATATGCGGCATCAAAGATAGAGACAATACCTACGGAATTTAGACCAATTTTATCATATTTTATCCCCAATCCAACTCATTCAATAAGGAAGCAATCAATCCACCCAGCACAATTCCGATCCATTTGAAAAAATTTTTCATTTCGCTGTCCATTCGTGTAGGTGGGGCTGGGGGTATGCGCCAAATATGATACAATTACTCCACTTATTCACCAATGGATATTGGAGGTCGCTATGCTCCTGCTGGTTCGCCGCAACGTGCGTCAACGCCCGGCGCGCACTTTATTCACGGCACTGGCAATTGCCCTGGGGGTGGCGATGATTTTCGCCATGCGCATTGTGTCTGGAGCGATCAGCGCCTCGGCGCAGGCTGCCCGCGAAAGCCGCCTGGCAGGCGCGGATTTGGAAATTACCACCCTCGTCGGTGGGCATTTTTCAGTGGACAGCCAGGCCGCCCTGGCCGGGTTGCCCGAGGTGGAGCGGGTCGCCCCGTTGCTGCGTGTATTGGAAGGTGAGCCGGACGCGGCGGCTATTGCCGAGGGATTGAACTCGCAGGCGCTGCGTGGTACTGGCCTGACACTACTGGGCCTGGACCCGGCCAATCTGTTGACCACCTATCGCCTGGCGCAAGGGGACTTTCTCAGCGCCGCCGGGGTCGAGGAGGTGGTGCTGCCAGCCGCCTGGGCAGCGCTGCGCGGTCTGGGCGTGGGCGACAAACTTGAACTGGTGAGCGGGCCCGGTCGGCGCTCGTATACGATCACCGGCCTGCTCGAACACGACCCGGGCGCCGCCGGCCCGCCGGCCGCCCTCTTGCCGTTGCACACCCTGCAAGCCGCCCTGGGTGAGCCGGGGCAGGTCAGCAGTCTCCTGGTGCGCCTGCGGCCCGGTATGGCCCGCGCCCCGG
>CAIQJJ010000168.1 GCA_903872065.1 uncultured Anaerolineales bacterium | reverse complement strand
GGCCCCACCGTGGATGACTTCCAGGCGGGCGTGCCGGCAAGCTGGTTCTCCTACGGCGACGGCGCGAGCGGCGCGTACTATGCGCCCAGCGCGGTCTTCACCACCTCCCTGACCACCCCCGGCGTCGTCAGCGACACCGTCCTCTCGGTGGCGTACAACATCGCCGGCTGGGGCGCAGGCGGCGGACGCAACCTCAGCCCTGACGACTGGAGCGCCTTTGATGGCTTAAGCTTCTGGTTTTACGGTCAGAACACCGGAACGACCTTCCGCATTGTCCTCTCCGACAACAAGAGCAACCCCGCCATTGACAGCGCCGAACGCTTCGCCACCACCTTCGTGGATGACTTCAGCGGCTGGCGCGAACTGCGCTTCCCCTGGGAAGTCTTCTATCGCGACGGCTGGCAGCCCGGCGGCGAACCCAACGACGGCCTGACCCTCAGTGAAATGTGGGCCTACGCCCTCGTCCCTACCAGCGGTACTGGTGTCTTCTATGTTGACCAGGTCAAGCTGTATACGAACATTGGCGCTGTGCAGCCCTTGCCTCAAGCCAGCTTCGAGGCGGAGGGATATACCGTCGCCGAGGGCGAGACAGCGGTCATCAATGTCAGCCTGGACGCTCCGGCGACCTTCCCGATCACGGTCAGCTACGCGACCGCCAATGGGACAGCGCTGGCCGGGGTAGACTACGAATCCGCCAGCGGCGTCTTCGTCTTCGCCCCAGGCGAGGTAACCCACTCCTTCCTGGTGACAACCACCGACAACCCACTGGAAAATCCCTCCAAGACGGCCTGGCTGGCGATCTTTGATCCGATCAACGCCGGGCTGGGCGCGATCAAAAGAGCCACGCTCACCATCACCGACAACGATCGCAGAGCGATCTGGCCGGAAAATGTGAACGTGGTGGATGATTTTGAGGGCGGTATCCCGGCCGGCTTCGTAGACTTTTCAGACGCGAAGGATGGCTCAGGCTCTGCCACCCAGGTGATCGTGGGGACAACCAACATGGAAGTGCCGTCCGTGACTCCAGTCACCAATACGGTGATCTCCATCACTTACAACATCGTCCTGCCAGGCTATGGCGGCGTCACGCGTGATTTCGCCGCCCCTCTGGACTGGAGCAGTGACCAGGCATTCAGCTTCTGGTTGTATGGCAGCAATTCGGGCGGGGCGCAGCGCGTCGAGATCAAGACCGACGGCGACACCGTGGGCGTCTCCAACCGCTTTGAATTCACCTTTACCGATGATTTCAGCGGCTGGCGCTACTTCTCCATCCCGTGGGCCAGTTTTGTCAAGCGCACCGACTTCAACCCCGGCGCAGCCCTGGGCGACGCGATCAACCTGGGCAAAATGTGGGGCTACTCCCTCCTGCTCGCGCCCGGTTCCAGCGGGACGTTCTACCTGGACAATGTGGGCGCGACGATGCGCACCACAGTGGTTGATGACTTTGACCAGGGCGTCCCCAGCGCGCTGGATGGCTTCGGCAACACCATCGGCTTCATGACCTGGGGCAACGCGGTCAACACCTTCATCACTACCACGCAGGTCGCCATCACTGATCCGTTGGCCTTCCCACTGCCCCTGGGCAGCAACAACTTCTTGCAAGTAGATTACAACATCGGCGCCGGCGGCTGGGGCGGCTTTACGCACCTCTTCACCAACCCGGCCCTGGATACCTGGGTCAGCCAGGACTGGAGCACCTACGCTGGCATCAGCTTCTGGGTGTATGGCACTGGCTCCGGCGGCGACATCAATATCGATCTCTTTGAGAACAAAACCACCACCGGTGATAGCTGCGAACGCTGGACGTACATCTTCAAGGATGACTTCACCGGTTGGCGCTACTTCCCGGTGAAATTCACCGACTTCAGCCGCAAAAGCTGGCAGCCTGGCGGAGCGCCCAATGACGGCCTGACCCTGACCGAAGTTTGGGGCTATGCATTCGGCTACCCGGCCAATGTGGGGGCGCGCACCAACTATCTTGAATTGGTCACAGTGTTCGGATCGGTTGTCCCTCCAGCGCAAGAACTGGCGATCAACTTCGATACCATGGGCGTCAGCATCCCCGAAGGCGGGACGCTCACTGTCGCCGTCAAACTGAATTTCCCGGCGGACTATCCGGTCAGCGTCAGCTACACCACATTGAACGGCAGCGCCCTGGCCCCCTATGACTACTTGCCGGCCAGCGGAACCCTGACCTTCGCCCCTGGCGAAATGGTCAAAGCGTTTGCTGTAACCACGCTGGAGGACCTGAAGTTCGAGGGCAGCGAAACGATCGGCTTGCAGTTGTTCAACCCGGTCAGCGTCACCCTGGGCGCGGTGAGCAAGATCAACCTCACCATCCAGGACAATGACCCGCCCGTCCCAGGGCTGTTGGACGATTTTGAGACCTATCCCTATCAGTTCTCGGCCTGGGGCAACACCGTTCTCAGCACCGTTGAGTTAACTCGCGGGGCGGCGATGGCGCTGCCAGGACAGGGCGCTTACGAGCATGTTCTGCAGGCGGAAACCTACACCACGACCCGCGCCTACACGCCGGCTGGCAGCGGCTTCGGCCCGACCTACCCCGTCAGCGCGGATTGGAGCGGCTATGGCGGCCTGACGTTCTGGTACTACGGTCAAAATACGGGCGACGCCCTGACTGTGACCGTGCAGGATAATCGCCAGCCTGATCCCGGCCCGGCCGGTTGGGAACTGGTCTGGAACGACGAATTCGATGGGCCGACCGGCGCGCCGGTGGACGACCACAAATGGACGCACGAAATCGGCGGCGAAGGCTGGGGCAACAACGAGCTAGAGTACTACACCGACAGCACCGAAAACTCGGCGATGGACGGCAGTGGCAATCTCATCATCACCGCCAAACCTGTAGACCCGAACGCGCCTCCGCTGCAATGCCACTACGGCGATTGCCAGTACACTTCAGCCCGCCTGATCACCGCCGGCAAGTTCGAAATGACTTACGGGCGTATCGAAGCCAGCTTGAAACTGCCCTACGGGCAGGGCATCTGGCCGGCGTTCTGGATGTTGGGCGGCGACATCTTCAAGGTGGGTTGGCCGCAAAGCGGCGAAATTGACATCATGGAGAACATCGGCCGCCTCAGCGATCAAACCACCACTCACGGCACCATCCATGGGCCGAACTATTCGGGCGGCAGCGGCATCGGTACGTCTTACGACACCGGCCAGGTGCTGCACGATGACTTCCACACCTATGCCATCGAGTGGGAACCGACCGAAGTCCGCTGGTACTTCGATGGCTACCAGTTCTTCACCGCCACGGTGAATGACATCCCGCAGAACGAGAAATGGGTCTTCGATCACCCGTTCTTCATCCTGCTGAACCTGGCGGTCGGCGGCAACTGGCCCGGCTTCCCGGACGACACCACGATCTTCCCGCAGACCTACAGCGTGAATTACGTGCGCGTCTACCAGGCGCCGGACACCGCCGAACGCTTTGAAACGACCTTTGTGGATAACTTTAGCGGTTGGCGCAAGGTTTACGTACCGTTCGACCGCTTCCAACGCAGCGCCTGGCAGCCCGCCGGCGCGCCGGACGATGGTTTTGGGCGCAATGCGGTCTGGGGCTACAGCTTTAGCGCACCAGATAACCGGACAGTTTATCTTGACCAGGTGACGCTGGCCGAGGCGCTGCCCACTTATGGCGTTGCCCTGAACCCGCCCGCCAGCGCCATGCACGGCCCGGCCGGCAGCATGGTCGCTCACACCTTGCGCGTGGTCAATACTGGCAACACAACCAACTCTTTCAACCTGAGCGCCGTGGGCAACACCTGGCCGGTTGACCTGCCCGTGGACGCCCTCACCCTGGGCGCGGGAATGACGCAGGACATCGTTGTCAATGTCGCCATCCCGGTCACTCCGGCGACGGCAAGTGACCAGGTCGTGATCCACGTCACCGGCGCCAATGGCGCAGCAGACTCGGCGGTCTTGACCACGTTTGTCGGCGCCCCCTCCGCCCCGCGCTGGATTATCCCGTGCGGCGTCACCAACCAGACCAACCCCATCCTGCGCGGCGTGGCGGAAGCCGGCAGCGCCATCCATCTCCTGGTGGACGGCAATGAGGTCATGGTCGCTACCGCCGGCAGCGATGGCATCTTTACCATTGCGCCGACGCTGAGCGCCGGCAGCCACGTGTTGAGCGCCTACGCTTCCAATGTCCAGGGCAGCGGCCCCGCATCCGAGCCACTCAACCTGACCGTCTCGCCCGACCTGGCCTACGATCCGATCAATGTCCGCGCCGGGCAGTGGACGCCAGAAGGCTGGCAGATTAACCCGCCGCGCAATGACCAGGGCTGCGCCGACCCCAACGGCTGGCGCGTCTGGCCGCGCCGCTGGGAGCAGTTCATGATCGAGGTGCCGGTGTCCTACACCACCTCGGCTGAGGTGACGGTCACGCTCGGTACGCAGGTAATCACCCTGACCGAAGGGGCAAACAAAGTCTTCAGCGGCATCTTCCAGCCGCCTCTGCAGAGCGGTGAATTTATCATCGAGGTCAACGCCGATGGCGCAGTCACCACTATCGCCAATGAGCTGATCTTGATCGATCCGGATGGCGTTGTTTACGAAAGCAACGGCGTGATCAGCAATACCATCGCCGGCGCGACCGTGACCTGCTACTACTCTGACACCCATACCGGCGAATGGACGATCTGGGACGCCTGGAACTATGATGGCCAGGTTAACCCGCAGATCACCGGCGATGATGGG
>CAIQJJ010000167.1 GCA_903872065.1 uncultured Anaerolineales bacterium | reverse complement strand
TCGAAGGACTGTCGAAGCATTGTCGAAGGGTAGAAGCGCTTCGACAAGCTCAGCGCCCTTGTACAAGAAGCATCCTGAGCCTGTCGAAGGATTGCCGAAGGATGGTGGTCTGTACCGCTGCGGTGGTCTGTACCGCTGCTGACTAAGGCGCTGAGTTCTGCCGGGGTATAGGCAAACTGCAAAGGGATCGACAGGCTGTCGGCGCAAGCCTGGGCCTGGGCTATCGCCCCGGCGCGCACCGTATCAGCGCAAATCCAGGCCACTTTGCGCCCGCTGCGGGCGTAGCGAGCAGCCAGCGTGGCCGCCACACTGGTTTTCCCAACCCCGCTGGTCCCTACCAGGCAAATGACGTTCTGTGATGGGCGGTACAGATCACTCCCTGTGTACCGCTGATTTGCGCCGTCAGTGATCCGTTTTTCGCTGATGATCTTTAACTCAGCTTCCATTTGAAACTGGACCGCGGTGCGCAATTGCTGATAACTCTCGCGGCTGTCGGACTTGTATACCTGCATACAGGCAGTCATCCACTTGGCGGCCAATTTTTCATCTAAACCCTGGTTGAGCAAGGTTTGGGTGATGAGTTTTAAGGCGCTGGGCCTGGGGCGAACTGGCGAAGGCGCATGAGGACTAGAAACGGAAGAAGGGAGCGGGGTTCTGGATTGCTGCGAAGCGGGGGGCTGCGCCGCTGGCGTGGGGGATCCTGTTCGAGGAGCTGTATGGGCGGTGTTCTTTGCCGCGGATGGTTGGCTCGCGTTTCCAGGGAGGGTGGCTAAAATCTCTACGTGTTCTGTTGCTTGCCCAGGCTGCTGCCAGATTTGCCAGGCCGGGCTGCTGATCTGGCGAGCAGAAATTACCAGGGCGTCGGGGCCAAGTTCTCGCTGCACCGCTTCTAGCGCAGTTTTCATATCAGAGGCGCGGAAGATGCGTGGCTTCATAAGTTCCTCGAGGCGCTGTTTTGCACCGCGCCGGCATCCTGGGTTCGCAGGACGGTGTTCTGTCCCGCGGCAGATGGCTGCAGTACCGATTGCTTAATCATTTCCACCATGCCATAAGCTTTTACTTTTGTCCCGGCGCTGACCTCTGAAAAGGCCAACACAACGAGATTGGGCAGTGAGCGTTCGACCATGCGGCGAAAGGCCAGGCGGACTTCACGTGAACAGAGCAAGATCGGATAATGGCCCTGCCTGGCCAGTTTCTCCATTTGGTCGCCCGTGCGGGCCAGGATGGCTTGCGCCAAATCGGCCTCGATGCGAAACCCCAGCCCGCTGTCTGAATTGCCGAGCGAGGCTCGCAGAGTGGCTTCAAGCTGCGGCGCCAGGGTGAAAACGTGCAGATAATTGTCCGCATCGCGATATTGATTAGAAATGCCGCGCGCCATCGTTTGGCGCACCGCTTCGGCCAAAATGTCGGGATCGCGCGTGGCGCCAACATTTGCCGCCAGAACCTCAAGAATGCCGCCCAAATCACGAATGGGAATGCGTTCTCGCAGCAAGTTGCGCAAAATGGCCAGGATGTCGCCCAGGTTGAGCAGTTCAGGAATCACCCCCTCCACTGCGGCAGGCGTCTTCACGCGCAACTGACCGAGCATCTCTTGCACCATCTGCCGGCTGAGCAGATCAGGGGCATGGTTGCGCGCCGCCTCTGCCAGGTGAGTGCTGAGTACAGAAAGCGGATTGACTACGGTATAGCCCATCAACTCAGCCCGTCCCTTATCCGTTTCACTGATCCAGATGGCTGGCAGGCCAAAGGCCGGCTCAATGGTGGGTGTACCATGCAGACTTTTTTCGCTTACCGCGCCAGGGATGGCCAGGCAGCGCCCCAAAAGGATCTCCCCGCGGGCAATCTCCTCCCCGCGGATTTTGATGCGATACACCTGCGGCTGTAGGTTCAAGTTATCGCGCACACGCACCACTGGCAGCACCAGGCCCAACTCTGCCATCAACTGCCGCCGGATATTGGTAATGCGGTGCAGCAGGTTATCTGAGGAATGATCGTCAATCAGGGGGATTAGCGCATAGCCGATCTCCAATTCCATCGGATCCACCACCACCATTTCGAGCATGTCTTGTGGAGTGCCGGCTTCGGGTAAAGCCTCAGCCGCCGGCGTCGCTGGCGCAGCTTGTTGTTTTCCGCGCCAGGATAAGTAGGCCGCGCCGCCCAAGAGCGCCCCAATCGCCAGGAACGGTATTTTGGGCATTCCCGGCACCAGCGCCAGCACGCCGATGATGAGCGCGCCGACCAGCATGACGTTGAAATTGGCAAGCTGCCCTGTCAGCACATTGCCTAATGAAGCTTCAGAGGTGGAACGCGTCACCAACAGGCCGGTGGCTGCCGAAACCAGCAGGGCGGGGATTTGCACCGCCAGGCCAGCCCCGATCGTGAGCAAAGTATAGCTCTGCAAAGCGCTTATTACATCCATCTGGCGCTGCAAGATTCCGATCACGACCCCGCCCAGGATGTTAACCAGGATAATAATTACCGCCGCCACCGAGTCGCCCTTCACAAACTTGCTGGAGCCATCCATCGTGCCATAGAAATCGGCCTCCGATTGGATCTCTCGTCGTCTTCGGCGCGCTTCCACCTCGTCAATCATCCCGGCGTTTAAGTCAGCGTCAATAGACATTTGCTTGCCTGGCATGGCATCCAGGGTGAAGCGGGCCGCCACCTCAGCCACGCGGCCTGCGCCGGCGTTGATCACCACCCACTGGATAATCATCAGCATCAAAAAAATGACGATGCCGATCACGTAGTTGCCGCCAACCACCAGTTTGCCAAAAGTCTCAATCACCTTGCCGGCGTTGCCATCCAACAGGATCAACCGGCTGGCCGAAACATTGATCCCCAGGCGCAGCAGCGTCACCATCAGCAGCATTGTTGGGAATACCGAAAACTCCATCGGTTTGGTGACGTAAATGGTGAGTAAGATGATGCTGAGTGAAAGGGCCAGGTTGGCGGCGATCATCAAGTCCACCATCATCGGCGGCAGTGGAATGAGCATCAAACCAATAATGATCACCAGCGACAGCGCCAGAACAGCATCCTTTGAATTGAGCAGTGCACGCAGGTCAAACGAAGTAGAGGGGAGAGATGTGGTGGTCATAAAAAGGGGTTATGAAGTAGAGGGGAGAGTGGTAGTGGTTGGATGGTTGCGATTGCGGTCAAGAACACCGCCTTGTATGCTGCGCCCTTGCAAGGCGCGCCCTCGCAGGCGGAAAACATACGCCAGGATTTGCGCCACGGCTGCATAGAGGGTGGGCGGAATTTCTTCATCAAGATCTACATAGCGATAAATCGCCCGCGCCACCGGGATATCCTGGATGACCGGAATCCCACGCTGGCGGGCGATAGAAACGATCCGTTCTGCGGTAAGATGAGCGCCCTTGGCTAATACCTTGGGGGCTTTCATCGCTTCGGCATCATATTGAATGGCGACTGCCAGGTGAGTGGGGTTGACGATGACCACACTTGCCTGCGGCACCTTGGCCATCATGCGCTGGCGCGCCATGCGCCGCTGCTGGCCGCGAATGCGCCCCCGTGTGATTGGGTCGCCTTCTTGCTGCTTGATCTCTTCTTTGATTTCTTGCTTGGTCATGCGCAGTGAGCGCGTATATTGCCAGCGTTGAAAGCCGTAATCAACCAGGGCCAGAACCAGGTAAACGCTGGCAACGCGCATCGCCAGGGATAAAGCCAGGTCGGTCCAATAACTGACGGCGAAACGAAAGTCATTTTGTGATAGACCAAGCAGCTCGTTCATTCGAGAATTGAGAAATGAGTAGGTCGCCCAGCCCACAATTCCCAATTTGAGAAAACCTTTGATTAATTCAGCCAGGCCGTGCAGTGAAAAGACCCTTTTTAATCCTTGCATTGGGTTGACGCGTCCAAAGTCAAAACCAAGTTTCTTGGTGGTAAATAAGAAACCGGTCTGAGCGAATGAAATCACAACCCCCGCCACGAGCAGCCCTAAGATGATGATGCCAAAGCCAGGCGCTATTTTTAGCACGCTCATGCTGGCAAAATTTCCCAGCCATGCTGGCAGGTCGTTTGCATCGGGTAGACCCGCCGCGTTTGGGATGGCGGTCAGGGCGTCAGTAATCAGCGATTGCGTGTCCCACACCATGCGCTGTCCTGTAAATTGGAACAGCAGTACGCTGATCAGCAGGGCGGCGGCGGCATTCAGATCAATGCTGCGGGCTATCCGGCCTTCTTCGCGGGCTTCCTGGATCCGTTTTGGGGTGGGGTCTTCGGTGCGTTCAGATGACATAGACGAATGCCTTAGTGATGGTCTGTACCGCAGGTCGCCAGAGAGTTATGGCTGCAACAGCTTGAGCATCCATGCAGATGCGCTGGTTTGCGCCGCGGATGAACGGAAGAGTTCGCGAATGGCCGGCGTAAGGAACGCCAACGCCATGCTCAAGACCAGCAGCCCCAGCCCCACTTTGAGCGGTATTCCTAAGAAAAAAACCTGGATTTGCGGGGCGACGCGGGCCAATAAGCCTAACGCCAGGTCGGTCAGCAGCATTGTGCTGGCCAGCGGTAAAGACATTTGCACGCCGGCGGTGATTAATCCACTGGTCAATGAGGCAAGTGAATTGAGTTGATGATCGCTAAAACCTGGCGAGGTATTGAGTGGAAGGAGGACAAAGGTCTTTTGGACGCCGAGCAAGAAGCTGTGGTGTCCATTGGTCGCCAAAAAGATGACGATGGCGGTCATGTAAAATAATTGGTTCAACGGCGAACCAGCATTCTCAAAAGCCGGGTTGATCAGGCGGGCGGCGGCAAACCCACTGGTTAAATCCATCATTTCACCGGCTATTTGGAAGACGCTAAAGAGAAGTGTGGCGGTGAAGCCAGCGATGGTCCCGATCATGATTTCGCGCCCAATCTCCAGGCCGAAAATGACCACCGGCAGGGTTGGCGTGTTCGTTGGCAGCGCTTGCCAGGGGAAGATCAGCATGGTGGTCAAGATGCCGAAACCAAGCCTCACCTGAGTGGGGATGGTATTGCCCCCTAAGACCGGGATTTGAACCAGGATGGCCAATATACGGCTAAGGGCGAGAAAGAATTGCTGCATCTGAGGAGTGGATACGACAAAGTAATTTAAATCCATGCCCTCAGGATACTCCCAGACTTTGGAAACTGTGTAAACCAGGAATGAAGCCCCTCTAAACGGGGCGTAAACGATGATCGTTACAGATCATCACAGGGTCAATTGGTAAAGTACGCTCGCGGCGGCCTTTCCCGCGCCGGCGTCCTCCGATGCATCCTGAGCAGCAACAAAGATCGTCGCTTGTCGAAGGACGTCCGAAGGACTATTCAGGCAGCGTGCGCACCGGGGCATTCAGCCAGGCGCGCTGGACGCGGGTGAACAAATCCTCCACATCAAAAGGCTTGACCAGGAAGTCTTTGACCCCCGCCAGCTTGGCTTTTTGCACAATTTCGCGGTAGCCAAAGGCAGTGATCACCAGTACGGTTGTTTTGTCCAGCGCGCCAGTGTCGTGCAGTTGGCGGATCAAATCCAGGCCATTCATGCGCGGCAGCAGCACATCCGTAATGATCATTTTGGGGTGGCATTCGTTGAAGCGTGCTAAGGCTTCCATGCCGTTGTTCGCCGTCACAATCCGGCATTTCAAGCGTTTCAAGACCAACACCATGAGATCACGAATTGAAGGATCGTCCTCAATAATCAGCAGTGTCTCTTCGGTTTCATGTACAGTGTAGACCACTGCGGGCGGCGCCGTGCGGGGGTCTGTCCCACTGCTATTCACTTCTGGGTTGGGCCGCGCGGCGCTAGATACTATTTCGTTGTTCGCTGCTTGAGGCTCTAATTTTGCTGTGGGGAGAGAAGGTGAAACATCCATAAAAGCTCCTTAACGCGGTAAACTGGCAAGATTTTCAAAAATATTGGCCGTAAAGGCTAAAAGCTGTTGCCCCATCCAGGAACCTAACAATAACAAAACCAGGACGATGCCGATCGTTTTGGGGACAAACGTAAGTGTGGTCTCGTTGATCTGTGTGGCAGCTTGAAACAGACTGACCAGGCTGCCAATGATCAAGCTGACCAATAAAGTCGGCCCGGCAAGGATGAGGGTAATTTCCAACGCTTTTTGGACAAAGGTAAGGATATAGGCTTCAGTCATATCGAATACTTTATTGTAAGAAACTTAATGATAGAGAGCGGATGAGCAAATACCACCCATCCACCATGATGAAGAGCAGGATTTTGAAAGGCAGCGCTACCAGCGACGGCGGCAGCATCATCATACCCATGGAGAGCAAAATGCTTGATACAACAATGTCAATGATCAAAAAAGGAATATAGATCACAAAACCCATGATGAACGCCGTGCGTAGTTCGCTGATGACAAATGCTGGCAGCAGCACAATGGTCGAAATATCATCGAGAGTCTGCGGCGACTCTTGCCCGCTCAGGTCAACAAAAAGCTGCAAGTCTTTTTCGCGCGTCTGCGCAAACATAAACTCGCGCACCGGTTGCAATGCCTGCTCCAGTGCGGTAGATTGGTCAATCTCACCCTTGAGATAGGGCTGCAGGGCTTCTTGGTCAATGGTGGTGTAAACGGGCGACATGATGAAGAATGTCATGACCATTGCCAGGCCGACGATTACCTGATTGGGTGGGATGGTCGGTGTACCGATGGCGCTGCGCAGCATGGAAAGGACGATCACAATACGCGTGAAGGAAGTGGCTAACATTAAGATCGCCGGGGCCAGCGACAGCACTGTCAGCAGTACCAGCAGTTGCACCCCAGAAGTGACTTCTTTGGCCCCACCCGCTGGCTCCACTGCCAGGGTGACGCCAGGGGCGCTCCACTGTCCGCTGTTTTGGTCGGCGCTGGAACAGCCGCTTAACACGAGCAGCAAAATTGCCAAAGCGATGATCTGCAGGCAGCGCTTGAGAGGCATCCTGAGCAGCGACAAAGATCGTCGCTTGTCGAAGGATAACGGCGCTTCGACAGTCTCCGCGCGCCTGGTGGGAAGACGATCTTTCAGCTTCATCCGCGCTCCTCTTTGTTTGTAACCGTCATGGCTGTGGTCTCCAGCGCCGCTCCTGCAGATCCCGTCCCGGCCTCAGTGACCACCTGCGCCAGCGTCGTCAGGTTTTGATCCGTAGCCCCGATCAGAAAAGTCTGTGAGCCGACCTTGACCAGGTGCAGCGCCTGACGCGGCGCAAGGCGCCGCGTTTCCAGGATGGTTATTTGTCGTTCGGCGTGCTGCAAGAAACTTAGGGCTGCGACCACCCTTGCGCCAGCCCTTGCCCCGGCCCCAGCAGCTCCCGCCTCGGCCCCAACGGCTCCCACCCCAACCCGTCGCCGGCTTACGGCCTCCATCCCATGGCGATAGGCGTACAAGCCGCCGTAGATCAGCAGCAGGACAAGGCCTAACTTGAGATATACTTCCCATAGGGAGGCTACCGATTCGTTCATTCCGCGCCTCGCTCAGTTACTCGAGCTAGAACTGATAATTTCGGTGATGCGCACTCCGAAGTTATCATTGACCACCACTACTTCCCCGCGCGCCACCAGGTGATCGTTGACAAACACATCCACCGGGTCGCCCGCCGTCCGATTCAGCTCAACCACTGAACCTTGTTTCAAATCAAGGATTTCTTTGATCGTCATGCGGTTGCGGCCTAATTCGACGGTAATTTGCAGCGGAACATCTACCAAAAGGTCTACATTCATCCCATAGCCGGCATCCTGAGCGGCGACAAAGGTCGGCGCTTGTCGAAGGCTGCTGGTCTGCGCCGCAGCAGGCTGTGGCAGCGTCATTTGCGATGATAGGATTTCTGGGGATAAACCCTCTTGAGAGTCATCTGCCGCGCTGGCCAGGAATTGCTCTAATTCATCGGGAGTAATCGGGATATTATTGAGAGTAGCGGTATTTTTTACCGGTGAGTTGTTTTTTACCGGCGCGGGCATGTTCATGGTTTACCTCGCTTCAGGTAGAGAAAAGTTTTTCGGTGAGTTCTGTTAAAGGTTGGCGGCTTCACGGTACAAAGCACTGCTTAGGGTGTCAGGAGTGGCGCGTTCAGTGATTTGCACTGCCAGGTGGGGGGCTGTGCTGCGGCGGTCGCTGATTTGCCCGATGCGGGCGGAAAATAGCTGGCGATTGACCACCTGGATGGTTAAATCTTGCTGTACAGGGGTGTCCAGTTGAAGAATGTCGCCCGGCTGCAGATTTGCCAATTCGCTCACTGTGAGGGCGGCATTGCCTAAGATCACTCGAAAAGGCACTTTAATATTTGAGATGCGTTCAAAGGCATTTTGGTGAGCGTCGGGATCGTTGGCGCGCTCTTTGCCGCCGGTTAGCCAGGCGTGAGGGCGTAAGAGGTGGGCGATGGGTTTCAACATACTATATGGGATATAGACATTCATGATGCCGGTAGTATCTTGGAAAACCAGTTCAAAGGCGATCAGCATGACTTTATCATTGCCCATGGTCATTTGCACCCAATGGTAATTGGTGGTACTTTCTTCCAACTGCGGCTGGATGGCGACGATCTTGCCCCAGGCCGCCTTGATGTCTGGCAGGATGTGCGCAATGACATCACGCAGCAGCATCTGGTCAATTTCAGTCAGCTCAGTTTTCTTGTGGACGCGATCGGCCCGTCCGCCCAGGCGATATTCCAGGATCACCTGGTTGATATTCATGCTAATGGTGATCACCATCTGCCCCGGTAGGGGCTGCATCGTGATCAGGTGAAACAGCCCGCCTGGCTGTAGATCGCGCAGCAGGTCATGGAAACGCCCTTGCTCCGAAAAGACCACCCGCGGCTTCAGGTTGGTGCGCAGCAGCGGCGGCAGAGAGGTCGCCAGGCGCTCAGCCAGGTCCTCGTGCATCACATCCACCGCCCGCACCTGCTCCTTTGAGAAACGATCGGGCGACCAGAAATTGTACGGGCGGATGCCTTCGTCCTTGGGCTTTTTGGCCGCATGCGCTGTGCTTGCATCAGCCGCCCCTGCCCCGCCCCCAGCCTTTAACTTTCCGCTTTCATCCTTTAGCCCTTCCTCATTTTCCGTCGCAGGGAGAGCGCCAGATAATAAGGCGTCAATTTCGCTTTGGGTTAACATAGTCTCTCTCTCGCCTTCTGCCCAGGCGCGCTGAGCTTGTCGAAGCGTTGCCCAGGCGCGCTGAGCTTGTCGAAGCGCTGCCCAGGCGCGCTGAGCCTGTCGAAGCGTTGGTCAGGCGCGCTGAGCCTGTCGAAGCGTTGCCCAGGCGTGCTGAACTTGTCGAAGCGCTGGTCAGGCGCGCTGAGCCTGTCGAAGCGTTGGTCAGGCGCGCTGAGCCTGTCGAAGCGTTGGTCAGGCGCGCTGAGCCTGTCGAAGCGTTGCCCAGGAGCGCTGAGCCTGTCGAAGCGTTGAACATTGCTGCCCTGCAAATCACCGGTGGGGCTACTGAACCACAAACTCGGTGAAATAGACAAAGATAACGCGGTATTCGGGCAAGCGGCTGTTGATCTGATTCATAATCTCCTGGCGGACATTTTCTTTGCCCTCCGCGGTGTAGACATCCTCGAAAGTCTTGCTCGAAAGCAAGGTGATGATGGTATCGTTGATTGCTGGCAGGCGGGCGTTGACATCTTCCGTGAATGCCGTTACATAAGCCGCTTTTTCTTCGGCGGCCATCGTGTAATACTCCAGGTCAGTGGGCGCAAATTCCAGGATGATGTTGACGCGGATATAGCGCCGCCCGCTGGCCTCGGCCAGGTTGACGATCTTGGCCCCGGTGTCAATCATCAATCCCTGCCCGGCGCGGATTTCCAACAGCGCGGCCGGCGCCGGCTGCGTGGGGGCGTTGTAGCCTGCCTCATTACCCTCTGCCGCCGCAGCTTTGGCCACGTTGGTATTATGACCGGTTGCTGTCGTTTCGCCGGTCTCGGTCGCCGACCTGGCTTCGGTCGCCGACCCGGCTTCGGTCGCCGACCCGGCTTCGGTCGCCGATTCGGTGGGGAATTGATAGGCCAGGTAGAACGGCTTGGGCCAGCTATCCGGCGCAAACATAATGTAGGCCATGGCCAGGTTCAGCCCGAAAACAGGCAAGATGGCCAGGATGAGCAAAATGCGGGTCAGTGCAGCAGTGGTGATAACGGGTTTTTTCATGGCGAGTTAATCTCCTGAGGGTGGTTTGCACCGTTATGGTTGGATAATATTGCCAGACGAAGACTGAGTAAGATCAATGACTTCGCTGGTCAAAGGATAGATTACGATAATTTCAGCCCGGCTGTTCAAAGTGCGGTGCTGCGGCGTGTCATTCGGAAAGAGCGGTTGATACTCGCCGCGCCCGGCCGGGATCATGCGCGCCGGGTCAATGCCGACTTGCTGAAAATAAGAGACAATGGTCATCGCTCGCGCCAGCGAGAGTTCCCAATTGTTGGCGTAGCGCGGGTCGCTGGGCGGGGTATCGTCGGTGTAGCCGGTGATGCGCAGGTCGTTGGGGATACCTTGCGCCAATGTGGCGACGGTGTCCAGCACGGTGTAAGCGCCCGGCTGCAATTCGGCGGTGCTGGTGATGAAAAGCAACTGCTCGCTGACCGAAATCAGCACCCCTTCGATATTGTTTTGCACGCTGACCATGTTGCCCAGTTCCGAGGATGCCAGCATATCTGTCAACATCCCCGCTACCTCGACCGAATCGGTGGGCGTCTTGGGGATGCCCGGGATAACGATTGGGGCGGCGTCTTCGTTATCGGCCACACCGCCGCCCAGGTCTATACTGGGATCAATGATGGCCGGCGGGCCTCCGGCAAAGGCCGCCCGCAGTCCATCTGCCAGCGCCTTATACTTCTCAATGTCGGTTTGGCCCATCGAATACAACACCACAAACAACACCATCAGCAGTGTAATGAAATCTGCGTAGCTGACCAACCAACGTTCTTTACCGCCATCATCGCCTCCGCCGCCGTGACTCATGCGCCGGCCCTCTCTTTCTGGGTCTTGCCGCTGGCCCCCGCTGCTTCGGCCCCGCGGCCTTCTTTCGCCCCGCGTTCTTTCGGGGGCAAGAAGGAGCTTAATTTTTCTTTTAGCAAGCGGGGGTTTTCACCCGCCTGGATGGAGACCACCCCGTCGAGCAGCAGGCGCCGGTAAGCCACCTCTTCCTCGCTCTTCGTCTTCAGCTTGCCTCCGAGCGGCAGCCAGATCAGATTCGCCGAGAGCAGTCCCCACAGTGTGGCTAAAAAGGCGCTGGCGATGGCCTCCCCCAACGCTTCTGGATTGGAGAGCTGTTTCAAGACCGTGATCAGCCCCATGACCGTACCGATGATGCCGAAGGTGGGCGCAAAGCCGCCTGCTCCGTTGATCAGCGCAATTCCCTTGGCATGGCGCTCGCTCATCTGCTCGATCTCAATCTCCAGAATGGCGCGCACCTGGGCCGGGTCTACCCCATCCACCACCAGCATCAACCCCTTGCGCAAAAAGGCATCATTGATCTTCTGGCTCTCCCCCTCCAGCGCCAGCAGTCCCTCGCGGCGGGCCTTATCGGCCATCTTCACCAGCGCCTCGATCATCGCCGGCCCTTTCGCCTTTTCGCCCTTGAAGGCCAGCGCCAGCAGCTTAGGCACGCCTAAAACCGTTTCAAAGGGGGCAGAGATGGAGGCGGCGACAATTGAACCACCCAAAGTTAAGAGAATTGTTTGCGGGTTGGCAAACAATTCGGCGGGCGAACCGCCATCCAGGATCATGACCACCACAATGACCGTAATGGCCAGGATCAGTCCAATCAGCGTACCGAAATCCATAATTATGCTCCTGATCTGCGTTGTACCGCGGGGGTTTGTCCCGCACTGGTCTGCGCCGCGGTGGTCTGTACCGCTGGCATCGTTCTCTCCACCAGGCGCTCCGAGCCTGCTGAAGCGCTGTCCAGGCGCTCCGAGCCTGTCGAAGCGTTATCCAGGCGCGCTGAGCTTGTCGAAGCGCTGTCCAGGCGTGCTGAGCTTGTCGAAGCGCTGTCCAGGCGCGCTGAGCCTGTCGAAGCGTTATCCAGGCGCGCTGAGCTTGTCGAAGCGTTGTCCAGGCGCGCTGAGCTTGTCGAAGCGCTGTCCAGGCGCGCTGAGCTTGTCGAAGCGTTGTCCAGGCGCGCTGAGCTTGTCGAAGCGTCATCCAGGCGCGCTGAGCTTGTCGAAGCGCTGTCCAGGCGCTCCGAGCCTGTCGAAGCGCTGCCGCTGGCGACCAGCCATGCGTCGTGAATCTTTTGGCGATAATGAAGAATAGATTCCACCACCTGTTCGGGCGACTCCTTAACCACGATCTTGACATTGTTCGTCAACGTGATCACCGTATCCGGCGCGCCTTCCACCGTCTGAATCAGCTCGGCGTTCAGGTAAAAGTGAGATCCATTAAAGCGAGTAATACGAATCATAGAGGTTTATCCTGCCTTCAATTTAACTATGAAGACAGGATGAACTGTATAAACGGCTTGTGAACGAAAAGTGAACGGGGTCTAAATTGGAAAATACACTCTGAACTCTGTCCCCCGGTTAACCTCACTAACGACATCAATATGTCCCCCATGCTGTTGAATGATGCGCTGGCACAACGTCAGCCCCAGGCCGGTGCCGTGACCCACTTCTTTGGTCGTATAAAACGGATCGAAAATATGCGTCAGCTTGTCCGCCGCAATCCCCACTCCATTGTCCGCGATCGTCACCACCAGCGTCTCCTCCCCGCCTTCGCTTTTGCATGCCGTCTGAATGTGGATCTTCTTCTGCGGACGATTTTTTAAAGCATCCACCGCATTCAAGATCAGGTTAGTCCAAACCCCGTAAATGTGCTCCGCGCTGATCTTGACTGGCGGCAGCCCCCTGGCCGCGCTGAAGGTCAGTTCGATCGAGTTTGAGGTCAATTCGTGCGCGATCAACGCCACTGCCTTCTCAATCGTCTCATTGACATCCAGCGGCAGAAAATCATAATGATCTTTGCGCGCCAGATCCAGCAAATTGCGCACCACCTGCGCCGCCCGGTTGCCGGCGATCACAATTAACTCGACAATCTCACTCAACCACGGATCATTTTTCAGCGCACGCTGCGCGATCTGCGCATTGGCGATCACCGCCGTCAGCGGATTATTGATTTCATGCGCCACCCCCGCCGCCAACTGCCCCACCACCGCCAACTTTTCAGACTGGATCAACTGATTCTCCAGGCGACGTTTTTCCGTCACATCTTGCTCGGATAAAATCACCTGCGCCACCTGCCCGGCCTCGTTCCAGATCGGGTAAGAAGCAATCTCCCATTCTTGCAATTCGCTTGTATTTTGCCACACCCGCGCCACCCTTTGCGTCGTTTGTCCATGCGCCAGCGTCACACTCACCTGGCATTCGGCGCAAGGCTCCCCGCGTCCAAACAACGCCTGGTGACAGCGATTGCCCACCAGTTGGCTGGGCTGCAAGCCAGTGCGCCGGGCGCGCGCCGAATTGATCGCCTTCAGGTTGTAATTCTTGTCCACAATATAAAACGACAGTGGAATGTTGTCGAACAGCGCCAGCAGCATATTGCGCGAGTGCACCAATCGCCACCGGTTCACCTCTAGCTCGGCGCTGGCCACGTGCAACTGCCGCACCAGATCCACATCGTAAATGACATACGCCATCAAATCTGTAAAGGCCAACACCAAATTCACATCATACGGATTGAACGTCCCGCTGCGCTTGTTATAAACGGCCACCGCCCCCCTCACCTCCGACCCGCTGGCCCCCGCGGCCCCGCCGGCCCCCGCGGCTGCGTCCCCATGATGGGTGAGGATTGGCACACAGAGCATCGAACGCACCTGCAAATGCTCCATCCCATCCAATGCAGGATCAAAGCGCACATCTCGCTGGACATCAGGCGACAGGATGGGCTGGGCGCTGCGCATACATTCCGCCACGATTCCCCGCTCCGCTTTCGTGCTTACCTGGTAGACCCAGTCCTGGTTTTCGCCCGGCGTTTGCTTCACAATCATCTGGCGGTTCTCTTTATCCCGCAGCATCAAGCAGCCCGTCTCTGCATTCACCGCCGCGCTCATTTTTTGGATGATTTGCGTTTGTAACATATCGGGCGACGAATTGGAATTTAGAATACCGGTCATCACCTTGAGCAGCTTTAACTCATCTTGTTGGCCGCGCAAGTGATCGTGGATGTGGCGAGCATAGATAGCCTGTCCCAGGGCGCGCCCCAGGTGTGTCACGCATTCCTTTTCGCCTGGCGAAAGCGCCTCGCCCTGGATGAGCAGTACCCCCTGCGTTTGTTCGTCATAGATCAGCGGGATAGCTGCCGCCAGGTCTGCG
>CAIQJJ010000166.1 GCA_903872065.1 uncultured Anaerolineales bacterium | reverse complement strand
GGACGAGATGCGCGGGCGCGCCTCGGCGGTCAACAGCATCTTTATCAGCGCTTCCAACGAGCTAGGTGGATTTGAATCGGGTCTGACTGCGGCGTTATTTGGCCCGATCCTGGCGGTGGTCGGCGGGGGCATTGGCACGATCCTGGTCGTGCTGATCGTGGCGCGCGCCTGGCCTGAGATCCGCCAGATGAAAACCTTAGCGCCGCCAGGAAAGTAAAAATGATCTATCGTCACTCATTTCTCGTCAAAGCGCGGCTGAACCGTGTGGTAGAATTTCACCGTCGCGCCGAGAGTATGTCAGCGATTACTCCTCCGCCCATAGTCGTCCAGATGCAGCGCGCCCCGGCTGTATTGGCGGCTGGCGATGAGATGGAGTTTACGCTGTGGCTCGGTCCGCTGCCCATTCACTGGCTGGCGCGCATTGAGGCGTTTTCAGAGAACGGCTTCACCGATCGCCAACAGGCCGGCCCATTTGCTGTATGGCTGCACCGGCACAGTTTTGCCGCTGTGGATGAGCAGACGACCGAGGTCATTGACCAAATCACCCTGCAATTCCGCCGTCACCCGCTATGGGGGCCGGTCGGAATCGGGATGTGGCTCGGTCTGCCACTGTTGTTTGCTTTCCGAGCCTGGAAAACGAAAAGGATGATCCAATGAATACTTTGCTAGGTAAACACTGGCACCATCTACCTGCTGCGGAGGTGCTTGATTTGTTGGACACGGATGCGCAGCAAGGCCTGGACCTCTTCGAGATCAAACATCGCCACACACGTTTTGGCCTGAATGTGCTGACGCCCAAGAAGGGCAAAAGCCCGCTGATGCGCTTTTTGCTTCAATTTAATAATCCTCTGGTGATCATTTTGCTAATCGCCAGCGCGGTGACGGCGGTATTGAAAGACCCGCTCGACGCCTTGGTCATCTTTGGCGTGGTTTTGATCAATGCCATCATTGGCTACATCCAGGAAGCGCAGGCCGAACAGGCGATCGCTGCCCTGGCCAAAACCATGAGCGCCGAAGCAACTGTCATCCGTTCTGGCAAGGTGCTGCGCCTGCCAGCCGCAGAGTTGACGCCCGGCGACATCGTTCAACTGCAAGCGGGCGGGCGGGTGCCAGCAGATTTACGCCTGGTTACCTCGCGCGACCTGCAAGTGACCGAGGCCGCGCTGACGGGCGAGTCGCTGCCGGTGGCCAAAGACGCCAATCTGCTGATTCCCCATGACGCCGTCCTGGCAGAACGCCGCAATATGGTATACGCCTCAACCCTGGTCACGTACGGCGCGGCGACCGGGGTAGTGGTGGCGACAGGTGACAGCAGCGAGGTAGGGCGTATCTCGCAGCTCATCTCTGGCGCGGTGGAATTGGAAACGCCCCTGACGCAGAAGATCGGGCAGTTCAGCCGTGTGCTGTTGGTCGCCATCCTGGCGCTATCTGCTTTGACCTTTTTGATCGGCGTTTTGCGCGGCCAACCGGTGGTGGATACCCTGATGGCGGCGATTGCCCTGGCAGTGGGCGCCATCCCCGAAGGGCTGCCGGCCGCTCTGACAGTGACGCTGGCGATCGGCGTCTCGCGCATGGCCAAACGGCGCGCCATCATCCGCCATCTGCCGGCGGTTGAGACTCTCGGCTCCACGACCGTTATTTGCTCGGACAAGACCGGCACCCTGACCCAAAATCAAATGACAGTGCAAGAACTGCGCACCCTGGGCGGCGTTTATGCCGTCAGCGGGGTCGGCTACCAACCACAAGGGAATATCTCTGGGGATTGGAAGCAGGACGCCGCCGCGCTGGAGATGCTCAAGGCCGGCCTGTTGTGCAATGACAGCCAACTGGTTGAAGCCGAGGGCCGCTGGACGGTGCAGGGCGACCCGACCGAGGGGGCGCTTTTGACCGCGGCGCGCAAGGCCGGGCTGTCCCCCGATGCCAGCGCGTATCCCGCCCGGCTGGATGCAATCCCCTTCGATTCGCAGCACCAATACATGTCCACGCTGCATGAAGATGGAATGGTCTACATTAAAGGCGCGGCCGAGGTGCTGCTCAATCGCTGTGCTGGGGCGCTTGACCAGCAAGGGCATGTGGGCGCCTGTGGCAGTGAGGTCTTTCGCCAGGCGATGGAGGCTATGGCCTCGCAAGGCCTGCGCGTATTGGCCTTTGCCCGCCTGGAAAAACCCGCCGCGCACAAAATCACCTTTGAAGACATCCATGATCTGACCTTGCTCGGCTTGCAAGGGATGATTGACCCGCCGCGCACCGAAGCTGTCGCCGCAGTGAAAGCCTGCCAGCAGGCCGGCATCACGGTCAAGATGATCACCGGCGATCATGCCCTGACCGCCTCCGCCATTGGGCGGCAGATTGGATTGTGCCAGGAGGACTGCGCGGCTGTGCTGACCGGCGCAGAACTGGCCCGGCTTTCGGACGCCGAACTGATCGAGCAGGCGCAGAAGATCAATGTCTTTGCCCGCGTTGCTCCGGAACAGAAGCTGCGCCTGGTCGAGGCGCTGCAGGCGCGCGGGCATGTCGTCGCCATGACTGGCGATGGCGTCAACGACGCCCCGGCGCTCAAGCAAGCCAATATCGGCGTAGCCATGGGCATCGCCGGCACAGATGTCTCGAAAGAGGCGGCCGATATGGTCTTGACGGATGACAACTTCGCCTCGATTGAAGCCGCGGTGGAAGAAGGGCGCGGCGTGTTCGACAATCTGACCAAGTTCATCGCCTGGACGCTGCCCACCAACCTGGGCGAAGGGCTGGTGCTGCTGGCGGCGATTGTCAGCGGCGCAACCCTGCCCATTCTGCCCATCCAGATTTTATGGATTAACATGATAACCGCGGCGACTTTGGGCGTCTCGCTCTCGTTGGAGCCGAAGGAGAGCGGCCTGATGCAGCGCAAGCCGCGCGATCCCCGGTCCCCTATTTTGGATCAAATGTTGATCTGGCGGATTGTGTTGGTCAGTTTGATTATCCTGGCCGGGGCGTTTGGTCTGTTCGAGTACGAGCTGGGGCGCGGCGCATCTGTGGCGGAAGCGCGCACGGTGGCCGTCAATGTAGTGATCTTTGTCGAAATCTTTTACCTGTTCAACGCCCGCTCGCTCACCAAATCCCCCTTTCAGTTGGGTTTCTTCTCCAACCCGTGGGCCATTGGCGGCGCAGTGCTAATGGTTGTGCTGCAAATGCTCTATACCTATGCGCCTTTTATGAACACGCTCTTCAGCAGCGCGCCGATCTCATTAGAACTCTGGTTGGATGTGCTGGCGGTCAGCCTGGCAGCCTATCTTGTCATCGAGATTGAAAAAGGGCTGCGGCGCAAGCTGGCGCGTTCTTCGTGAATCAATTGGGCGGGCCGCAGATGACTACTTCCTCACTTCCCTCTCAAGATTATACTTCACCGGTCAACTGGCTTGCCCGCCCGATCTGGAAACGCTTCACCCCCGCCCATCTCATTCTGCTGGCGATCTTGCTGCTTTCCATCTTGCTGCATTTCGCCAACCTCGGCGGCCTGGGCGACGCCAACCTCTACTATACCGCGGCGGTAAAATCAATGTTGGCGTCGTGGAAGAACTTCTTTTTCGTTGCTGCCGAGCCGGGTGGTTCGGTCACAGTGGACAAGCCTCCCTTGGGCCTGTGGATCGAAGCGGCTTTTGCGGCGCTGTTTGGCGTAAGCGGTTTTGTCGTCAGCCTGCCCAACCTGCTGGCCGGCGTCCTCGGCGTCCCTGTGCTGTATCACCTGGTCAAGAAACAGGCAGGGGAACTGGCCGGCCTGGCGGCGGCTTTTGTGATGACAATCACGCCCATCTTTGTGGCTACCAACCGCAACAATACCCAGGACGGACTGCTGGTCTTCTTTCTGCTGCTGGCCGCCTGGGCGTTTCTCAACGCAACAGATAATGGACAATTGGGCTGGCTTTTGCTGGGGGCCTTCATCGTGGGGCTTGGCTTCAATATCAAAATGATGCAGGCCTTTTTGCCGCTGCCCGCTTTGTATGCGCTCTATTTTTTTGCCGCCAGAGGAAGCTGGCTGCGCAAAGCATTCAATCTCAGCCTGGCGACCGTGCTGCTGGTCCTGGTTTCGCTCTCTTGGGCGGCGGCGGTGGACATGACCCCGGCCGATCAGCGTCCGTATATTGGCTCCAGCGCCGACAACACTGTGATGGGCTTGATCTTTGGCCATAACACCCTGGCGCGGCTCGGCCTCAGAGTTCCTGCTGGCAGTTCCCAGGGGGGCGGCGCGCCCCAGGCCGGGAACGCGCCGGCGCAGGGCGCGCCCTCGCCGCAAGGGAGTGACTCACTGCAAGTGAGTGGCTCACCGCCGGGGGGAGGTTCGTCGCCGCTGGTGCAGGAGACAGGCGTTGCTGGCCCCTTGCGTTTCTTTACTGAACCACTCTCCAAACAGGCCTCCTGGCTGCTGCCCTTTGCCCTGATCAGCATGATCGTGATGTTCTTCAGCGCCCGCTTCAAACTCCCGCTTGAGGCCGGTATTCACCAGGCCCTGCTTTTATGGGGCGGCTGGCTGCTGATCTGCCTGGTGTTCTTCAGCTTTATTTCCGGCATCTTTCATGCTTATTACACTATCATGCTGGCCCCCGCCCTCGGCGCGGTGGTAGGGATTGGCTTTGCCCGCTTCTGGACGTGGGGCGACGATCAAAAATGGGGCGGGCTGATCCTGGCCGGCGCGGCAGCTTTGACGATCGGCTTTCAAGCATATACCATCCTGCAATACGGCGTCAGCCTGGGCTGGATTTTGGGCAGCGGGTGCCTGCTTGTCCTGGGGCTGCTGGCGCTCGCCTTCCAAAAGAAACTGGCCCATCTCATCTTGTTGGCGGCGATGGCATTCATCCCTCTCTACTGGACAGTGATGACTTCTGCCAACGAGGGGGATGTGAGGCTGCCAACCGCTTACGCCGGCTCTCAGCAAGAGATGAGCCGCGCCCCGCGTCCGCCGCAGCGGCCAGCAGATTCCGGCCCAGCGGCAGTGGATCAAGCTGCAGCCCTGCTCGACTATCTCATCCAAAATACACAGGATGTCGAATACCTGGTCGCAGTGCCATCGTCGCAGCAGTTTGGCTCCGAGTTGGTGCTTGCCACAGGCCGTCCCGTCTTGCTGATGGGCGGGTTTAGCGGCGGGGATGCGGTGGTCAGCGCAGCGGATTTGGCGGAGATGGTTGCTGATGGCCGACTGCGGTATGTGTATTACGGCGAGGCGGGCAATGCGGAGATTCGCAACTGGCTGCAGGCTTCCTGCTCAAGCGTACCTGAATTTCGCTCTGTCTCCCGCGGGACTCCAGGGGGACAGGGGCCAGAAAGCCAGGCTGGCACACTCTATCTGTGCCGTTAATTTCAATTTACATCATTTTGCCCATAAGTGATCCCGCTTCTTGTGATCCAAAAATGGCCGTGCAAACGATTTGCTTTGATCCGCAATTTCAGGTATAGTAATTCTAGAAACGAGAAATTTTGATGTCAGATGTTTTTTTTGACCGTCCTGACCTTGCTCAGATCAAGTTGATGATCAGTCTTGCGCCAGAGCAACGCATCCGTACAATGCTGGAGGCGCGTGAACTGGCTGTAGGCTTGATACGTGGACGATTGCGCCGGCGCTATCCTGATTTATCTACAGCAGCATTGAATTTGAAATTGATTGAGGAGTTGTCACGTGCTGACCCAAGATCACCCCGATTTTAGTCTCTTTCTCAGTATTCTTAAGACTCTAGAACGTATTAACGCTCCTTACATGATTATTGGCGCTTTTGCAGGGACGGTATATGGCATTACGCGAGTCACGTATGATATTGATATGATTGTAGATTTACGGGAAGAACACATTACAGCACTTTGCGCAGCCTATCCCCTACCAAGATACTATGCTGACCCCGAAATGATGCGTAGCTCGATTGCGTTGGGAATTATGTTTAATATTATCGATTCGAGCCGTGGAGAAAAGGCTGATTTGGTACCTCTTACCCCTCAGTCAGATTATTGGACTGCATTTACACGGCGTGTACGTCAAACAGTGGAAATCCCTGGAGCAGAACCTTTTAAAGTTTGGTGTGCTCGTGCAGACGATGTGATTATTGGTAAATTGTTAGCCTGGGTTGAGGGGCGTTCTCGTAAACATGAAACCGATATCTTTCAAATGATGTTATTTCAATATTTGGGTGGCAATTTGGCCCAAAACGATATCCTTGATGAAACTTATATTGATCAACAAGTGGTAAGGCTAGGAAATGACGCGACCAGACTCTGGCAGCAGATCAAAATAGCGGCGCGTCAAGATGCTGAACAGAACTTTAATTAAGTATATTCCCTATTGTGATAAGAGCGAATTAGTATTTCTGTAAAAGTATTAGTGCATAACATTCAAGCTACTACCGTGGTCTCGCAGACTACGGTAGTAGCTTTTACAATCCTCTAATACAAAATCTGTGAATATGATGTATAATTTGTGTATAGATACTGTATACATCATTTAGCAGGTGACGGTCGTCTAATGGCGATGGTCACGCTTTCAAGGAGGTTTTGTATGAAATGGGCCTGGAAAATTGGTACGTATGCAGGAATTGATGTCTTCATTCACGCCACATTCCTGCTCATTATCGGTTGGGTGGGTTTCACCCATTGGCAGCAAACCGGCACCCTGGCCGGGACGCTGGAAGGTATCCTGTTTACGCTGGCTTTGTTCGGCTGTGTGGTTTTGCACGAGTTTGGGCATGCGCTGACGGCGCGCCGCTACGGCATCAAAACCCGCGACATCACCCTTTATCCCATCGGCGGCGTCGCCCGCCTGGAAAAAATGCCTGATCAACCCATCCAGGAATTTTGGGTGGCCCTGGCTGGCCCGGCGGTCAATGTGGTCATTGCCGCTCTGCTCTTTGGCTGGCTGCTGATTTCAAACACGCTGGCCCCCCTGTCCGGCATCAGTGTGACCGGCGGGCCGCTGTTGGAGCGCCTGATGTTGGTCAATGTCTCGTTGGTTTTGTTCAACCTGCTGCCGGCATTCCCTATGGATGGCGGGCGCGTGGTGCGCGCCCTGTTAGCGATGCGCATGGAGTACACTCGCGCCACGCAAATCGCCGCGACCATCGGACAGGGCATGGCGCTGATCTTTGGCTTCATCGGCCTCTTCTCCAATCCTTTCCTTCTGTTTATCGCCTTCTTCGTGTGGATTGGCGCGGGACAGGAAGCCTCGCTGGTGCAGATGAAAAACTCGCTGGGCGGCATTCCCGTGGGGCGAGCCATGCTCACCGATTTCCGCTCCGTCTCGCCGCGCGATACCCTGGGACGGGTGGTTGAACTCATCCTGAGCGGCTCCCAAACCGATTTCCCTGTGGTGAATGGCTCTGCTGTCGTCGGTGTGTTGACACGCGGGGATGTTCTGTTGGCGCTCTCCCGCCAGGGGCAGGATGCAACCGTAGAGAGCATCATGCGCCGCCAGTTTCAGACTGCGGATGCCAACGAGATGCTTGAACTGGCCTTTGCCCGTCTGCAAGAATGCGACTGCCATACGGTCCCCGTCACGCTGCGCGGCCAGTTGGTTGGTTTGCTGACATCGGATAACATAGGCGAATTTCTCATGATCCAATCCGCTTTGCGCCAGGCCGGGCCGGCTGCGCAGCCCGCACGTCCCTGGGGCGCTCTGCCGGGAGGGTTGTAACAAGATGGCGCGCGCCGTCATCGTCGGGGCTGGCATTGGCGGATTGAGCGCCGCGGCGGCGCTGGCGCGCGCTGGATTGGATGTCACTGTTTTGGAAGCGCATGTTTCCCCCGGCGGCTGCGCCGCCACCTACTTCCACCAGGGCTATCGCTTTGACGCTGGCGCAACGCTGGCGGCGGGTTTTTACCCCGGCGGGCCGATGGAGCAGGCAGCGCAGGCCGCCGGGGTAGCGCGTTGGCCGGTTCGCCCGGCGGAACAGGCCATGCAGGTGCATTTGCCCGACGGCGCCAAGGTTGTCCGCCGTTCTGATGCCTCCCGCTGGGAGGCGCTGCGCGACGCTTTCGGCGCGCCGGGAATCGAGTTCTTTCGTTGGCAGGAGCGCACTGCAGATGCCCTCTGGGATCTGGCGCTGCGCCGTCCACCCTGGCCGCTGCAATCGCTGGCCGATGTGCAAGAGTCTGCCGCGGCGCTGCTGCCCTGGGCATCCGGGCGTTTGCGGCAAGGGCTGTCCCCCTGGCTGGCGCTCGATGCCTTTCTGCCGGTCGCGGCTCATTTGCGCAATGCTCCCGAACGCCTGCGTTTGTTTGTGGATGGGCAGCTCCTGATCGCCGCCCAGGCCGAAAGCGCCCGCGCCAATGCCCTGTATGGGGCGGCGGCGCTCGACCTGCCGCGACGCGGGGTAGTGCATGTGGCCGGCGGCATGGGCGCTATCGCCGAGACCCTGGCCGAGGCGCTGCGCCGCAGCGGGGGGCGCATCCTCTACCGCCAGGAGGTCACACGCATCCGTAGGTCGGGCGGCCGCCCGGTCGCTGTGGAGACCAAACGCGGCGATTCGTTTCCCGCCGACCTTGTCCTGGCCAATTTGACCCCCTGGAACGCCGCCGCCCTGCTCAAAGACGATCTGCCGCCCGCTTTGAAGAACCTGCCCCTGCATCCGCAAGACGGATGGGGGGCGTTTGCGCTTTACGCCGGCGTGGATGGGGCGGCGATTCCGCAAGAGACTGCCCTGCACCATCAAGTCCTCTTGCGCCGTCCGTTGGGCGAGGGCAGCAGCGTCTTTGTCTCGATCAGCCCGGCCTGGGATGGCAGCCGCGCCCCGGCCGGTCAGCGGGCGCTGACTATCAGCACACACACCAAGCCGGCTGCCTGGTATGAACTATACGAGAGCGACCGATCGGCCTACGAAGCGCGTCAAGAGGAGTATGTGCAGAAGCTCCTGGCTGCGGCGGAGGTTGCTCTGCCCGGGCTGCGTGATGCTGTTCGGCTGATCTTGCCCGGTACGCCGCTGACCTTTGAGCGTTTCACGCGCCGCGCCGGGGGATGGGTGGGCGGCTTTCCACAGACCAACCTGCGGCGTTCCTTTGGGGCGCGCCTGGCTGAGAACCTGTGGTTGGTAGGCGACTCGATCTTCCCCGGCCAGTCCACCGCGGCTGTGGCGTTGGGTGGTTTGCGTGTAGCCGAAACAGTTTTGCGACGGATGGGGACTCGTCTGCTGGAACGACCCGCCAGGGAGTCGCTGGCAGGAGACAAGCCATGAACACTGCCTTGTGGTGGATCCGCCGTGACCTGCGTTTGAGCGACAACCAGGCTTTGGATTCGGCTTTGCAGCAGGCTGCAGTCGTCATCCCGGTCTTCATCCTTGACCCGGCGCTGCTGGCCTCGCCTTACAACAGTTCCAAAAGGCTGGCTTTTCTCCTGGAGGGTTTGCGCACCCTGGAGTCTGACTTGCGCTCGCGCGGCAGCCGCCTGATCGTCAGGCAAGGCGATCCGCAGCAGGAACTGCACATCCTGTGCATGGAGAGCGGCGCGACGGCCATCTTTGCCGAGGCGGATGTCTCGCCTTATGCCCGCCGCCGCGATGCGCGCATTCAACAATCCCTGCCGCTGACGCTCACCCCTGGCTTGACCGTCCACCCGCCGCAAAGCCTGCACAAAGTTGACGGCGCGCCGTACACTGTCTTCACCCCCTTCAGCCGCTTTTGGCGCAGCCGGCCCTTTCCGCCGCCGCCCCTGCCGGCTCCACAGCGCTTGCCGTCTGTACCTGATCTTGTCAGCCTGCCTGTCCCGGTCGCGCCGGCCCACCCGGCAGACAGTCCTTTCCCTGCCGGCGAGGCCGAGGCGCAGCGCCGCCTGGCTGCTTTCGCTGAGTCGAGCATCTGGGGATACGCCGAAGGGCGCAACCGCATGGATTGGGACGGCGCTTCAGGAGGAACCTCCAGAGTCACCTCCGGCGGAACCTCCAGGGGAACCTCCTTACTCTCGCCCTACCTGCGCTTTGGCATGCTCTCGGCGCGCCAGGCGGCCTGGGCGGCTCAGCGGAGCGCCGAGAGCGCTGGATCGGCAGAAGCGCGGCAGGGCGCCTCAACCTGGTTGAACGAG
>CAIQJJ010000165.1 GCA_903872065.1 uncultured Anaerolineales bacterium | reverse complement strand
AGGGGTATCACGCCGGTTGGAATTGATTCTGTTGTGTTCTTGTACAACCAGGAGCTTCTATGTCTGATGTGACTCAGTCCTATGGAATTCAAAACGCTTATGGCTACTTTGAACCTGCCAGCGGCGATTATGTAATCACCCGTCCCGATACGCCTACCCCCTGGGTGAATTTCATCGGCGAGGGGCGCTACGGCGGCTTTGTATCCAACACCGGCGGCGGGTATTCATTTGACCGCGACCCCAAGAACCGCCGCGTCACCCGCTATCGCTATAACGCCATCCCCATGGATCAACCCGGTCGTTATATCTACTTGCGCGACCAGGAAAACGGCGAATATTGGTCGCCCACCTGGCAGCCCGTGGTGGGGCGCAGCCTGGAGGCATACGCATGTCGCCACTCTCCTGGCTACACCACTATTAGCAGCCTTTACCAGGGCATTCAAGCCAGCTTGCTCTATTTTGTCCCGCCGGCGCCGGCTGATGAGCCTTGCCCTGGCGAAATTTGGGTCTTGCGCCTCAAAAATACCACCGAGCGCCGGCGCAGTCTGCGCTCTTTCAGCTATGTCGAATTGAGCTATTGGGGCGCGGAGGTGGACCTGAACAACCTCGACTGGGGGCTGCATATTCTCAGCAGCCGCCAGCAAGATGGCGTCTTGTATGCCTCCACCCGCTTCCGTCCCACCACCACCTATTTCACCAGCAATGCTCCCATCGCCGGTTTCGATACTGAGCGCGAAAGTTTTGTCGGACTCTATCGCGATCTGAGCAATCCCTTTGTGGTTGAGCAGGGCCGGCCGGCCAATATCGAATGCCCGCGCGGCAACAATATCGCCTCGCTTTGTCATGATGTGGTTCTTTTGCCCGGCGAAGAGAAAGAGATCATCTATCTTTTGGGCGTCACCGATCAGCCCGAACTGATCCTGCCGCGCGTGGAGCGCTATCGCCAGCCTGAAAACGTGCGCGCCGCCCTGGCGGCGCTGCAGGCGGATTGGACCGAATTTTTAGGCCGCTGCCAGGTGCACACGCCAGACCCTGAAATGGATGCCATGCTGAATGTCTGGAACCAGGTGCAGTGCCGCGCCACGTTGTACTGGTCGCGCTTCGTCTCTGCCTACGAGACCGGCCTGGGGCGCGGCATGGGGACGCGCGACTCGGCGCAAGATACCCTGGCGACCGTCCAGAGCGCCCCCGATCGCGCCCGGCAAAACCTGACCATGCTCTGGAAACTGCAATTTCAAGATGGGCATGTCTGGCACCAGGTCTTTCCACTGACGGGTGAGGGCGGCCCTGGCCTGGCGCAAGAATTCCCTGATTGGCCGCAGTGGTTCAGCGACGATCACCTGTGGTTGATCCAGGCGGTTGTGGCCTACTTGCGTGAAACTGCCGACTTTGCCTATCTGGAGGAGCCAATCGCCTATTATGACGGCGGGACAGACACGCTCTGGCAGCATTTGTTGAGAGCGATTCAATTTACGCTTGACCATCGCGGCCCGCAGGGCTTGCCTCGCCTGGGCTTCTCCGATTGGGATGATACAATGAATATTGACCACGGCTCCGGCAAGGCCGAGTCGGTGATGGCGGCGCAGCAGTTTTGTCGCGTCATGCTCGATATGGCGGCCCTGTGCGACCATCTGGGCAAGACTGACGATGCAGCCCGTTTCCGCGCCTTGAAGGCCGAGATGACCGAGATCTTGAACCGCGTCGCCTGGGATGGCGACTGGTACGCGCGCGCCTTTGACGATGATGGCAAGCCGATTGGGGTAAAGGGCGAAATCAAGCAGCAGATCAGCCTTAATCCCCAGACCTGGGCGATCATCGGCGAGTGCGCCCCGCGGGAGCGCGCCGAACGCGCCATGCAAAGCGTCCATGAAAAGCTCAACACCCGTTTTGGCGTCGCCATTCTGTGGCCGCCCTATGACGGCGGCGATGCCCGCGTGCGCGGCACCTCCACTTATCCGCCCGGCGCTAAAGAAAATGGCGGGATTTTCAATCACGCCAATACCTGGGTAATTGTCGCCGCGGCTTTGCTTGGCTGGAGCGACCGCGCCTATGAGTATTATCGTCAAAGCATGCCCCTGGCGCGCCAGGATAACGACCACTTCAAGGTCGAACCCTATGTTTACTGCGGCAACATTGCCGGCCCCACGCACCCGCAGTTCGGCTATGGTCGCAACGCCTGGCTTTCCGGCACCGCCTCCTGGATGTATGTCGCCGGCACGCAGTGGATTTTGGGCATCCGCCCCACCTTCAAGGGCTTGCAGATCGCGCCGGTCATCCCGTCCGAGTGGCCTGGCTTTCGGGCGCGGCGTGTTTTTCGCGGCGTTGCTTACGAGATCACGGTCGAGCGGCTTGGGCCGGGCAATACTTTTTCGCTCTTTGTGGAGGATCGCCCGGTTGATGGGAATATTGTTCCCTTGCCGGCGGCGGGCGTGACCGAAGTAAAGGTCAAGCTGATCTGCCAGTAGAATCTGCGCCGGGGAAACTTCCGAAATTCAGGTTTCGGAAATTTCCCCTGGCTTTATTGCACGAAAGAAAACCTTGCGTTTTTGTTAAGTTTTTGTTTCGATCAAAACCGCGATTTTCTTTCAAAATCAGTGAAAAGAAGGTATAATTTCTCTAATTCAATAACCCGCCGAATCCTTCGGAGCGGGGGACCCTTTCCTGGGGCGAATAGAGCTTCTGGTTTTGCTTAATGAGTGAAACCACAAGCTCTTAGAGCTATCCTTCAGTTCGAGCCCGGCAGCTAACCTCGCAGGCGTAGAAGATGAGCCAACATCCAAACTTGGCTTAAACCGGTCTGATGTTTCAGACCTTACGGTTTCTTCTTCGCTTGCAGATTACTGCCGGGAGATTTTTTTTATGGATACAGATGTTCATCACCACCAGGAAATTTCAAACCAACTTTATAAGCAAATTCCACCTGCAGTTTACGACTGCTATCTTGAAAACGGCGGCCAGCCTGAGGGTGTCAACGTCGCTTTGATGGCTGACCTGGCCTCGGACGGCTCCTTTGGCGAACAATGGTTGTTGGTCAATGGCTGTCAGTTTCAAGTCGTTGAAGTCCGCCGTGGGCAGGCTGTCCTGCGTTTCCAGGGCGCGCTTGAAGATATTGATGACGCCCAGATTGAGCCGGCGGTCGGCAACGCTATCCTGCGCATCACATTGGCGGGCAAATCTTACAATTTGCTGCATTTCTCCAACGAATTAACCGAGCAGTTCGCCCTGGTCGCGCATTATCTGCGCCAGCGCAAGGATGACCCGTCTGTCGCTGCGCCGGATTTTGCCGGCGAAGGGCAGCATTGTCTCTCCTGCGGCAAGCGCTTGCTCGATTCCTCGCTTAAGGTGTGCCCAAGCTGCATCAAGCGCGGGCAGGTCTTTCGCCGTTTGCTGCTCCTGGCGCGGCCCTATTGGGGGATGGGCGTTGTACATTTGATGTTGATGCTGCTTGGCGTGACGGTAGACCTCTTGCCGCCTTATCTCACGCGGGTGCTGATTGATGATGTTCTGACGAAGCAAGCGCACACCAACTGGCTGATCTGGTTGGTGGGCGGCTTGCTGGGGATTCAGGTTGTGCGCGTGATGATTACCATCGGCGATACGCTGCTCACCAACCGCATCTCAACCCGCTTCGCCGCCGGTGTGCGCGAGCAGATGTTTGGCCACCTCAAGAATCTCTCGCAGGATTTCTTCGATCGCAATGAGACCGGCCGCTTGCTCACCCGCATTAACCAGGATACTGAAGAGCTGCAGGGCTTGATCAACCAGATGTCCTCCTTCCTGCTCTATGCCGTTTTGGTGTTAGGGATCGGGGTTGTCTTGTTCTCGATGGCCCCCAACCTGGGCCTCTTCGTCCTGATCCCGGCCCCCTTCGTTCTGGTGGCGACCCTGTTTTACCACCGCCGGATGCATCCCCATTTCCGTCGCTATTGGATCTCGCGTTGGCGCTTGAACTCGATGCTCAATACCTTCCTTTCTGGCATCCAGGTGGTGAAGGCCTTTGCGCAGGAAGAGCAAGAACAAAATCGCTACCACGAACGCAATCAGTACGCCCTTGATGCCCGCTTGCGAGTGGATCAGGCCTGGGGCAAGTTCTTCCCGCTGATTTCGTTCGCGTTCAGCGCCGGCGGTTTGATCATCTGGTACGCCGGCGGCAGTTCGGTCTTGAGCGGCATTATCTCGCTCGGCACATTGATGGCCTTTCTGTCCTACCTGGGCATGTTCTATGGCCCTCTGTCGGCCATGGCCCAGATCAGCCAGGCCATCAACCGCTTTGTCACCATCTCGCAGCGCACGTTCGAGTTTTTGGATGAAGTTCCTAAAGTTCAAGAGAAGCCGCAGGCGCTGCACCGCGAGACGCCGGCCGAAGGGCGCATTGAGTTCGATCAGGTCACCTTTGGTTATAATCCTTATTTCCCGGTGATCAAGGAAGTCAGCTTTCACATCCAGCCGGGCGAGTTGATCGGCATTGTCGGGCCTTCGGGCGCCGGCAAGACTACCCTGGTCAACATCCGCCCAGTTGTGGCAGCATTGCGCGAGTTCTTTGGCTCCTCCCAGCTTTCCCAATTCATGGACCAAACCAACCCGCTTGCT
>CAIQJJ010000164.1 GCA_903872065.1 uncultured Anaerolineales bacterium | reverse complement strand
GCCTGGCGCAGCGGCAGCCTGCCCGAAAAGCGCGAGGAGCTTTACGCGGCTACGGTGGCGCTGCTGCTGGATTGGTGGGAACGCCCCAAAGTGGTGCGCGACGCCAATGGGCAGCCTCTAGTGCAGCAGCAAAGCCTATCCGAATGGATCAAGACTGACCCAGACAAAGTGCGCAGCTTGCTGAATGAACTGGCTTACCAGGCGCACGCCGGGCAGGCCGAATTGAGCGGCACTGCCGATATCAGCGAAGGGGCGCTGGTCATGGGTCTGATGCGCTTGAGCAACAACCCGGATGTCAACCCCGTCAAGCTGGTGGATTACCTGAGCCAGCGCGCCGGTTTGCTGATCCCACGCGGGGTGGGCGTCTACACTTTTCCCCATCGCACCTTCCAAGAATACCTGGCGGCCTGCTACCTGACCGATCACGATTATCCCTACCAGGCCGCAGAACTAGCTTCGGTTGACTTCAACCGCTGGCGCGAAGCAGTCTTGCTGGCAGGGGCTAAGGCGGGGCGCGGGACGCCTTCTGCATTATGGTCGCTGGTGGATGCGTTGTGCTTCGATGAAGTGACGCCGGACAGCCCTGAAGCGAATCTGTGGGGAGCGCACCTGGCCGGGCAGGCGTTGGCGGAAACAGCCGATTTAAGCGCCATGCTTGGGCAGCGCCAGGGGGAACGCAACCGCCCCAAGCTGGAACGGGTGCGGCGTGGGCTGATACAAGTGTTGAAGAGCAAACGCATGCCAGCCATCGAACGCGCCAGCGCTGGCCTCAACCTGGAGAGGTTGGGCGATCCACGCCTGGAAGTCATCACCATCCCCGCGATGGAGTTCTGCTTTATCCCGCCCGGGTCTTTTGTGATGGGAAACAGCAGCTATGATGATGAAAAGCCGCAGCATGTCAACAATTGCCTGGCATATCCCTACTGGATCGGCCGCTGGCCGGTGACCTCAGCGCAGTGGTTGGAATTTGTCATGGCTACCCAGCGTCCTTTCGACCGCAACCAGCCCAAACCTCATCTCAACCATCCGGTGGTTATTGCAAATTGGTCAGAAGCGCGACAATTTTGCGCCTGGCTGACCGAAACTTACCCCCAAGGCCTGCCGCCCGGCTACCATTTCGACCTGCCATCTGAGGCCGAATGGGAAAAAGCGGCGCGCGGGGGGCTGCAAATTCCGAGCCAGCCGGCGATCAGCGTCTTGCAAGCCGGGCTGGCAACCTTCCCTTCGCCAGGAGAAATGCTGGAAAACCCTGCCCCGCAGCGCGACTATCCCTGGATGGGAGAGTTCGATAAAGCGTTGGCCAATATCGAAGCGACCGGCATCGGCGACGCCAGCGCCCTGGGCTGCTTTCCCGGCAGCGCCAGTCCTTATGGCTGTGAGGAGATGGCGGGGAATGTCTGGGAATGGATGCGCAGCATTTGGGACCAAAAGAAGTTCCCCTATCCATATCGCTGCGAAGATGGCCGCGAAAATATCGAAGAGCGGCGCGCCCTGCGTTCGCTGCGCGGCGGCTCTTTTTATGATGACTCCAAGATCGCCCGCTGCACTTGCCGCTATAAAGGCAGCCCGGAATATTGGTATAAGAATGTAGGATTCCGCCTGGTTATTACACCGGAATGTATGGTATAATATATTCACCCCAAAGGCGAATAAGGAAGCTATTTTGCGCTACCAATTTAAATCCCAAAAACTTGAGGCGTTATACACCCAAGAAAAAGGCGCACACAAATACCCTGCCGAAGTCATTGATGCCTTCTTTGATGTCATGGCTGTAATCAGTGCAGCAAAAGACCAAAGAGACTTGTATGCTATCAAGAGCTTACACTTTGAGAAACTATCAGGCGACCGCAAAGGCGAATATTCGATGCGCCTGAACAAGCAGTGGCGATTGACACTGCGAATCGAGCAAGATGAGCAAGGAAATTATCTTCTGATCCTGGAGATAGAAGATTACCATTAATCTGGATGGAGGCTAATATGGCTACTCAGCGAAAACCTGCCCGCACTGTCGCCCCAGGAAAAATCATTAGCCAGGAACTCGCTGCGCGCGACTGGACACAGCGCGACCTGGCTGCAATCATGGGACGGCCTTACCAGGCGGTCAATCAAATTCTGCGCGGCAAGAAGCGCATCACACCTGAAACCGCGCGCGAACTGGCCCAGGCCTTTGGCACCTCTCCTGAACTTTGGATGAACCTGGAGACCAATTATCGCTTGCAGATTGCAGAGCAAGACGAAAAAGAGAAAATGATCGCCCTACGCAGCCGCCTATACAGCACATCTGAGGCAGTACGGCTGATCCGTGAGGGAAAGATCAAGGCTTACGACACAGTAGAAGAGCTAGAAAAACAGGTCGCCGAATATAACACGGAGTGAAGTTCGGCAACCTGGTGAAAATGGAAAAACAGCCGTTAAAGACTCTCCAAAAGATGTAAGACCGCCAGCGTCATTTGCTCGCCAGCGCCGGGGGCAAAGGGGCTGCTGGCGGC
>CAIQJJ010000163.1 GCA_903872065.1 uncultured Anaerolineales bacterium | reverse complement strand
CCTGTTTTTTCGCTCGATACCCATCTTGTCCGCCGTTTTTCCGCTTTCTGTTGCTTTCCCTCCCACCCTGCCGTTCTCTGCGAGTGGAAGACGTCGTCCCCGCCCGGCCTTGCCATTTGGCCGTTCCCCTGCCCATTTCTGGCCTCTGGCGGGGCGCATCCCCCCATACCTGGCGTCTTGATCGGGCGAGCGCCGCCTGGCAGTTTTCCCCTCACTGCCCTGCTCGATGGGCAGAGACTCAAACCACATAGGTTTTTGGCTCTTGCGGCGGCGGCGACCCAACCGTTTCCACCTGCTTCACACAGGCCGCGCACAGGGGATAAAAGCGCACACTGTCGGTTTTGGCGTTGAGCAGCTTTTCCAGCTTGCTTTGCAGCAGCACCAGTTCTTTATCGTCTAAAAACGCCTCGAACAGGCTGTACTGCGTCCATTGTCCAAAGCCGCACAAAACCTTATGGACTTTCGTCCGTCGTTTGTTGGATGGAATATCATACGCAACCACATAAAGGGTACTGCTCATAAGTTCTCCTGCCGCCGGTTAACGGACGCGGAACGCCGGGTAGCTGGGAATTTCGCCCAGGATCGCCTTGCCGAGCAGGCGCGCCTGCAGCTCAATACAGCGCCAGTAAGTGGCTTTATAACCAAAGGTCGGGTGTTCGATCTCGGTGGTCAGGCGCTCCTCGAACTTGAGCAAAAACTCGCGCCGCGCGGCGTCTTTCATCCGGTACGACCCCATCTCCTCGATAAAATCGCCGGCTTGTAAAATGCGGTTATTGACCAATGTCAGCACCACCGAGTCCACAATCGGCCCGCGAAATTCCTCCATCAGGTCTAACGCCAGGGCCGGCTTGCTGTACTGCGATGAATGCAAAAAGCCCACATAAGCATCCAGACCCACCAACTGGAGCGCCGCGCTGCACTGGTGCAGCAGCAGCGTATAGCCATAAGATAAAAGGGCATTGACCGGGTCGCGCGGCGGGCGGCGGTTGCGGTTCTCAAAAGACAGGCTGCCATCGCCTTTGAGCAGCAAGCCAAAGACGCCGAAATAGCGCGAGGTGGCTGCGCCCTCATAGCCTTGCAGCGTTCCCCAGGCTGTGCCGGCTTGCGGCTTGCCCGGATCCGCCGGCGGCAGACCATCGCTTTGCAGCGCTTCCACCTGCTTGATCACCGCCTGGATCGCTTGCGCCGCCTCGCCCACTGCCGCCTCCTGCGTTTTACGGTTGGCGCGCAGCAGCATAGTGCGCAGGTTGCTTAACTTTCCGCTGACGAACTGCCTGGCCAGCGCCAGGCTGCGCGCCGCGTCTTCATGGGCGCGAAACTGCGCCAGCCGGATCAGACTGTTGCGGCTGTTGGCCGGCACCAAGCGCCCGCGAAACCCGCCGTAAGGGTCGAGAAAGGTGATCTCGGCGCGCTGATCCAACAATGCCGCCATCGCCTGTGGGGTCAAGGTGCTGTCGCCCAAGATGACCACCTCATCAATCTTGATCAGCGGCACCTGCACTTTGCGCGCCGCGCGCGCGCCGAGGCTTCATCCGCCGGGATATTGACCACCAGCGTCTCTCCGTCTTTCTTGATCACCGAATACGCTTCGGTTACATAAAGCGTTGTCATTCAACCTCCTGTAGATTGCCCTGGCCGTTCAGCAAGTTGGTTTCTTGCGGCAGACACACCGGCTGCAGGCTGCAATCGCGGCATTTGACCATCTTTTCTGTTGGCGGGGGGATCTGCCGCGCCCCGATTAACGTATGCGCCCGCCTCACGGTTTGCGCGGTGCGCTGGCGCAGTTCCTCGGTCAAGCAGACTTCTTCGCGTCGTCGCGAGCCAAAGTAAAAGATATACCCGCGCGCAATCCTCACCCCAGCGCGCTCTTCCAGGCAGATCGCTTGAGCGCAAAGTTGGATGTGGTCATTTAACCAGCGTCCCATGCGTCCTTTTTTGTATTCCACCGGCGTCAGCCTGGGTGCGCCAGTCTCCTCTTCGACCACATCGGCAAAACCGGCCACTTGCAAACTGTCCGCCCACACGTACAGGCGGCGGTGGATCGTCTTGTCGCCTTCTTGTTCGCGGTCGGGTTGGTGCGCCTGCGCATGACGCAGCGTTCCTTCCAGCACGTGGGCATTGACTTCCATCTCGCCCAGCACGTGCATCAGGTAAAAGCGCCGTTCGCAATACTCAAGCTGATTGAGCATGGAGATGGGCAGGTAATCAAAGGTTGGGGTCAATGTCTGATCCATTGCGTCCATCAGGCCTCGACCGCGCCGGCCATCTTGCGCACCTGCCCCATCCCTTGCGTTGTCTTGCCGCCCACCCCGGCGTAGAGCGCAAAATCCGCCAGCGCGTTCAGCCAGCGCCGCCCCTCAGGCGTCAGGTGGCGCAGGTCATACGTACAGCGCCCGCTGAACCCCTTTTGGACATGCCCTTTCCACAAGATGGTTTGCGATTGCAGCCGGTAGTCGCTCACGCGCACATCGGACGCCGCGTCGGTGATGAAGTCCAGGTCAATGGCCGGCTGGGCAAACTCGCGCCACTTATAGGCCAGGCTCTCGAAGACCAGTACCGGCGTGGGAAAGAGCGCGTAGGATGCGTGGCTCCCCGCCTGGCTGCCCAGGTTGAACGCGGTGGGCGAGGCAAATTCCAACGTCAGGCGCTCCGCCATCTCGGCTTCGCTGAGCAGCGCCTCATCACTGCTGAAACCGGCCCAGGGATGTGAACCGGGCGTGGTCAGCGCCTCGGCAACCGTGAACTGGATCGGGCCGAGTTGAATCTGCGGGCGCGCCCCTTCCTGCAAGAAATGGCGGATGAAAGGTTGAAAAATCTGATCGCCCAGGGTAGTGATGTGCAGCCAGCACTCCCAACCCGAACGCAGCGCCACGAACGGCCCGACATTGCGCGGCAGCCCGTTCAGCGAACTGACCGTAAACGGCTTGCGCCCGTTCAGCCCGTGCAGCATTTCCGCCATCTGCGAATCGACCTGGTGCAGGATGCCGTAAAAGGCCGCGTTGGCCCATTGGCCGGGGTCGTGCGTTAACTGCCCGGCGTGCAGCGCGTGGAGTTTGATCACTGAAGAGTAAAGCGTTGTCATAAGCTGTTTCAAAAGCCTCCCAGCCCCCGCGGGGCTTACGAGTCCCGCGGGGGCCGCGAATGGACTACACCAATTGTTGAAACCGGTAGGCCATATTTGCGGGTAAATAGATGGGTTTTGCCCGGCTTTTAATCTCTGCCTTGAGCCAATTTGTCTCGATGTGCGCGTTTTCCACCAGGCTGGATGGCGGCATGGAAATCAGATCATAAATCTGGAAATTCCCTTCCACATCCAGCGGATTAAGCGGCAGGCTGGCAGTTTGTTTTTTCTCGGTCGCTGCCTTCAGTTCTGCTTCATCGAGAACTTCCAGGCGAGCTTTGCTGCGCCATACACCCATGCGCACCCATTTGGGCAGGCGCAGGCTTTGGCGATGAAGGATAACAAACTCGAAGGCGCTTCCCACGGCTGCTTCTTTTGCCCGGCCAAATGAAGGTGTATTGCGGCTGCCCGCTTCCGTCTTGACCCGATAGGCGTTGTTGGCAAATTTGAAGGTGTTTATCTGGTATTGCACATTGATCCCGCGCGCCGGGGTGACATAGATACCTTGCTGATTGAGCGGAAGCAGTTCCTCTGCATAGGCAGGGATTTGCTGCGTCTGAAAGTATGGCGCACTGGCCAGTCCTAGTGCATAAGTGAGCGCGTAGTTATGCAGGTGGCGACCGGTCTCATATAAGCGCCCGACTTCCCGCGTGGCATAAAACAAGTTTTCGTGGAAAGTTAGCTGGCACAATGTGAGGTGCATGCCGCCCTCCTATTTTTTCTTGCTGGCTTTGGCAATCCATGCCTGGTGATAAGCCTGGCTGTCGTTAAACGCCCGTTTCAATAAGTCTTTCAGGCTTTTTTCCTGCGCGCTGATGGCGGAGACTTCAGCCAGAAGAGCCTCTAATGCCTGGCCGGTGATCAGTTGATCGATCACTACGCCGTCCTCTTTGAGCAGCGCGGGAATGATGCTCTGCGCCGCGCCAATGACTGCAGAGGGGTCTACCGGATCGGGCGGGTTAATCTTGCCCTCGGCTTTCAAACTATCGTAAAGCGTTTGGGTGAACAGCAGGTTAGAGAATATTTCACCATCGGCAAGGATAATCGCAATCACATGGTTTTGCATCCTTCCAGTGCGGGTGGTTTGCGCGCCATAACGTTTGGCGCGCTGCACGTTATTGAGCACATACAGGAACAGGTTTTCGGTCAGATCGCGTGTGGTAATCACAGACGGAAAAATCACCTGCGGCGTGACATGATCCTGCTCATTAATGCGGCTGGTCACCTCGCCGTGGCGCGTCATCGTCCCGTCTTCGTAAGGGGCGTTGAGCGTGAAGGCTTCGTGGCTTTCATCGTAGCTGGTCAGCGAATAGGCCGTGTCAGTGATGACCTTTGACTTTTCTGAACCCGCGTCGCCAATTGCAAAGCCATAAGCGATGCAGTCGGGGCATTGGGTGCAAAACCTAACATTATAGTCGCAGATCGGCAGTCCATCTGCGCCCACCTCTTTTTTCTCGGCGGCTTCCTCGCCGCTGATCAGACCATACCGGCGCAATAGTTCGCGCCCTACCAGGCGTTCGGGGGTGGACTGTTTGCGTTTGAAAATGGACAGGCGGGTGATTAGATCGGTTAGCGCCACTCCGCTGTTCATACGCGCCGTATTCAATTCCCCGTCGGTTTGGAATAGGGAATAAGAATCGGTCACACGCACCGTTACAATATGGGCATAACGTCCCATGGGCTTGCCGGGAACTTGTTGGGTGAACCAGTCATGTTTGAGGGTAGACATCGAAAAAACTCCTTATTCAGATAAATCAGCTTCCGTTTCAACTCTCTCGCGTTCAGCCTTGTCTTTGGCGGCTTCATCGAGGTAAATTACTTCGCAGGCATTTTTTAGCAGGTTTAGCTGCTTGCCGCGCATCGCGCTCTTGTCAGCGCGAAACACACCGTAGTAGATGTTTTTGACGAAATAGTTGGAAAAATCGAGCATGGCTGCTTGTTGGCTCTCTCTTGTGCTGCCTTTGGG
>CAIQJJ010000162.1 GCA_903872065.1 uncultured Anaerolineales bacterium | reverse complement strand
CCGCCCCCTCTCACACCACCGGACATGCGGGTCCGCATCCGGCGGTTCATCAAGTCTGGCGCAGTTCTTCATACCGAGTTTTCAAGCTTTTCAGCCCTGCGTTTCGCCATCGTGCGTTGCTCAGGGCTTCTTTTATCACAGGCGAATTAGCCATGCGCCAGGGACTCTTACCACCTGCCCCTCCTTGCGCACGCCATTTCGGGATGCCCATCTTCACCAGGTTTTGGTAACGGGTTGTCCCCCGTTTCCAACGTTTCCAGACCATCTGCCTTAGTCTACGGCGGATCCATTCGTCCAATTCCTCGAACACGCTTGGCGTATTCGCCTGCCGGAAATATCCTATCCAGCCTACCGTGTACTGATTGATTTCCTGGATAATCTCTTCCAGCTTGCCTGTCCGGGTACGCTTGGTCAGGCGGCGGAGCTTCTCCCGAAACCTCTCTAGGCTTCGGGTAGCTACTCGAATGAGTACTTCCCCTTTGCGCTTGTAGAAACTGAACCCCAGAAACTTCACTCTCGTCGCCCGCTCTACTTTACTCTTCTTCGGGTTAATCTTCAACTTGAGCTTCTGTTCCAGATACGCTTTCATGCTCTCCATGACCCGTTCGCCCGCTCGCTGCGTTTTCACGTAGATATTGCAGTCGTCCGCATAGCGCACGTACTTGTGCCCCCGCTGTTCCAGTTCCTTGTCCAGGTCGTCCAGCATGATATTCGATAGCAACGGTGACAGTGGCCCTCCTTGCGGCGTCCCTTCCTCCGTATCCATCACCACCCCATTGACCATCACCCCACTATTGAGAAATGCCCGGATGAGCTTCAACACTTTCTTGTCCTTCACCACCCGTGCCACTCTCGCCATCAGCATATCGTGGTTCACCCGGTCGAAGAATTTCTCCAGGTCTATGTCCACTGCCCATTCGTACCCTTCTTGCACGTACTTCTGTGCTTCCTCGATGGCTTGATGCGCACTCCGCCCCGGTCGAAACCCGTAGCTGTGATTCGAGAACAACGGCTCGAAGAGCGGTGTCAACGCCTGTGCAATCGCTTGTTGGAGAAAGCGGTCTAGCACACTCGGTATCCCTAACATCCTCACCCCTCCATCCGGTTTCGGTATCTCTACCCGTCGGACAGGGCTTGGCTTGTAGGTTTGCTGGTCGAGCTTTTCCCTGATCTCCATCCAGTGACCTCTCAGGTATGCTCGTAGTTCTTCCACCGGCATTCCGTCTATGCCCGGTGCACCACCGTTCTGCTCGACCCGCTTCAGTGCTGCCAACAGGTTCTCTCGTTCCCAGACCCTGTCCCATAGCTCTGCGCTGGCTTTTCCTTCGTCTCGTGCCGGAGACTGCTCGGCCCTCTGGTCAGCCAGGGGAAGCTTCACTTCCTGTCTCTGTCCAGCAGTTCCCTTTTCCAGGGCATTCTGCCTTTCCTGCTCGTCCCGCGAACTCCTCAAAGTATTTAGCCTTCCTTGATGTTCTGCCCTTCCCACCTCGACGGCGATGGTACTATGGCTTCTGCTGACTTCTGTCGTCTCAGCCTGACTTCCCAGTCAGGGTTACTACCTCCGTAGCTTGACTACAGACCTCCCCAGGTAAAGACGCTGGCTTTCCTCGCGCACCTGCCGAATTTACTGCTTTGGCTCTTGGTCGCATGGGCTTCGCTGTCATTTGCCAGCTCGCCCCACCTCACAGCCTCATCCGGTTCGTGTGCCTCAGGTCGCAAGTTTGCCTCCGGCTTCCTCCAGACCCCGCCTCGCGACGACGCCCTTGCCTTTGGCTAGCGGTTGGTGCGACCACCTCCGCACGGGTCTTTCACCCTTTAGTCAGCGCCCATGCTGGGCGCACAAAAACCTCCCCAATGGACATCCATTGGGGAGGCTGCATTCTCACCACTCCCATTCTTGACCCTGGTAATCGCACAACACCAGTTCGTCTTCATCCTGCTCGCTGAGGAAATAAGCCAGGGCAAAGACCGCCGCGTCATCCGGTTCCATGTCCGCGGCCTCATTTTTCTGGCCCGACATATAAGTGCGCATCCATCCCGGATGGTACAGGCGGAAGATATAGCCTTGCGGCCCCAGGTAATTGAACAGGTTCTTAACCGCCATGTTCAGCGCCGCCTTCGACATGCAGTAACCGTACCACGCAATGCGCCGCGAGCGCTTAATGCTGCCAGCCTCCGAGGAGACAAAACACAAACGCTTCAACTGGCCGCGATCGAGCAGCGGCAAAAAGGCCTCCACCACCCGCAGCGGGCCAAGCGCATTCACATCGTACAAACGGTGCATCTCGGCGTAATCCTGCGCCTGGCGGATGGTATGCTCGGCAGTGTCAGAGATGACGCCGGCGTTATTGATCAGCACATCAAGGTGATCGGTTGCCGCCGCGACGGCCTGCTCCGCCGCCTGCACCGAGTCCATACGGCTTACATCCAGGGCGACCACCTGCAAAAGGTCGGGATACTGCCGCGCCAGTTGAGACAGCGCCGGCCATTCGGGCAGGTACTGCCCGGCAAACACACGCCAGCCCTGCTCCAACAAATCAACGGCGAGGGCAAATCCCAGGCCGCGGTCTGCGCCAGTAATCAAAGCCGTTGGCTGCATCATAGCTCCGCTCCTTTCCATCCTACGGTTAAGCCATCGAGTTGATCAGCCGTCCCAGGCCCTCGACCTCGATCTCAACCACGTCGGAGGGCTTCAGCCAGACTTTCTCTTTCATGCCGAAGACGACCCCCTCCGGCGTGCCGGTGGAGATGAGATCGCCGGCTTCGAGGGTCATGTACTGGCTGATATAGCTGATCAACTGCCGGATCGAAAAGACCATGTCGCTGGTGTTCGAATTTTGTCGCAGTTGGCCGTTGACCCAACAGCGCACCGCCAACGCCTGCGCATCCCCCACCTGATCCGCCGTCGCCAGGTATGGCCCAAGCGGGAAGAATTTATCTGAGGTCTTGCCCAGCAGCCATTGGCTGGAGCGAAACTGCAGATCGCGGGCGCTGATATCGTTGCCATTGCAGTAACCAAAGACGTAATCCAACGCCTCCGCCTCGCTGACGTAACGCGCCCGCCGTCCCATGACGACCACCAATTCGGCCTCATAGTCATACTGTTCGGCGTTAGGATCCAGGGGGACGCGCTCCTGATGCGCCGCCAGGGCGTTATTGAACTTCGAGAACAGCACCGGCGTCGTCGGAGTGGCCATCCCCGATTCGAGGGCATGGCGGCGATAGTTTAAGCCAATGCAGATAATCTTGCCCGGCGCTGGCACACAGGGGGCAAACTGGATATCCTTCTCATCCAACAGCCAGTCTGCCTGAGAGGTTTGAGCGAGCAGCCCGTCCAGGTACTGTTGTAAAGCGGCCCGCGCCACCTCTCCACCAGCCAACATCGCCTCCAGGCTGGAGGGAATTTCCGCCGCGGCCGCGCCAACCGGCGGAACGGCGTTTAACGCAGCCTGCAGATCGATAATCCCCTGCTCAGTCTTAATCCCAAAACGAATCCCCGCCGCCGAATAAAAGTAAAGTAGATTCATGCATCATCTCCCAAATATTTGCAAAGGTAGAGGCGCAAAGGCCTCATCCCTTGCGCTCATAAAACCAAATCACCGCGCTGCGCTGCGGCAGCGCGACCGTTAAGCCAGATTGCAGCAGTTCCGCCCCGGCGACCTCTCGCGTCTCACCGGTCTCCGAGTTTTCCAACCGGTAGAGCGCCTCGGCCAGTAAGCCTTTGGGGTAAAGCGTAATTGCCTCCTGCGGGCACTCCTGCAGGCGAAAGGCCTGGATCAAACCGCGCCCGGAGGCCGGTTGATCGAACTGGAAGGCTGTCCACTGCGCCGCGCTGCGATGGAACGGCGTCAGCGGATAATAATCGCCGGTCAAGATCAGATCAGCCGCCCGCCGCCAGATGGCGATCATCTCCAATGCCAGAGGGATATCGTAATCGTCGCGGCGAATGTCAATCGCCGCGAACAGCATCGGTACCATCCCACAATGATAGGAGAAGCGGTCAACCTGGCGATCAAACCTTTCCACCCCAAAGATGTCCCAAGACAGGGTGACATCTTTGAAATAGGGGATCCAGGCGTACAGGGTATGGTGGAAGGCGAGCTTGATCGAATGGATGCCATACCCATAATCAGTGAAGTGCAGCGGTACCGAGCGGCGCATCGTTTCCAGGTCATTGCGCCGGCCGCCGCTGGAGCATGAGTCAATCCACAGACCGGGGTTGCGCTCCAGCAGATCATCCCAATATTGCAAGTAGCCCTGGATATGCAGATTCTCGTTCATCCCCTGGCGATCCGGCGCGTCATTGCTGCGCCAATGCTCCAGCGGCTCGAAGTTGAAATCTTGCCGGTAGATTTTGATGCCGTTCTCCTGGATCAACTGGCAGATATGGTCGGTCAGCCAAACGCGGCACTGTGGATTCCCCAGGTTGAGCAAGCTGTTGTCATTCCCGGCCGCCCTGAGCAGCCAGGAAGAACGCTCTCGATCCAACCAGGTGCCGGGTTGGATGCGCTCCGGTTCAAACCACACCAACAAGTCCGCCCCGTCTTGCGCGGCGCGCTGCGAAACCGGCGCCATGCCAACCGGGAAGCGCTCAGGATCAGGGTACCAGTTGCCAGTAATCCACCAGCGGCGCTCGCCCTGCGCGTTGTAGCAAGGATACCAGCCGGCGTCAATCCACCAGACATCGAACTTAAAACCCAGGCGGCCAAACTTAGCGATATTATAAAGTTGGTTGTCTTGCGTAGCGGCGGTAAACTCCTCGCCCTCCTCCGGCCCGCACAGCGCCAGCTTGGGGGTGAGCGGCTGACCGTTCGAGCGCGGCAAAATATGCGCCAGGTACCAGCGCCGCCACAGGTTCACCGCCCTGGCCTGGTCGCCCATCCAGGATAAGAGGGTAATGCGCGGGGTGCGGATGCTTTCGCCCGGCTGCAGGCGCAGGTGCGTCTTTTGCTGGCCGGCGCAGACATGCACCCCTTGCTCAAGCCCACGAAAGCTGGCCGACCACTGTCCAGGCCAGCCGATCGCCATCGTCAAACCGCAGTCCTCAAAGATGAGGCGGTAGTAAGGGAAGGCGCCGTCGCAGGAGCGGCCGCCATTGGGCGCATACGCCAACATCTCCCCGGCCGCCAGAGGCGTCTCTTCGGGGGTGTAGCCCACCTCATTGTAAAAATCGCCATTGCAGTGGTACAACACCGGCGACGCGCCAGCGAAATCGCTGTCAATCGCCAGCACATCCGCCAGGATCGGCGTGGGCTGGCTGCCCTGGTTGGTAAACCAGGCGACCCACTCAACCACTGGATAATCGAGATATTCCAGGCATTCCACCCGCAGCGTCAAACCGGTCGCGGGGTGATTGCCTTCAAAAACCGTCTCGATCAAATTCGCATCCATGCGCCGGCGCTTTTTCACCGGATTCCAATTGGCCGGGATGCCTTTGACCGGCTGCCCATCATACTGAAACGAGATGGGCAAATTCGCCGGCGCGGCGAGAAAATATCCTACCCAGGCGCGGGCTTTACGCATATCGTCGGGAGACACCTCAGGGGGAACGGGGAGATGATCCATAGCATTCCTTTCGTAGAACAAGCAAGCTCGAATTAGCGATAGATAAACGGCAAGAAAATGACCGTATCGAGATCGGTGACAATATCTTGCGGGTGCAACTGCAGATTATTCCACTCGACCGCGCCGGTTAAATGGATGCCGTTCAAAGTGAAATGCAGCATCCGCCCAGCCGCGCCGCAGCCGGCGTGCGCTGCGCCATCATCCGCAAAGACCTTCAAGGCATAAACCACCTTCCTATCCACCAAACGCCCCTGGGTCTGACCGCAAAGCACGCCATCCACCCAGGCCGCCAGGCGCGCCCCTTCCGGCTGGCCCACCAGTTCTCCATAGAACGTGGCCGGCGGGACGAGCGGTATCCCGGTTTCAACAGCTTTGACCAGGGCTGCCTGCGCCCCGCTGCCTTTCAGCCACAAGGTAATGTCTGCAGTGGCGTTCAGCCAATACCCCTTGCCAAACTCCAGGACGCTCAGGTCATTAGCCCAGGCCGGGGCAGACACATCATACACATCCCACGGATCGGGGTCGTTCAGATTGTAGCCGTAGATGGTGGTGTAATAACCATCAATTGAGGAAAGCGCCTCGGTCACAGTGCGCGTCGCATTGACCGGGTACGAGATGAGATTCCACCCCGGCCCGTTCAAGAGTACATCAATCGAGGTCATCAAGGCGTACAGCCCTGGCCCCTGCACCGGCGCAACAACGTAAGGCGCAACCCCCGACGTTGAACGCGTCGAGGGCAGCGGAATCCATTTTTGCCCATCGTGATAGTAGAGCCGCAAGAAGTCTTCCTCCCCATCTGGGACTTCACGACGCAGATAATAGACCTGCAGTGTGGTGCCCGTCAGCGAGGGCGCTTTGGGCGAGGCCGCCAGGCGATACCCCTGCCCAATCGTCGTCGTCCACGGATCAGGCGACGGCAGGTTGCTGACCGTTTGTAGGATATAGAACTCACCCTTGGTGAAAACCAGGCCCTGCCCATGCAGCACCACATTGCCGTCGCTGGAAGTGACCGGCGCAGGTTTTAAATCATCCTTAGGGGCAGGTTTAGAATCATCCTTAGGGGCAGGTTTGGAATCGTCCTTCGGCGCATAGGGATTGCCGCCCATCGAGTAATTCGTCAGCACCTCACGCCGCGGCTCAGACTCATCCACCCAAACGTGGATCGCGGCGTCCGGCGCGGAATCTGGCAAATTGAACACGCCGGAAAACAGCGCATCACTCTGCCGCTCTAGAGTTATCGCCGGCGCGGCTGACTGGCCTGTGGGATAGAGGCGCGCCTGCACCTGCAAACCGGGGGCCAAAGCGCCGGCGGTAGGCAAACTAACCGTGATCTGAACCGTTACCGAGTTGACCGGCGTCACCAGGACATCGGGCCGCCAACCCTCAAAGGTACTTAAAGATAACTCGCGGTTGGCGCTGGCGTCAAGCTGCTTGCAGCCGGCGCGGTTCACCGGAGCATCAAAGACACACAGCCGGTCGCCCGGGCGCGCCCCGCGCGCATGAACCGTATCCAACTTGACCCCGCCCAGGTCGGTCAGGTGCTCGCCGCCTTGCACATATTGGAACAGCACTGCTCGCGCCTGGTTGGTGGCGGCATAGCGCCCGCCCTCTGCCCGCAGCAGCGAAAAGATCGGCGTTTCCAGCGGCAGGACATCAAACTGATTCGCTTCTGGCGGATGGATCGTGACATACGTAATATCCAATTGCTGGCGGGTTGGGCCATAAAAAGCTGTTTCCGGCGCATGCATCCAGGGGTAAAACTTAACCACCGTCTGCCAATCCGAGCGCCCCGTCATGCGATTGCTGGAAGTGTCGGCGCATGTCGGCAGCCAATCTGCCGTCAAATGAAATTCATCGTAGCCGGCGTCCTTATCCGAATTGTAGGGGTTGCCCATCGCGCCGCTGCAAGTGCGCACCGAAACAAACTGACCCTGCTCATCGAAGCCATAATAATTGTCATCCAGGTAAAGCAGGTAATGGCCCAACTCGTGCGCAAAGGCGCGCGGCCAGTCTTCGCCCAGGCTGGTTTCGGCTTCGCCATAGCGGTTCCAGGTCACCCCCCTGAAACACCCTCCCACCAGTGTACGTAATCGTATAAGGATCCCTACCGCTTAGTTCAATGGTCTCGGTGATAAAACCGCTGACCACGCCGCCTTGGGTTGCATTGGGATTATAACGATTGTTCGCCAGGATGCGCACATCGGCTTCATTCCACTTTTCGCGCGCCTGGTAAATGTTCACATCACCCAAGGCTACCTGCCCATTCGTCCAGTCAAAGAGCAGTTCCGACGCACGCTGAATATCGAAGGTCAACTGCTGCAAATAAGCCTGGTCGCCGCGGGCATCCCACTCCAGCGAGATATCCAGATTAAACACCGTCAAAGTCTGATCGGAAGAGACAGTCAGCGTCTGCACCCCGCCGCCTGTCACCGGGGGTAAACTGCAAACCGCCTTCGGTGGGCGCAGCGCTGGTGTAATACACATCGTAAGTACCTGACTCGGTGGTGATCTCCAGTCCCCATTTTTCCAAAACGCCGGTGTCAAAGGCAAATTGATCGGTGACAATCAATGTCCATACGCCCTTGCTGTTTTCGCCATCGAATGTAGACAATGGCTCTAACGGCTGATAAGCATCACCGCCGATCGGGGGACAGGCGAGTTGATCCGAAGCAGCATCATCATCGTAGGACAGATCGAAATTTTCTTCGTTTCCGCAGGGCGAATCCATCAATGTGATCCAGGAGCCTTGCGGGCTGATCAGAACCATATAGAGGTCGCTGATCCAGCTATGCGTCCCTTTCAGCCCGATCACATTCACATCCAGGATCTCTCCAGTCACAGTAACGGACAGAGTAGACGAAATCCAATCAGCGTCCAGAATATCCTGCGGCGTCTGCTTGCTAAACGCAGAAAAACTTTCCAACGTCTGCGTCACCGGCCAAAGCGCCATCAAACCATCGCCAGTAGTCGCCGCCCCCCGCCCGCGCAAGTAACCTTGATAATCAGTGTAGAAGATATCGCCGCTGCTTCCCAAGACCTGGGCGCTGCTGGTCTGGCCGGCCGGCAAACGGAAAGCAAAAGCATCGAGGGCCGGAACGCCATCCTTCATCACCCGCACCTGCGTCCCGCGGACGCCGAAAGGATAGGTAGTACTGGAAATAAACGGCCACTGGTAAGGCCCAGGTACCCCATTGGCTTCAGGTTTGAACTGCGGATAAGCTTCGAGGCGAAAGACGACATTGTCGCTGGCGCCGAAAAAGCTCGAAGCGGGGACGTCCCATTCGTAAGTGTGGCTGCCCGCCGCCAGGCTGCCGGTCACAGTGTTGGTTGTGGCAACAGCCTTTAACCACTGGCCGCCGCCGGCAAGGGAATAGAATCCCTGCACCTGGCCAATTTGGCTGCTTTGCGAATGAAATCCCAGTTGCGCATCCACAATGCCGAAATCCAGGGGAATGGTCACATCTTCGAGCAACTCCGGGCTGGAGAAATAATTAGCATCCGCTGTGAAGCCAGGTTTTACCACATAGAAATCAAACCCATGATTGGTTGCAAAATTATTCAGCCAGATTTGCTGATCAGAACTGAGGTTGAACCAGGGCGTGCAAGTCATGACAAAGGCATCCGCATCCCCATCACTATCCACATCGCCCAAAACCGCCCCCTGATAATAACCAGATCCGCCCGGCGGCAGAGTCGAAATTGGTTGAAAATGCCCCTTCCCATCATTGATCGCCGTTCTCAACGCATCGAAATCACTGTAAAGCGCATCCAGGTCGCCGTCGCCGTCCAGGTCGCCCAAATCCACCCCCAACGTATCGCCAAACCCGATCGCCTGGCCGCTGTCAACGAGATGAGCATCACCGTCATTGAAAAAGACACGGCCAGGATAGAGATTGGAGTTGACAACAAATAAATCCAAATCGCCATCGCCATCCAGGTCACCCAAGGCCGCGCCGCTTGAATAGCCAGTATAGAGGGATTGATAACTATCGGTGAATTCACCATTGCCATCATTGAGCCACACGCTGCCTGGATAGCGATCGCTCAACGAAACCAGGTCTAAATCACCGTCGCCATCCAGGTCGCCCAGGGAAACCTCCACGGTAGGATCACTCCCCAGTAATTGATCCCCTTGAACAAAATTGCCCCAACCATCGTTGAACCAAATTTCATCTGCATAGTCATCCGGCCGCCACATATCGCCGCGACCCAGCGCCAGATCGAGATCACCATCTTCATCGAGATCGCCAAATACCGCCGAAGTCGCATCCGAAATCATCTGGCCAATCTCAAAAACCCCGCTGCCATCATTGATGAAAAATACGCCAGGGCCGTACCTGCCGGCCACAAAAGCATCCAGGTCGCCATCCTCATCAATATCCGCCAGGGCGACATCGGACGTAATGGTGGCGCTGAGCGCCTGCCCGCTGTCTACGAAGATCCCCGCGCCATCGTTCAGAAAGACGCGGCTGGGTTGAGCAACCGCATCGGAGGGCGCGCAGAACTCGCGAGACGGCGTCGGATTAATAATTCCCACCGGAAGGCAGTGACTGCCGCCAACGAACACATCCAGATCGCCGTCGCCATCCACATCGCCAAAAGCCGCGGCGTTGGCGCCTTCCAACGCCAGACTCTGCCCGGTATCGCTCAAAATTGGCCCGCCATTGTTGAATAAGATTTTATCCGGCCGCTCATCCCCATTGGCAGCAAAAACATCCAGATCGCCATCGCCATCCAGATCGCCCAGGGCCACATCGGACACACGAAATTCGTTCAAAGATGGAGTCCCGTATCCGACCGTAGCGGTAAAGACGCCATCCCCATCATTGAGAAAAAAACTGCTGATCGTGCCGAGGTTCGCTCCGGCGAAGATATCCACCGCGCCATCCCCGTTCAAATCGCCCAAATCAAACGCCTGCCAGGCGCCATCTGGGACCACAAATTGACCGCTATCCTGAAAATTCCCCAATCCATCGTTGAAAAAGACATGGCCATTGCCGCTATACATGCTGTCATCGAGTCCACCCAGGACTATGATATCCAGAGCGCCATCGTTATCCAGGTCGCCCAGGTGCATATCTCGGCAGGTATTGAGACCCCGGCAATCTGCCAACAGGGGCTCGCCGTTAAAGAAATAGGTTCCCAGGCCATCCTGGTTCAGGTAGATGACTACACTAGAGCCGGTATAGATCACCAGATCCAGATCAGTGTCGCTATCCAGGTCGCCAAACACAACTTTATAGGCCCAGCTATTCAGTTCCGCGCCAAAAGAGAAAGCCCCAGTTCCGTCGTTGAACCAGATGGTGGTTACACTGATTTCAGCCAGCGCCAAGTCATAATCGCCGTCGCTATCTATATCTCCCAGAACAGCGTCAAAAGTCTGAAAGGTTTCGCTTCCCGGCCGATCTCCGTTTGGCTCCAGTCGCCCTTTGCCATCATTGATATAAATTGCATTGGTGCTGTTCATGTTCGTGACCACGGCATCCAAAGCGCCATCGCCATTCAAGTCGCCCAATTCCACATCAGTCCCTAACGCATTACCGCCCAGGCGCTGCCCGCTGTCTTGGAAATTTCCTTTGCCGTCATTCGACCAAATCCGGTCTTCCATATTTGGAGATGAATAATTATTTCCGCTCACCGCCACAAAAGCATCCAGATCGTGATCGCCATCCAGGTCGCCCAGAGCAACGGCGCTGCTGGTGGTATTGCCCAGGTTTTGCCCCGAGTCAGTAAACGTGAATGATAAAGTCGGCGCGATGCCTGCCAGAGGTTGATTGAGCAGAGCCGCCGGCTGAGCGCTGTCCGGTGCGGCCAATGCCGGCGCCGAGGCGGCCAACGCCACAAAGGCTGCCAGCCCGCCAAAGGCAAGCAAAACCACAAAAGCGCTAAGGAAAGCACGATGAAAGGGGAAAACAGTTAAACGGGACATCAGTACCTCCTGACCATAAGAACAGTATAATTTCTCAACGATTGGGGGCAGAGACTTCTAAGGAAAAGTTCGTCCGTTTCGGAGACATCAGAAATCTCTACTTTTTTATTGAAGGGCAAACCGCACGATAAGGTTCTTTTTCACTGACAAAATGCGACCATTCTTCTTTTGTCAAATCGCGCGTCAGACGCGCACAGGCCTCCGCGGTCAGATCTGCCTGGCGCAAGAGCTTGAGCTGGGTCAACGGCCACAAACGAGCAGTGTTGCCGGCCGCTTCGACCAGCCACTTCCCATCCGGAGAAAAAGCCAGGGCGGCCACTTTGGCGCCCTTGGCAAGACGCACCAGTTCCTCGCCAGTCTTCACATCCCACAAGCGAGCAGTCTTATCCACACTGCCGGTCAGCAGCAGCTTGCTGTCTGGGCTAAATACCAAAACGTCCACCTGATCGCGATGGCGCACATCAACTTCTTTGACGGTCTTGGGATCTTTAGCGCTGGCTAAGGCTGCTGCATCCCACAGGCGCGCCGTGCCATCTTCCAGACTGGCCGCCAGCCACTTGCCATCCGGGCTAAAGCGTACATCTTTAATCGTGTCCGAAAAGGCCAGGCTGACCGTCACTTCCCCGGACTCCGCTTTGCGCAGTTGCAGCAGACCATCTTGTGCGCCGGCGGCCAGCCACTTTCCGTCCGGGCTGTAAGCCAGCGCCATCACCGCCGCAGCGTCTTTCTGCTCCCAGGCTGCCGCCTGCGTCTTGGAAGACAAGTCCCAAATGTGGATCATTCCATCATCGCCGCCGCTGGCCAGGCGCGCGCCATCCGGGCTGTAGGCCAGAGCGTAAACCCACACCGAGTCCGCCGAACCGTGATCGAGCAGCGCCAGTTCCTGGCCGCTGTCCACCTGCCAGACATGCACCAGGCCATCCGCGTCGCTGGAGGCCAACGAGGCGCCATCCGGGCTGAACTGGATGCGAAAGATAAAACGCCCGTGCTTGAACCGCCTGACGTCTTGCGCCGCGGCCGGCGCCGATCCGCCCAGCGCAGCCTGGGCGTCCCAGAGATGAATCACAAAATCGTCGCTGCCCGAAGCAATCCAGCGGCCATCCGGACTGACCGCCAGGGCGCGCACAAACTCAGGATGCTGCAAACTGGCCGTGCTGCCAACCACTGAGGCAATATCCCACAGCGACACTTTGCCATCGCTGCTGCCCACTGCCAGGCGCGTCCCTCCTGGAGAAAAGGCCGGCTGTGTCCCGGCGCTGCCCAGGGGGATGTTTGCCGCATTGGCGCCGCTGACGACATCCCACAGGCGCGCCGTGGTATCTTTGCTGGTCGTAACCAGCCAGTTGCCATCCGGGCTAAATGCCAAAGCCGAGACAAAGTCCTGGTGCATCATGCGCAGTTCTAGCCCGGTCTCCAGGTTATACAAGCGCGCCGTGCGATCGTCGCTGGCAGTCGCCAGCCACTTGCCATCCGGGCTGATCGCCACCTGGTTGACCCAATCGGCATGGCGCAAGCCGACAATCTGCTCCCCCGTATCCAGATTCCATACACGCGCCATCGAATCCCGGCCGCCGGCAGCCAGCAGTTTGCCATCCGCGCTAAAAGCCACCGAAAGCACAATATCGTCCGTGGGCAGTTTGCGCGCTTCTTTGCCTGTGCTGACATCCCAAATAGAAGCTGCCGTGGCGGCAGTCGCCAGCCATTTGCCATCCGGGCTAAATGCCAACCTGCGCACGGACTTCTCATGCTCCATGCGAACCAATTCTTGGCCGGTAGCCACGTCCCAGATGCGCGCATACGCGTCCCAACTACCGGTCGCCAACAGCTTGCCATCCGGCGAAAAAGCCAGGTCAAGCACCTCGTCATCATGCGGCAGACGAACAATCTCCTTGCCAGTCGCTACCTCCCAAATACGCGCCGTTGTATCCGTGCTGCCGGTCGCCAACAACTTGCCATCCGGCGAAAAAGCCAGGCAGCGCGCTTCGGCGTCATGCTGCAAAAGCAATAATTGTTTGCCGGTTGTCGCATCCCAGACGCGCACCGTGTAATCCCAAGCGGCCGAGGCAAATACTTTGCCATCCGGGCTGTAGACCACATCTTCTACCTTATCCTCCGTGCTGGCAGAGTCGTGATCCATCGTAAATAACGGGCGGGCCAGTAAGGTCAGGTTGTCGCGCAAAACTTGTTCGGCTTCATAAGAGGCGTAACGCTGCATGGACTCAATGCTCAACAAAGTGCTGAGATCGAGTTGATTGCCGCCCTGGTAGACCTGCGCATTGGCAACCCCTTTTTGCGCCTGGGCGATCTTGCTCTGCTGCACGGCAATCCCTTGCTGGATGAGGGCGTAGATGGCCAGAAAGACCGACACCACAAAGGCAACCGAGACGCCAATCAATAAATTACGCTGGCGGCGATGCGCATCGGTGCGGCTGGCGTGAATGTACTCGGCTTGCAAAATCGTCACGGCGCGCTTGCTCTGGGCGCTTGCCTCCGTCTGCCAGATTTCCGCGTTCGTCAGATCAATCCCTTGCAGCAAGAAGCTGGTGTTGCGCCCGCTTTTATCCCACTCCACCGAACGCTGGATGAGGCGCGTATGCTGCTTGATCCAATCCAGATCAGTATTGATGGCGTCAATCAGTTTCGGCAGCGTCGCGTCAAAATCATCATCCGGACGCATATAGACCCAGTTGGTCGCGCCCACCTTTTCAGGCATTGGGTCGCCCTTTTCGGGAGGGCGAAACAAGATTGGCACCAGTTTCTTGTTGTTTTTGATGCCCAAGGCCAGTTCATCGCCGCATACCTGCGATTTAAGCGAATCAGGACTGATGACAAACAGGAAAGCGTCCGCCGCCTCGATCGCAGCAGTAATCTCTGCCATCCAATCCGCCGAAAGCGGAATCCCTTCCCAGTCAACCCAGACCTCCAGCCCCTGAGCTACCAGCCCACCATGAAGCTTACGAACAAATTCCTTATCTTTGCGAGAATAAGAAATAAAGAGTTTTCCTTGCTTGACATCGTTGGTCATTCCAGGCCTCCTGGGAATAGGTATAAGAGATAGTACAGATACACTATTATATCGGATAAAAGACCCGTAAAGCGTTCAGCCTTGCGGGTCTTTCAAAGTTAGCGGTTGCTCAACTTCTCAACAAACACGGCCTAACCTGCGCCATCGGTGAACAATAGTTTGGCAGTGCGTTTGAGCATCTCCACCCCGCGCACTTCCGTCTCAAACAAGGGTAAGATGGAACGCACAATGTTAACGATAGATTGGACTTCTACCCAATGCAGACAATTGAGATATACTATTGGCAATCTGTTTGCACGCAACAAACGCCTGCCCCTGGCTGGGCTTATGACTCGCCGCCGCTTGCGACCCGATCGCACTTGCCAACTGATGCTGCAAATCAATCGCGGCGTTGCTTTAATGCAAGCCGGCAAAACAGACAAAACCATCGCCCTGTTGACCAAGGTGCTGGAACAGTCACCCCAGGGCTACCTGGGCGTCAAGTACAGGGCCGCCGCATCATAATAATCATAACACAATTTTTGTTTGCCTGAGAAGTTTCACATCTATCAGATGAGAATGATTTGAATGAGTCATAATCGTTACACCCCTCTTCAAATTGCAGTCATCAACGCGCCCCTCGATCAGCGGGTCTTCGTCTCCGGGCCGGCCGGCGCGGGCAAAACCACCGCCGGTGTGGGACGCCTGCTGGCGATCCTGGCAGAGGGGGCGCGCGCCGATTCGATCTTGCTGCTGACCCCGCAAAGGACCATCGCCGCGCCTTACCT
>CAIQJJ010000161.1 GCA_903872065.1 uncultured Anaerolineales bacterium | reverse complement strand
TGCTGGATGAGTACCCCGCCAAAGGCCGCGCGACCAGCGGCGTAGCGACAACCGATAAAGAGGGCCTGGGCAAAATTGGGGGCATCGCCGCGGCGCGCGTGGTGCAGCCAGAAGATGATCTGACCATCATCTCAGCCAATGGAGTTGTTTTACGCGCCACCGTGGCCAATATCAAACAATCCAGCCGCTCTACCCGCGGGGTGCGCTTGATGGATGTGGACGAAGGCGATAAGGTGGTTTCACTGGCGCGGATTGTCAAAGTGAAAACCGGGGCGGCTGGCGGCGCAACGGCAGATGAAAGCGCCGCCGGGTAACGCAGATTAAAGTTGGCTGCAATGTCTGATACTCCCCGGTATCTCGTCGCCGGCCAATTGCGCCGCGAGTACTATATTACCCCCGCCGGACGCGCCTTGTTGGATGTCCCCGGCGGCAGTGCTGTCTACGCCGGTGTAGGCGCAGCCGTGTGGCAGCCAGATCACCCAGTGGGCCTGGTGGCGCGCGTCGGCCAGGATTATCCACAAGACTGGCTGGCTGAGTTCGAGCGCCGCGGATTAAGCACTCGCGGAGTACGCATCCTGCCAGAGACGGTCGATCTGCGCTCCTTCTTTGCCTACAGCGACGAGAACACTCGCTCGCGTTCAGACCCGGTGGCTCACTTTGCCCGCATCGGCCAACCATTCCCCAAAGCCCTGCTCGGCTACACCAATCCTGAGCCTCGCTTGGACAGCCGCACCCGCCTGTCGGCCTCCTCTTTGCGCCAGGGAGATATTCCGTCCGAATATCTCGACGCCGCCGCGGCCCACCTCAGCCCGCTGGACTACCTGACCCACACTTTGCTACCGGCAGTTTTGCGCCAGGCCGGCTTTAGCACCGTCACCCTGGACCCATCGGTCGGGACGATGCTCCCCACTTTTTGGGACGATGTGCCGGCGCTGCTGACTGGCCTGACCGCCTTTATCCCTAATGAAGAAAAACTGCAAGCTTTATTTTATGGGCGCAGCACCGATCTGTGGGAAATGGCGGCGGCAATGGCCTCGTATGGCTGCGAACTGGTGGTGATCAAATGTGGGCGGCGCGGCCAATTGCTCTACGAGGCCGCTACACGGAATCGATGGGAAATTCCCGCTTATCCGACGCGGGTGGTGGACCCCACCGGCGCCGGCGATGCTTTTTGCGGCGGTTTTTTGGCCGGCTTCCGGCTGACTTTTGATCCCCTGTTAGCAGTCATGCACGGGAATATCGCCGCTTCACTTGCCATAGAGGGCAGTGGGCCGTTTTATGCGTTAGATGCCCTGCCCGGCCTGGCTCAAGCTCGCCTGGAAGCTCTCAAACAATATGTGCGAAAACTATGAATCCATTTGTAAAGAACACTGCCTTTGTTGATCGCGTGATTGAACTGGCCTTAACCATTCAGCAAATCGCCGCACCCACCTTTGCCGAACAGCGTCGCGCCGCCTTTGTGCTGGAAGGCTTTCGCGCCGCAGGGTTGGCGGATGTGCAAACCGACGCCATCGGCAATGTCTATGGTCGTCTGCCCGGTTCAGCCAATGCCAGGCCAGTCGTCCTCTCAGCGCATCTGGACACCGTTTTTCCGCTGGATGTCCCATTACAAGCCCGCCGCAATGAACAATCCATCCAGGCGCCAGGCATTGGCGACAACTCCTTAGGATTGGCCGCCCTCTTTGGAGTCATTTGGGCGCGGCAAGATCAACCTCCCCGCGGCGACTTGTGGCTGGTAGCCAATGTGGGGGAAGAGGGATTGGGCGACCTGCGCGGCATGAAGGCGGTGGTTGACCGGTTCAATGCTCTACCCCAGGCTTATCTGATTTTAGAGGGGCTGGCTTTTGGACAGGTTTACCATCGGGCGTTGGGTTCCAAGCGCTATCGCATCACTGCCGAGACCAAAGGGGGGCATTCGTGGGTAGATTTCGGCGCGCCTTCAGCAATTCACGAACTGGCCAGCTTAATCACCCGCCTGGTGAGCCTGCCGCTGCCGCACAAACCGCGCACTACCCTCAATGTGGGCGTGATCGCGGGCGGCACATCGGTCAACACCATCGCCGCCGAAGCGCGCCTGGAGCTGGACCTGCGTTCAGAAGGGGTCGAAACCCTGAGCGTCCTGGCCGCGAATGTGGAAGAGTTGGTCGCGGCCGCGGCGCGCCCCGAGGTCAAAATGAGCGCCGAGGTAATCGGCCTGCGCCCGGCCGGGGAAATTCCCGCTGATCATCCCCTGGTGCGCATGGCCCTGCACAGCCTGGAAGCGCAGGGTGTATCCGCCCACCTCAGCGTTGGCTCCACCGATGCCAATATTCCGCTCAGCCGTGGTTTGCCAGCAGTATGTATTGGGCTGACGACTGGCGGCGGCGCGCATACACTGCATGAAACAATCCAATTTTCCATGCTGGAGCGCGGCCTGGGGCAACTGCTGCACCTGCTTGATCAGGTATTTGCCTCGACCCCCTGAGGCGCTCCGCTCAATACCAGGTACAAAATGGACTGGGATAGGGAGGAGTGAAAACGCAGCCAAAAGCATAGCCGCTCTCAAAACGGATAATGACTGGGGTTTCAATGGTGCCAAATGAAGTGAACGGACGCTGAACGGGAATTTGATCGGGGTCGTTAATCACCTCCAGAGTAAATCCTCCTCTGGCGTTTTCAAAAAAACCATCAACCGATTTGAGCGCATCGGGCAATTCATCAGCGCTCTCGGCCTTCAGCCCCTGGTTAAGGATATTCGTCATGATGCTTAAGGAATAACGCGTCTCTTGTGGCAGCATCGAAAAGATACCCATCACACCCGCCAAAAGCATCATGATCACCGGCGCGATCAAGCGCTTGCGCAGCGAAAAAGGATCGTAAAGGGTTTCTTGCTCCCATAGATGCGCTACCCAGCGAAGCACAATGCACACCGGCGAAAGAATCACCACCCGCGGCAAGAACGTATAAAACAACAGTGCAACCACGCGGAAAAGCACGGCTGGGTCATCCGCCTTTTGTTGAGCCATCATGATCGAAGAGGCCAGACCGCCGGCCAAAGCGCTGAAGATCACGCCCGGAATCGCTTCATCCGGCCAACAAACCATTAAGCCCATCAACGCCGCGGCAAAAGTTTCGATCAAGATCAGCATCGGACGTCCTGGCCAGGGTTGATAGACCGGCACACCGGGCATCACATAGTCATTGATCAAGTTTGAAACCAGGGCATACGCAACACCCATTAAAGCGCCAAGCACAAAACCGAGAATACGCCGTGCAGTGGGAGACATAAAGAGAGGGCCTTTCCATTTTGATAAACATTTTGAAAAATTCCGCTATTCTACCGCTAACTCCTTCAAATGGTTCAAACGGTAGAGATCGAGTGTTTCAACTGCGTGGCGCAAATGAGGGATGACGATGCTGCCGCCCACCACCAGGGCGACATTGAACGCCTCATAAAGCTCTGCATCACTCCAACCAGCATCCACACATTGCAACACGTGATAGTCAATGCAGTCATTGCAGCGCAGCACCATTGAGGCCACCAGCCCCAACAGTTCTTTGGTTTTGCCCGGCAGCGCGGCATCATGATAAGCATTGGTATCGAGATTGAAAAAACGTTTGATCCCCAGGTGATCAATCTGGCTGATGCGATCATTCATGCGAGCGCGATAAGCCTGAAACTCATCCAGGCGGGTAGATTGTGTGGTACTCATTGGTCAACTCCTAGAATTAGATTTGCCGCAACGCATTCAAGCGTTGGTCAACATCAGATCAGCCGCCTCAAGCCGGCTGCCAGACGCCAGAGGCAAAGCGCCAAAAGCGATCTGTCCATCTGGGCGAAAAGCCGCGTATTGATTATCAAGCCACAAGACCAGCCCTAATGGGCCGCGCGGCGAAACAGAGGTGGTCAAAAGGCGCTGCCCATCCACAAAAAACTCGACCGCCTCGGCGCGCCAGGTGAGGCGGTAAGCATGCCACTCCGCCAGGCGCGCCGGCGTAAGGAAGGGAAACTCATCCAAAGCCAGCGCATCTTGGCGCACAAAATGGGCGATCCAGCGGCGCAGCAGGCGAGCGGTGAGCGGCGCGAGACACATCCCCAAAAGAGGGCTGGCCAACGCCAACCAGGGCGTGGGAATCTGGGAGGAACGAAAAACGGCCGCCAAAAAACCCTGGGCGGGCAGATCATCGCGAAAAGAAAGGTAATTGGGCGGCGAGGCGTAAAAAAACCAGGCCGCATTGGGCAAAACCGGCAAACGCAGCCCCCAACCGCCAACCCCCATTGCAAAAGGATCGTTCCATAGGCCAAAGCCCCAGGTACCAGGGACGTGCGCATTCAACATGCGCGCCCACAGGCTGAAAGTCAACGGCGGGCGCCAACGAAAATCTTGTCGCGCCAGACCCTGATAATCATCCAATTGCGCGACGATATACGGACAGCGCGCCGTTCCTGGCCGACTGGCGGGCAGTTCCAAAGTGTAACTTCCCGCCTCGTTCTCGCCAACCGCCGCCGAGTCGTAAAACTGCGGCTGCGCTGGCGATAAAAGAGGTTTCAAGATTGGAGATCGTACATAACTCACGTGCTGATTATACGCGGCCATAGCCGCATCTGACAATAGCGCCTGGCCAGGCAAGATGCTCCGTCCCTCTTTTCTTTCAGCAGAAAATGCAATTTATGCCCGTGACAAGGATACAAGAGATGTATAATCGGACTATCATTGATTTGAGGAGTTTTCATGGAAATTACCTGGTATGGGCTTTCATGCTTCCGCTTGACCGAACGCGGACTGGCAACCGTCGTCACAGACCCGTATGATTCAGCGGCGATTGGGTACACACCGCTCAAACTGCGCGCCGATATTGTCACCGTGAGCCATGCCGCGCCAGGTCATCAATTCACCTCAGCCGTCAAAGGCGTCTCCCACCAGATCACCGGGCCAGGCGAATTTGAAATCGGCGGGGTCTTCATTACGGGCGTCCAGACCAACGGCCATAAGCGCGATCAAGATGAGCCGCGCAATACCCTATATGTCTTCGATTACAATGGGGTCACAGTGGCGCACTTGGGCGATTTGCGCCGTGTGCCCTCGCAGCAAGAGATTGAAGCCCTGGGCAACGTTCACATCGCCCTTGTGCCAGTGGGCGGCGGAGGCAGCTTAAATGCGGCCAAAGCGGCTGAGGTGATCAGCCTGCTCGAACCAGGCTATGTGATTCCAATGCACTATGGGCATCTTCCTTGCACCCTTCCTCTCGCGCCGTTGAGCAAATTCTTGAAAGAAATGGGGCTTTCTGCGGTTGAAACTCTGCCCTCGCTCAAGGTCACCCTGGCCAATATCCCGGACGAGACGAAAGTAGTGGTTCTAGATGTAAAAAATACGGAATGAGGAACACGACATGGCTGTTAAACTCTTAATGACTTGGGATATTTTGCCAGGCCGTGAGCAGGAATATTTTGAGTTCGTCGTGCGCGATTTTATTCCCGCGGTCCAAAAGATGGGGCTGGAGGTCAGCGACGCCTGGTTCACCATGTATGGCAACCGGCCGCAGATCATGGCCTCTGTGCAAACATCCAGCCTGAGTGAGATGCGCAGCATCCTGGGCGCATCCGATTGGAATGATTTGACCGGGCGACTCATGGAATACGTAGAAAATTTCGACTATAAGGTGGTCGAAGCCAAATCAAGCTTCCAATTGTAGCGACCAGCCGGAATGCCAGAAAATCTCGCTTCGCTTTCCGCCGCGCTGCTCGAATGGTACGCGCGCCATGCCCGCCGCCTGCCCTGGCGTGTGGGAGACGCCGCCGGGCCAGTCGATTCTTACGCGGTGTGGGTCTCTGAGATTATGCTGCAACAGACGCGCGTTGAGACCGTGACGCCCTATTTTGAACGGTGGATGAGCCGCTTTCCGGATCTCGCCGCTCTGGCCGCCGCTCCCCAGCAAGATGTCTTGTCGCTCTGGGAGGGCCTGGGATATTACAGCCGGGCGCGCAACCTGCACAAGGCGGCTCAAATGGTAGTCGCCGAATATCACGGGGAGCTGCCGCGGGATAGCGCCAGCCTGCGCCGCCTGCCGGGGATCGGGCGCTATACCGCCGGGGCGATCGCTTCCATCGCCTTTGGCTTGAACGAGGCTGCGCTGGATGGTAATATTCGCCGGGTGTACACCCGCCTTTTTGACATCTCCGAACCGGTTGGATCACGCGCCCCGGACGGAGAGCGCCGCTTGTGGGAACTGGCGACAACGATAATCCAATCGCTGCCCCCCGGCGCAGCGGGCAACTTCAACCAGGCGCTGATGGATTTGGGCGCGACATTTTGTACACCGCGCAAGCCCTCCTGCCCGTCATGCCCACTGGCTGAGTTTTGCCAGGCGCGCGCCGCCGGCGTGCAAGAAGAGCGCCCGGTTGAACCGCCCAGGCCCCAGGTACCACGCATCACGGTCGCCGCGGCGGTAATCCGCCGCCAGGGATTGATCTTGCTGGCGCAGCGCCCGTTCAAGGGACTGCTGGGCGGCTTGTGGGAATTTCCCGGCGGCAAATTGGAAGCCGGCGAAGATTTCATCGCTTGCCTGCAGCGCGAAATCTGCGAGGAACTGCAGGCGGAGATCGCGGTCGGCGCCCAGTTGGGTGTTTATCGCCATGCCTACACCCATTTTAAAGTGACCTTACATGCTTTTGAATGTCACTTGACCCAGGGCGAACCACAGCCCATCGAGGCGGAGCAAATCCGTTGGGTGCAAGTGCAGCAGTTGCTCGATTTTCCTATGGGAAAAATTGACCGGCAGATCAGCCGTGACTTGCTCGCCAACGCGGCAAGCCAATCTACCTTTTGATGAACAGCTCTTTTTCTTACAACAAACCTATGCTTCTGATAGACGCTCACGAAGATCTCGCTTATAACATGCTCCGCTTTGGACGCGACTACACTCGCGCCGCCGCGGAAACGCGCCGGCTGGAAAGCGGCGGGGATGCGCCGGCCCACAATGGCGATACACTGCTCGGCTGGCCCGATTATCAACGTGGGCAAACAGCGGTCGTTTTTGGCACCCTGTTTGCAGCGCCCAGACGCCGCCACGAAGAGAGCGAGTTTCCTCACAGTTACGCCGATATCCCCCAGGCGCGCCGGCTTTACAGCGCCCAGTTGGATGCGTATCACCGCCTGGCGGATCAACACCCCGATCAATTTTGCCTGATCGAAAACAAAAAAGCCCCTGCGAGAGGTACTGTCCAAATGGAACGCGTTTCAAGCCTCGCTCAACCCGGCGGCGCTCCCTCCGCCGCCCGTGGGCATCGTGGTCCTGATGGAAGGCGCTGAAGCGGTGGACGATCCCGGCGAACTGGAAGAATGGTGGCAAAGAGGCGTCAGGTGGATTGGGCCAGCCTGGGCGGGGACGCGCTTCTGCGGCGGCACGCGCGAGCCCGGCCCATTGACCAGCGCCGGCTTTGCCCTGTTGGAGGGTATGGCCAGTTTTGGCTTTGGCCTCGACCTCAGCCACATGGATAGCAAAGCCGCCCTGCAGGCGCTGGACAGCTACCCCGGCGTTATTATCGCCAGCCATGCCAACGTGGATGCCCTGCTGAAAGGGATAGATACCAACCGCCACCTACCCGATGTAGTCATCCACAAGTTGATCGAACGCGATGGGGTGATTGGCGTCATCCCCTACAACAATTTCTTGCGGCCAGGCTGGAAACGCGGCGACTCGCGCCACCTGGTGAGCCTTCAACACCTCGTCGCCCACATTGACGCCATTTGCCAGATGGCCGGCAGCGCGCGGCACGTGGGCATCGGCAGCGATTTCGACGGCGGGTTCGGCGTCCAATGTGCGCCGCTTGAGATTGATACGATCGCCGACCTGCAAAAACTTGTCCCCCTGCTGGCAGAAAAGGGCTACACCGAAACCGATATTGCCGCCATCCTGGGCGGCAACTGGCAAACCAAACTCAATCAAGTGTTACGATAACGGAGGAGATGTGAACGAAACGAGCGTCATACCCCAAAAGCGCAGCCGCTTCCGCCGCACCCGCCTGGGCATTCTCCTGGCAATCTTTGGTTTGGGGGTATTCACGCTAGGAGCAGAACCGACCCTGGTGGGCCTGGATCGCAGCCCGGTGATTGGTTTCGTGCAAATCGCCGTGTTTCTGATTGGGCTGGGCCTTATCTGCCTGGGCGGCTACGCCAGCCTGTCGGCGCTTTGGGTGGGCGGCGTCAAAACCATTCCCGGCGACATCGGGCAGCGCATGGTCGCCACCGGCTACGTGATCGCCTTCGCGACCGGCATGGCGGATATCTTTGGCTTTGGCAGCCAGCAGTGGCCCACCACTCCTCATTTTGGCGGCTGGCAAGCGACCGGCGTCTTGATCGGACAAGCCGTGATCGGGATCGGCTTTTTACTGCTAATCCCGATCCGGCAAAAGACCAATGGTACCTTTGATCCCAGCCGCCCCGCCGCCGACGGCATCACTGACCAGCAGACGCCCAATGCGAACCCACCTTCCAACGGCGCGGCGAGCTAAACGCCGCGCCAGCCAGGTTCAAAGGGCGGTTCTACCACTCGCCTGTCTCTAAATAAGCGTGGATGGCCACGGCGGCTTTCTTGCCAGCGCCCATCGCCAGGATCACGGTCGCCCCGCCGGTAGCAACATCGCCGCCAGCAAAGACCCCACGCTTAGAAGTCTTTCCCGTTTCCGCGTCCACAGTGATCACGCCGCCCTTCGCCACCTTCAGCTCGGGCGTCGTTTGGGGGATCAACGGGTTGGGACTCTGACCAATCGAGATGACCACGACATCCGCCGGGATGCGAAAGTTAGAATTTTTCACCGGCACCGGCCGGCGGCGGCCAGAAGCATCCGGCTCGCCCAATTCCATGCGAATGCACTCAATCTCGCGCACCCAATTGCCCGTTCCGGCGGCCGGCGCGGCGCTGCCCTCGCTCACGGCGCTGGTTGTGGCATGAATGGCCACAGGATTGGTGAGAAGCTGAAACTCGACGCCCTCCTGCTCGGCGTGGTGAATTTCTTCCAGGCGGGCTGGCATTTCGGCCCTGGAGCGGCGATATACGATAATGGACTGCTTGGCGCCCAGGCGCAGCGCGGTGCGCGCCGAGTCCATGGCGACGTTGCCGCCGCCCACTGTGATCACGCGGTTGCCGCGGATGGGCGGGGTGTCGTAGTTCGGAAAATCGTAGGCGCGCATCAAGTTGGCGCGCGTCAGGTATTCATTGGCTGAATAGACGCCGTTTAAGTTTTCGCCGGGAATGCCCAGGAACCATGGCAGGCCAGCCCCTGTACCGAGAAAGATGGCGTCGAACTCTTCCAGCAGTTCATCCACCGTGTAGGTCATCCCGATGACGACGTCCGTTTCAAGCTGCACCCCCAGCGAACAAACATAGTCAATCTCGCGCGCCACAATCGCCTTGGGCAGGCGAAATTCAGGGATGCCATAGACCAGGACGCCGCCTGGTTCGTGCAGCGCCTCAAACATTTTGACATCGTGGCCCAGCAAAGCCAGTTCGGCTGAAACGGTGATGCCGGCCGGCCCAGAGCCAACCACCGCCACCCGCTTGCCCGTCGGCGGAGCTTTGGGCGGAATCTGAACCGCGCCCTGGGCGGCTTCCCAATCGGCCACAAAGCGCTCCAGGCGGCCGATCCCCACCGATTCAAATTTCTTCGCCATCACGCAGCGCCCCTCGCACTGCTCTTCTTGCGGACAAACCCGGCCAGTCACCGCCGGCAGGGCGTTCGCCCGCTTGACCAGGTGCGCCGCCTCGATGAATTTGCCCTCTGCGACCAGGTGGAGGAAGCCAGGAATATCAATATTGACCGGGCAGCCGGGGATGCAGTCGGGCTTTTTGCACTGCAAACAGCGCCGCGCCTCTTGCATGGCCTGCTCAGGGGTATAGCCAAGCGGCACTTCTAAAGAATTGCGCCGGCGAATCGCCGGGTCTTGCTCCGGCATAGGAGTTTTGGTAGGAATAATTTTAGCCATAGTTACCAGTTCTCTATTGATACCGCTTCTGCTTCCATGTATGGCTTGCGGCGCGAAAGCAGCAGCTCCCAATCAATCTGATGTGCGTCAAAGTCAGGGCCATCCACACAGGCAAACTTGGTCTCGCCGCCCACCACTACCCGGCACGCGCCGCACATTCCCGTGCCATCAATCATGATCGGGTTGAGACTGACAATGGTCTTCACGCCAGAATTGCGCGTCGAGCGTGCAGTTTCATACATCATGAAGGTGCAGCCGACGCCGATGATGCGATCAATTTTTCTCCCCGTCGCCAGCAAATCGGATAGATGCACTGGCCCTTCACCCTTTTTGCCAGGTTTCGAGCCGTCGAAGGTCGAGATGATCACTTCGTTGCACACTGAGCGGTATTTCTCAACCCAATACAAAAGAAAATTGGAGCGGGCTTCGACCATGCCAATGACATGATTGCCAAGTTCCCTCAAACGGCGGGCGGCCGGGTACAGGGCCCCAATGCCATAACAGCCGCTGGTCAAGACCACCGTCCCGAAATTCGCCATTTCGAGCGGGTGTCCTAAAGGCCCGACAAAGGTGGGCAAGCGGTCTCCCGGTTCAAGCACGCCCAGCTTTTGGGTGGAGGTGCCGACCTGCATAAAAACGCAAGAGACGGTGCCAGCTTCGCGATCCCAATCGGATACTGTCAAAGGCATCCGCTCGGCGCGCTCATCGGCGCGCAAGATAATAAACTGGCCGGGCTGAATCTTACGCGCAATGGCTGGCGCACGCACCGTTAATACATTGACATTTGGCACCAGCATCCGCTGTTCAAGAATTTCAACGCCGGCAGGATGACCCGCAGTCGTTGTCTTACATTCATGTGTTTCCATACCTGTATCCTTCACCATTTCACGATGTCACCTTATCAATCTTGACCAGACACACTTTGCTGCCTGGCAGCATCCCCACAAACAGCTGCGAGCCATGCGCCGGGTTGATGCTCGCATACGCCAGGGTCGCCGGCAGATCGGCGCTCAAATGCGCCAGGAAGGTGGCGCTGCCGGCCGGCGAAGTCGCCTGCACCAGGTCGCCCTCCGCGACGGCCAGGCGGCGCGCATCCTCCACCGACAAATAGAGACTCTCCTCATCGGCCTTGCACAATTCCATCCCCTTAATGTGATCGGTCAGAGCCGAGGAGCGATAGGCGTAAGCATTGCGCTCCAAAAGAAGGGTAAAGGGATAGTCTGCCTGGGAGTCTAACGCCGAGGGCGGCCGCGAGGCGGCCTGTCCCACCGGAGGGCGCTCTTGCTCATCCAATTCCTGCCACACATCCGCCGCCGAACTATAGGTAAACCCATCGGCCCCCAGGGCGCGGGCCAGAGCGGCGGCGATCCACCAATCGGGACGGGTATCGCCCACCGGCGGGATGGCCGGCGCAAAGTGCTGGGCGCGCCCTTCAAAGTTCACCAGGGTGCCAGAGACTTCGGCAAAACTGGCCGCCGGTAAAACCGCATGGGCGTATTCCGCCACATTTGGCGAGAGGAAGTGATCTTGGACGATCAGGAGTTCCAGTTTCATCAGTTCATCCAGGGCGGGCATTTCCCCGGCCAGGTAAAGCGCCTTAATCTCGCCATTGGCAATCCCTTGCACAATGCCGGCGTAATTTTGCTTTTCATCTACCGCCACAGCGCCGGCGTCCAATACTCCCAGGGTGTTGGCCGCCCCGAACAGCGGGATGACGCCGGCCTGGAGATCGCCCGCCAGGTCATGAATGGCGTCAAGCGTCTCCACCGCCGCCAGGGAATGGGTCACGCCCGAACCGTACAGAATCACACACGGAGAAGCTGTTTTAAGGCAGTGGGCCGCTTGCGCTACCGCGCCGCCTTGAGGCGCACCTCCTTGAGGCAGGGCGTGCTGCTCATTGCTCGGTTCCCCAGGGATCGTCTCCCGCGCCAAAGCCTGGCGCAGTTCCTGCAGCAGGGCAGCATCGGCGCCCGGCTTGACCGGCAGCCAGACATCGGCGCGCTTCGCCAGTTCGCTCCGTCGCGGATCAACGACAATCAGCCTGGCCCCGGCGGCCTGCGCCTGGCGGATGTACACCGCCGCCACCGGATGCGAAAGGCGGGGGTTGGCGCCGATCACCACAATGCTGCGCGCATCGAGGAGAGAGCGCAGGGGGGCGCTGCGTTCGGCGCGCAGCCGGTCAACCAACTCGCCGATCCTGGGAATGCGCGGCAGGGCGGTTGGGCTGTCCACGTTGCCCGATCCCATCACCTGGCGGGCAAATTTTTGCAGCGCATAAGCCGATTCGCTGGTCAGATGGGGTGAAGCCAGCAAAGCAAAACTCTCGCCTCGATACGCCGGCAACTTCTCTGCCAAAAAGGCCAGGGCGTCTTCCCACGAGGTCTCGATCAGACGGCCGCCCTTGCGCAGCATGGGATGGCGCACGCGATCGGGCGCATGCACCATTTCGACCAGGCCAAAACGCCCTCGCACACAGGCCATGCCATTGTTGCGCGGCGCGCCGTCCGTATTCGCCGCAGCGCCGCCCGGCGCAGTTAATAAGCCGCCGGTCGGCAAAACCGCCCCGGCCGGGCGCACCCCCACGACCTTGCCGCGCTTGATCCACAAATCCAGCTCGCAGCCCACAGAGCAATAGGGGCATACGGTACGGGCGGTGGTTTCGGGGACGCCCTCCCACTTGCTGCGCTTGTCGTACAGTGCGCCCGTGGGGCAAACGTCCACACAAGAACCGCAAAATTCACAGTCCACTTCCAAATGCGATTTGTCAAAAGCTGTGCCGACGAGGGTTTGTGAGCCGCGCTGGATGAAGGCGAGGGTGCCGGTGCGGCGCACGTCCTGGCAAACGCGCACGCAGCGTCCGCACAAAATGCACAGGTTATAGTCGCGGTCGAAGAACGGGTCTTTCTTCTCCACCGGCAGCCCGCGATACGAAATGGAGTAAGGCATCAAGCTCAAGCCGACTTCATCTACCAGGGTCTGCAGCTCGCACTGGCCGTTTTTGGGGCAGTTCTCGCAGCCGGTAGTCACCGCCGCTTTACGGATTGTCACCTGCCATTCGGCGCAGCGGTCATGGCGGTCGCAAACCAGGCAGGTGTAGGGATGTTCAGATAAAATCAGGCTGAGCACTTCGCGGCGCAGGGAGCGCAGGGCGGGAGTATCTGTGCGCACCACCATCCCATCCGCAGCCGGGGTAGTGCAGGCTGTAGGAAAGCCGCGCAGGCCGTCCACCTCTACCACGCACAAACGACACGCCCCCACCGATTTCAAAATGGGGTGATAACACAAGGTGGGGATGCGCACCCCGTTTTGGCGGGCAGCTTCCAGCACCGAACTGCCGGGTGTGAAAGGAACGGAAAGATTATTGAGGGTAATCGTAGGCATAATCAATTCACCAAAATCGCATCACGGTTGCACGCATCCAAACACGCCCCACAGCGCAGGCATTTCTCAATTACGATCGAATGCGGTTGTTTCAAATCGCCAAGAATGGCTTCCGCCGGGCAGGCGCGAGCGCACAAAGTGCAGCCATTGCAGCGGTCGCTCTGCACGCTGTAGGTGATCAATGATTTGCACACCCGGCCAGGGCAGCGTTTCTCAATGACATGCGCTTCGTATTCATGGCGGAAATAGCGCAAGGTCGTCAGCACCGGGTTGGGTGCAGTTTGCCCCAGGCCGCACAGTGAGCCTTTTTGGATCGCGTCGGCCAGGGTGAGCAGCCGGTTCAAATCTTCCGCTTCGCCCTCGCCCTGCCGGATACGATCCAGGATGTGCAGCATTTGCAGCGTTCCCAGGCGGCAGGGAGGGCACTTGCCGCAAGATTCGGCCTGGATAAAAGAGAGGAAGTAGTGCGCGACGTCTACGGCGCAGTTGTCCTCATCCATCACCACCAGGCCGCCTGAGCCAACCATCGCTCCTAAGGCCCGCAGCGACTCATAATCCAATGGTTTGTCAATATGCTCGGCCGGCACACAACCGCCGGACGGGCCGCCAATTTGCACCAGCTTGAAAGTCTTGTCATTTTGAATGCCGCCGCCGATCTCGTAGATCACTTCCCGCAGGCTGATGCCCAGCGGCACCTCGATCAAACCGGTATTGCGCACCTTACCCGCCAGGGCAAAAGTCTTGGTGCCTTTGCTGGTTTCAGTGCCGGTTGAGTTCAGCCAATCTGCCCCATAAAGGACGATGGGGGCCGCGTTGGCCAGGGTTTCCACGTTGTTAATCGTCGTCGGGCAGCCCCACAAACCTTTTTGCGCCGGAAATGGCGGGCGTGGGGTGGGGTTGCCGCGCCGCCCCTCAATGGATTGCAGCAGCGCCGTCTCTTCGCCGCAGACAAACGCGCCCGCCCCCAGGCGGGTCTCAACATCGAAATCAAAACCCGAAGCGAGGATGTTCTTGCCAAGAAAACCACGTTCATAAGCCTGGCGGATGGCTTTTTCAATTTTGCGCACCGCACGGGGATATTCGGCGCGAATGTACACATACCCCTGCTGCGCCCCCACCGCGTAGCCGGCCAGGATCAGCCCCTCCAAAACAGCATGCGGATCGCCCTCGAGCAGTGAACGATTCATGAAAGCGCCGGGATCGCCCTCATCGGCATTGCAGATGACAAATTTGCGCCCGGCCATTTCTTTGCTATTGGAGGGCGCGATGCGCGCCATGCGCCACTTGCGGCCAGTGGGAAAGCCCGCCCCACCCCGCCCACGCAGCCCGGAACGTTCTACCTCATCCGCCACAGATTCGGGCGTCATCGTCTTCAGCGCCTTCTCTAAGGCGCGGTAGCCATCGGTTGCCAGGTAATGATCAATTTGTTCGGGGTCAATCTCGCCCACGCGGCGCAGAATGCGCCGCCGCTGCTTGGCGTAAAAGCCCATGCCCTCGGTTGTGGGCAGCTTCACCCCTGCCGCATCGCGGTAGAGCAAGCGATCAATAATCTTCCCACCCAAGATATGCTGAGTCACAATCGCGTCGGCATCCTGGGGCTTGACGCGCACATAAAAGGTTTGGTCGGGACGTGTGATAATAATTGGCCCTTGTTCACAAAAGCCAAAACACCCGGTTGCGCGCACCTCAACCTGCTGCGCCAGGCCCTTCCGTTCCAGAGCCGCAACCAGGGCCGTTCGGACCGCCTCGCCGCCGCCGGAGAGACAGCCGCTATCGGAACAAACCGCAATACAATTGATAAGAGGATGATTGTCCATTGACGTTAATTATCGGATTCTGAAGCAACAAGTTTTTCTGATGAACGACCAGTACCAGTATATTTTTTCAACAACCTTTTGACCCCGGTCATGCGCACCCGGGCATGAACATCTTCGTCTACCACGACCACCGGCGCCAGGGCGCAGCAGCCAAAACAGGCCACACGTTCCAGGCTGAACTCTCCATCCGCGGTGGTCTGCCCGTTTTCAATGCCCAATTCACGCTCAAACGCTTCCAGCACCAGGTCGCTGCGCCGCACATGACAGGCTGTTCCCTGGCAGACTTTGACGGCATGGCGGCCAGGTCGGATAAATTTGAATTGTGCGTAGAAAGAAGCCACCCCATAGGCCTCATTTTGCGAAACGCCCAGATACTCTGCGATGGCTTGCACACTCTCGGGGGAAAGATAGCCGTGAGCATCTTGTACGGCTTGTAAGGCAGCCAACACCATGCTGCGATCGCCGCGACGATAATTTGAAAGTAGATCAGAAAGAGGAGTAAGCATAGGATACGCTGTTTGAAAAGATAGTTCACCGACGTAAAAAGTCTTCCGTTTCCAGTGGCCCGATTATAGCGAGTTGGGCATAAGCACACAAGATTGAGAGGCTATCAGTTTTGAAAACACAAAAGATGTCTTCCGTAAAACTTTCGTAAATCTCAGCTTTGTGCTATATTCATAGTATCCTATAGGAGATGTATATGTCAACAGACCCTACCCCCCCAAAACCATCCTTCCGTGAGCAAATTACCAGCTACATAGACCTTCTCAAAATGTTGATCGCCCCCCAAAAAGGGCCAGCGCCCGCAAAACCAAAGAAGGCTGAGAAGCCCCCCAAACCTCCAAAAGCCGCCCCGGCGCCCCAAGAAACCGCCGAGGCGCAGCCCAAGCGCTCGTTCTTTGCCAGCCACCCGCGCGCCAAAAGGATCATCTGGCAGGGCAGTTTTGCCCCCGCTTTTTGGACCACCGCCAGCATCTTATCGCTGATCGTCAACCTGATCTTAATTGTGATTTTGATCATTGTTGCGCGCCAGTTGTTTGTGATCAAATATATGGTCGGCGACAAATTGATCGGCGGGTTGTATGATAACTTTGTCTTAATGGACTCGGCGACAATCAAAGCCCAGGTGCCGGTCAACGAGACGATCGTGGTGGAAGATACGATTCCGGTTGTCTTCGATCTGCCCTTGGAGCAAGGCACCGTCGTCACACTCATTGGTGATACCCCGATTAGCCAGGCGACTATCGTCTTGAACGGCGCGGTCGTCCCCTTGAATATCTCCTTGCCCAAAGGGACAGAATTGGGCATCAACCTGGCCCTGGTGGTGCCGGTCAGCCAGACCATTCCGGTGCGCCTGAACGTGCCGGTCAACCTCTCGGTCAATGTCAATATTCCGCTCAAAGATACAGAACTGCACGCGCCATTTGCCGGCCTGCAAAAAGTGGTCGGCCCATACAATGAGCTGCTTGCTCCACTGCCTTCTGATGCGAGCAAAGCCTGCCCGGCTTTCCTGAGCAAATTCTGCCAGTGGTTCTTCAGCGAAGCGCCGAAGTAACTGGTCATTCAGTACAAACGCCGCCCATGTCTTTCACCAAACTCACCCTCTCCAATGGACTGCTGGTGCTTTTAAAAGAGATCCACAGCGCGCCGATTATCAGCCATTGGATCTGGTATCGCGTCGGGTCGCGCGATGAAACGCCGGGCGTCACCGGCGTTTCGCATTGGGTCGAACACATGCAGTTTAAAGGTACGGCGCTCTTTCCGGCGGGCGTACTGGATAAAGCCATTGCCCGTGATGGCGGTTTTTGGAACGCCTTCACCTACCTCGATTGGACAACCTATTTCGAGACCATGCCGGCAGACAAAATTGACCTGGCGGTGCAGCTAGAAGCCGATCGCATGCTGAACTGCCGGTATCGCGCTGCGGATGTGCGCTCTGAGCGCAGCGTAATCATTGCCGAACGCCAGGGCAGCGAGAACGAACCGCTTTTTCGCCTCAACGAGGAGATGCAAGCGGCTGCTTTCCGCGTCCACCCTTATCACCATGAAACCATCGGCGACATGGCCGACTTGCAGCGCATCCAGCGGCGGGATTTAATCAACCACTATCGCCGCTATTACATCCCCAATAACGCCGTTTTGAGCGTCGCCGGCGACTTTGAAACCAGGGCCATGCTGGAGAAAATTCGCCGCTGCTTCGAAGACATCCCCGCCCGCCCGGCGCCCAAACGCCTGGAACGCCCCGAACCTGAACAGAGCGGCGAGCGGCGGCTGACGGTCGAGGGCCCTGGCGAAACGTGTTATGTCCAGTTAGATTACCACGCCCCCGCCGGCAAACATCCCGATTTTTTCCCCTTCATGGTGCTGGATAGTCTGCTCTCTGGCCCAACCAGCCTGAACCTGTTTGGCAGCGGCGTCTCCAACAAAACCTCCCGCCTTTACCGCGCCCTGGTAGAAACCGACCTGGCCATTGGCATCTCAGGCGGACAGGTTGCCACGGTAGACCCTTTCCTCTATACCCTGATCATGACGGTGCATCCCAACAGCAGCGCGCAAGCCTGCATTCAAGCCACTGACGAAGCGATCAAGCGCCTGCAGGACGCCCCGCCGCCGGTGGATGAGGTGCGCCGCGCCGTCAAGCAAGCCCGCGCCTTGTTTGCTTATGGCAGCGAAAGCATTACCAACCAGGGTTACTGGCTGGGCTTTGCCGAAATGTTCGACTGCTACGATTGGTTCACCAATTATCTCGACCGCCTGGCGGCGGTGACGCCGCAGGAAGTCCAACGCGTGGCGCAAACTTATCTCAAACCACAAAATCGCCTTGTGGGCGTCTATCTGCCACAGGGCAGCGGTAAAACGCCGCCTGGCGCGAACAACCCGCCGGAGGAAGAAGAATGAGCTTCCCCGCCATCAACCTGCGTTCCCTGCCCGGCCCAGAGGACATCACCCGTGTGGCGCTGCCCAATGGGGTCACGATCCTGACGCGTTCAAACTTTAACAGCCCTTCGGTGGTGATCAGTGGCTACCTGACTGTGGGCAGCCTGTTGGAGAGCGACGACAAGCTCGGCCTGGCTGATTTCACCGCTTCAACCCTGCTGCGCGGTACAGCCCGGCGCAGCTTTCAGCAAATCTACGATGACCTGGAATCGGCCGCCGCCAGCCTGGGCTTTGGCGGCGGCGCCCACACCACCAGTTTTAGCGGCAAAGCACTGGCCGAAGACCTTGATCTGCTGCTGACCCTGCTGGCCGAGGCTGTGCGCCAGCCGCTTTTCCCCCCCGAACAGGTGGAAAAGCTGCGCGCCCAACTGCTGACCGGTCTATCCGTCCGCGCCCAGGATACCGGCGAAATGGCTTCCATGGCATTCGACGAAATCGTCTACGCCGGGCATATCTACAGCCGCCCGGACGATGGCTATCCCGAAACCATCCAGGCCATCCGCGGCGAGGATCTGGTCGCTTTTCACGGCAACAACTACGGCCCACGCGGGATGGTGATCGCCGTGGTGGGAGCTGTCCACGCCTCGGCGGTGGTTGAGAAAGTAAGCGCCGCCCTTGGCGATTGGGAGAACCCCGCACAACCCGAGATGCCCCCTATCCCATCCCCCGCACCCCTGACCCAGGTTGTGACGCGCAAGGTCGAAATCCCTGGCAAGTCGCAAAGTGACCTTATTCTGGGGGCGGCGGGGCCGGCGCGCCGCTCGCCCGATTACCTGGCCGCCTCATTGGGCAACAGCGTCTTCGGCCAATTTGGTCTGTATGGGCGCATTGGCGAGATCATCCGCGAACAAATGGGACTGGCCTATTATATCTTCAGCAATGTAAGCGGCGGCGTAGGCCCAGGCCCCTGGTACATTTCGGCCGGCGTAGATCCGGAAAACATTGAGAAGACAATCGCCCTGATCCGCAAGGAGATTGGCCGTTTCGTCGCTGATCCGGTCACGGCGGACGAACTGGCCGACAGTCAGGCCAACTATGTCGGGCGGCTGCCGCTCTCCCTCGAGTCGAACGGCGGGGTCGCAGGAGGGCTGCTCAGCCTGGAACACTATGCGCTAGGGTTGGACTATTACCGCCGCTTCCCGGGTCTGGTGCAGGCTGTAACCGTCGAAGAAGTTTTAGAGGCCGCCCAACGCTACCTGCACCCCGACCGCCTGGGAATCGCCATCGCCGGTTAACGCGGCGCAGGCTTCGTCAAACCCCTATGCTCCGCACAGGCATTGATCTGATCGAAATCGCCCGCCTGCAAGAAGCGATCGCCCGCCATGGGGAGCGCTTTTTGCAGCGTGTCTTTACCGCCCAAGAATTGGCTGATTGCAAAGGCAATTTTGCTTCTCTGGCGGCGCGCTACGCCGCCAAAGAAGCCGTCTCAAAAGCATTGGGCACCGGGATTGGCCCGGTAGGGTGGAAGGAAATTGAGATTGTGCGCGGCCCGGAGCGTGAGCCGCTCTTGCAGTTGCACGGCGCGGCGGCGCAAAAAGCCGCTGAATTAGGCCTGACTGCCTGGGCTATCAGCCTGACCCACGACCAGACGCAAGCGGCTGCCGTCGCCGTCGCCAGCAGTTCAACCTGACCATCAGCGCTTCAAATATTTTCAGCCAGCAAGGGCGGTCGCCTCAAATGCCAATCTGTGGCCTGTTCATAAGCCATGCCGGCCCGCAGCGCCGCCGCCTCCGCCCAGGGTTTGCTCACAATTTGCAAACCGATCGGCAAGCCAGCCTGGGTAAAGCCGCAGGGCAGCGAGAGCGCCGGCAGACCGGTGAGATTGAACGGGGCGGTAAAACGGGTGAGCAGGCGGGCGCGTTCGACCGCATCCCCGCCGCGACGGGGGGCCGCGATCGGCGTCGTGGGCAGCAGCAAGACCTTGTAATCCGCAAAGAACTGCTCGAAACTGCGCCGCAAGCGGGCTTGCGTCCGCCGCGCCTGCTGATAATCGTACAAACTGGTCTCAGCGCCGTTTTGCAAGCGTTGGCGCACATCCTCGCCAAACCAATCCGCATGCTCCGCCAGGCGCTGGCGGTGAAAAGCTGCTGCATCGGCCTGAGTGATCAAGCGGTTGGCCGCGGCGGCCTCGCGACCGCCCGGCAGCGCCACTCGCTCGACCTGGGCGCCGAGCGCTTCAAAAACGCGGCCGGCCTGCTGCACCGCCGCCAACACTTCTGCATCCGCCTCGTTGAAATAGGCGTCCTCGGCCAGGGCCACACGCCAGCCGCGCACGCCGGCCCTTAAATTGGACAGCGCATCTTTGCACGGAACGTTCTGCGCGTAGGGATCGGCCGGGTCGTAGCCAGCAATGCTTTGGAATAGAAGAGCTGCGTCCACCACGCGGCGCGCCATTGGCCCGACATGATCGAGATGCCAGCTTAAGGGGATGACGCCGCGCAGGCTGACCCGCCCATAGGTCGGCTTCAAGCCAACAACGCCGCACAGAGAGGCCGGGATGCGGATCGAGCCTCCCGTATCGGTGCCCAAAGCGCCAAAGACCATCTCGCTGGCCAGGGCCGCCGCGCAGCCGCCCGAGGAGCCGCCGCAACTATACGCCGGGGCCCACGGGTTTTGACAGTCGCCGAAATGGGGATTCTCATTCGTGACCCCCAAGGCAATCTCGTGCAGGTTCAGCTTGCCCAACAAGACCGCCCCGGCGGCGCGCAGCTTTGTGTATACAAACGCATCCCTTTCACTGGATACGCCAGCGGCCGTTTCAGCAAAAGCAAAGCGCGATCCGGCGGTGGTGGGAATTCCTGCGACATGGATCAAGTCTTTGAGCGCCACAGGAATGCCGTGCAAAGCCCCGGCCGCACGCCGGCCAGAGCGCCTGGCGGCCAGTTGGGACTGCTGCTGCGCCAGTTCAGGCGTAACGGTGATAAAGGCGTTGATCGTCCCGTTCAACTGTTCAATGCGCGCCAGGCAGGCGCGGCTGAGGTCTGGCGGCAAGACCTCGCCCCGGCGGATGAGATCCAGGGCGTCCAGGATAGAGAGGGCAGCCAGGTTCATGACGGCGGCTGAAGCAGCTCTTGCAATTCGGCAAAAAGCTGAAGATTATCCTGGTAGTGAACGGTCAGCAAGCCAACGGACTGCGCACTCTCAATATTTTCCAGCACATCGTCAATAAACACCGCTTCCTGCGGAGCAACCGCCAGGCGTTCCAGCGCCAACTGGTAAATCGCTGGATCGGGCTTGGCCAGGCCGACTTCGGCTGAGATGATCAAGACCTCGAACAAATCGGCGATTTGCCAGCGGTGGGTCAGGTTGGCGCGCAGGTCGCTCCAGGCATTGGAGAGCAGCCCCAGTTTGTAGTTTTGGCGCAGGGTGCGGATGGCTTCCACCAATTCGGTATTTAACCCATCCGCGGCCCAAAACTGGCGGATAAAAGCTTCTTTTTCCGGGGCGGGGATCGGCAGTTCGGTGAAGACCGCCTCCCAATGTTGTTCAATCGTCAATTGCCCCACGCAGGCCGGGAAAGCTGTGGGGCTGTCGAAAATTGCATGATACACATCAATCAGCGGCAAATTGTAACGCTCGGCTAACTGGAGGCGCGGAGTTTCATCCACCATGCGCACCAGCACCGAACCGACATCGAAGATCAAAGCTTTAATCGTCATTCGACTACCTTCTTAAAACCGTCACTATCACACCAGGTCCTCTGGAGCTAAAAACTGCTTCAGTTCTTCCTGCGCCTGTTCGGGGCTGCGAAAATGGATCGCCTGCATGCCCACTGCCCGCGCCCCCTCGACATTGTGCGCAAAATCGTCAATGAAGAGCGCCTGTTCAGGTTGGATGCGCAAGGCCTGCAGCGCCGCCCGGTAAATGACCGGATCAGGCTTCATCACCCCCACCTCTGCCGAGAAGATCAAGACATCAAAGGCATCCGCCATCTGCCAGCGTTGGTGAAGCGTCGCGCGCACATCTGAAAAGGCGTTGCTGATAATGCCGGTGCGATACCGCCGGTGCAAACGACGCGCCAGGTTGACCAGGTTCTCATCCAGCCGGTCGCCGGCAAAAAATTCTTTTTGCAGCGCCAGCCAGTCTTCCAGCGGCCAGCCCAACTGCTGGCAAATAAAAGCCCAGTGGTCTTCGGCGCGCACTTCTCCACACTGCGCGCGCCGCCCTTGCGCGCCGCCAAAGACCAGCTCGTCAAGCGTCTCGTATGTCATCCCCAGGCGCTGCGCCAGGGCCGCCCGAGGGGCGCGCTGTTCGGTGCGCACCAGCACCCCACCAATATCAAAATAAATGGCTTGAATCGTCATAACACCTTTCCTGCTTGAATCAAAAAACCTACTTCCATGCGACTACCCCAAACGCGCGCGGGACGCGCTCGATGTGACGAAAACCAGCTTGTTCCAGGCGCTTGATCGATCCGGCGGTTGTACTGCGCCCCGATTTGCTCTCCGGGTCGCCGATATAGTGGAACATCCGCCCACTGCGGCTGAGAACACGATAAACCTGGCGATAGAATTCCAGCGAATACAAGTCGCCAGCCAGGCTGAGGTAGGGCGGATCATGGATCACCCGGCTGAACACCCCATCGGCGAAGCCGGCGATCTGCTCAAAGCTATCGCCGATCACCTGGGTAATCGGGGCATGACCAGATGGATCGAAGAGCGCCTGCGACCAGGGATTGGCGCGACAGACCTGGAGCGCCGCCGGATCCAGCTCAATCGTCGTCACCTGCGCCGCCAACTTGCTGGCTTCGATCGCCGTATACCCCAGGCCGGTGCAGGTATCCAAAACATGCCCGGCAGGTCTGGCGGCTTTAATTTTTTCCCGCGTATCCTGGTAAGGGTCAGTATCTTTGATGCGGTGCATCGGCAGGCCGCTGACCAACATTGTCGGCGCGCCGGAAGTGGGGTACAGGCTGTAGACGCGTCCGGTCTGTTCAGAGTAGAACTGGATTTTGCGCGCCGTCTTCTCGCCGGCTGCATCGTCTTCCAATAGATAGCAGCCATTTTCGTCCGCCGCCAGCGTCTCAAGCATCTCCCAAGAAATAAACTCCTCCCCAGGCGCGCGCACCCCGTGCGGCGTTAGCGCAACCGGGCAAAGCGTCCGCCCCAAATCGAGCGAGGCCTCAACGGCCAAAACACGCTGGGCGCGCTGATCGAGTAAAAACCGGGCCTGGTAATGCGAAAGCACAATCTTCATCAGGCGCTATTCTACCAGTGAGCGCCGAAATTCTTAAGCCGGCGCTTGACATTTTTTCCACCAACATGATACACTTTGTCTATCGTGTTTTGAGAAATCATTTTAGACTGACTATTTTGGAATGAAAGGAGGCGCGCTCAGATGAAAGGTATTCATGGGAATTTCGTTGTCTTATCTGGGTGCGCCTGTTAACAAGCGACTGACTCATTGTTGAGCAATGGTTGATTGGCCACGGGTGCATCCAGACTCCGTGGCCTTTTTGTTTTTATGATGCTCGTTCCTTAGTCAGGAAAACCGCTATGTCGAAACTTAACCCCAAATTTTTTATCGGCGACGAGTTCGAAGAATACGCCGATCCGCGCTGCCGGCGGCATGAACGCAACGCCGCCCTGCGCCCACCGCCGAAGGTCGCCCCCGAGATCACCGATCAAGATGACAGCCACCACAGCTTTGATTTCACCTACCAGGCCTCGCGCCACGAACGTTGGTGGCTGCTCGACTCCTTGGGCGGATTCTATGAACAACAATGGATTGACGATGTCTTGCGCATGATCAAGGGAGGCAAAGAAGCCAGTGTTTACCTGTGCCGCGGCAGCGCTTCGAGCGGCGCGCCGTGGATCGCCGCCAAGGTGTATCGCCCGCGCCAACTGCGCAACCTGCGCAATGACAGCCTCTATCGCGAGGGGCGCGCCAACCTGGACGCCGAAGGGCGCGAGATTCTCAATGGCGGGATGCAGCATGCCATGCACAAGCGCACCGCTTATGGGCTTGAACTGCTGCACACCTCCTGGCTGGCGCATGAATTCACCACCCTGCAAAAACTGCACGCCGCTGGCGCCGATACCCCCATCCCGTATGCCACCAGTGAAAACGCAATCCTGATGGGCTACGTAGGCGACGAGAATACGGCGGCGCCGGTTCTCAGCGATGTCAGCCTCTCCAGAAGCGAAGCGCGACGCTTGTTTGAGCGCGTCATGTATAATGTGGACTTGATGCTCAGCCAGGAACGGGTGCATGGCGATCTCTCGGCGTACAATATCCTTTACTGGCAAGGGCAGATCACACTGATTGACTTTCCTCAAGCGATTTCGCCGCACAGCAACCGCAATGCCTTCCGCATTTTTGGACGCGACTTGCAGCGCGTCTGTGAATACTTTGCCCGCCAGGGCGTGCGCTCGAACCCGAAAGCCCTGGCCGAACGCTTGTGGAACGCACACGGCTATCGCTTGACGCCCGAAATCCATCCGCGCTTGTTGGAACCAGAAGAAACTGCGCCGACAGATTGACAATCATTCGGAAAAACGATGAAAATAGGAATTTTCCTATTGAAAAAAAAGCTTTCAGGTGCTATACTTAAGCAATTAGAGTAGGAACATTTTTAATGGTATCAATTGACTCTTTAAGATTTACAAAAGCATTAGAGGCGATCTGAACCAGCCGAAAAAGGGTAATTTTTCATTGGTATCAGACATTATCGCTAAAATTCAGCGCATCAGAGCACAGAAATCCTGAAGGGTCTTGAGCCAAAGCAAGAGGAGGCCGCTCTTTTTAAATATTCGATGAAAATTGATATACTTTGCTTTAACAAAGATCCAAAATTCGGGTATAATAGTTTTCTAATTGTCAATCCCTGAAAAGGGCAAAACTTGATCTCATAAAGGAGAAATAGGAATGAATAAACGGACATCAATTATTGCTTTGACTGTTGTAGCAGCATTCGCGTTGTTAGGCCTCGTGTTTGCCAACGTGCAGGCAGCTACTTTACCCAGTCAGATATTTCAGTTTACCCAAACCATCGCGCCGGCTGAAGTATCGAATCTGGATGAGTTCACCGTTACCCTGACGGTAGCTCCACCCTACAGTGCGGCTTTGGGACCGTCCCAGGTCTTCACCATCACCAACCCGCTGCAAAACATGATTGTATATGAATTGGTCGCCAAGAGCGATAATGTCACCTACAGCAATGATGCGATTATTTGGAATGGAACAGTGGGCGTTGACTCAGCAGCCCAAAGCGCCTGGTTTGTTTTGAAGATCAAAGAAACTTACCTGGTTGAAACCCCGAAAGAAATCGGGAATGTCGCCTACGTCAGCATGAATGAGCAGTTCTGGGGCAGCCTGCCCGTTGGTTCACTGCCCGGCGTCTTGCCGGTCGGCACGGAACCCGGCGCTCTGCCTTACGGCGGCATTGGCCAGGCCGAGGTGATGTATACTGTGCTTCCGACTGATGATGATGTGGTTGTTGATGTTGACCCGACCATTGATAACACCCTGGTTTACACGACCCCCACTGATTTCGATTACAGTTTCACTATCCCGGCTGGCGCAACCGATAAAAACATCAAGCTCCGCTATATTCCCATCCCCGCCCTGCCCAACCTGCCGGCTAACTTCCGCGGCGTGAACTTCTTTAACCTGAGCGCCTTCCTTGACATAGAGTATCAGCCTGGCTTTGTATTTGCAAAGCCGGTCACGATGAACTTTGAATATACGGATGCCAGCGTTAAGGGCCTGCGCGAAGAAACTCTGCGCCTGTACTACTGGGATGAACTCACTCAGCAGTGGGATGATGTAGCCAATACCTGCACCCCGGCTTCCACTTACGTGCGCGATCTGGAAAACAACAAGCTCTCTGTGAATATCTGCCACTTGACCAATTTTGCTATGGCAGCCAAAGAGGCGCGCACCATGTACATGCCTCTCGTTTCTCGCTAAGCGAGATGATCGGTAGGAGCAAGAAAACCTTTCTTGCCTGATCGAAAAAAAGGGGATAGAGAAGTATTTCTCTATCCCCTTTTTGACGCCTTTTTATCGGCCTCAACGGCCTTCCAGAATGACCCAAATCCTACAACAGAAAATCAGCTTCATCCGAGGGCAGACGCCAAAAGGGATTGTCTGCATTTTTTTTATCTTATGCGCTTTTTGGTTGGGCCAGTCGCCGGGTTCCCCGGCCCGGGCCTCAGGTTTCGCCGGCCCGCTTTTGTCGCCATCCCAGCGTCTTTTCTTGCCCTTAATCTCGAAGGGCGATTATGCTACATCAGTTCAATTTTCTAGCAGCAATTATTCGGCGAGGGAAGATGGCGGGACAGCGGTTCTTACTGTAACCTTGAGCGCCTCGTCGCCAATTTCCATCACCGTTCGCTATGCCGCCAGCGGAGGCACTGCCTCCGCCGCTGAGGATTATTCTCTGTTGGGTAATGAAGTAGTCGCCTTTGCGCCCGGAAAGACTCAGCAGGCGTTTCAAATCCCGATCGTGAACGATCCGCTAGGGGAGGGGGATGAAATCCTGAAGATCACGCTTTTCTCGCCAACCCAGGCGCGGCTTGGCTTTCCCAAAACAACCAATCTGATCATTGAGGACGACGATTGGCGATCGCCGTTTTCTCTGCAGATCGCCGCCCTGCACCAGATCACCAGCACCGCAGTCACAATGGGGGATCGAGTCATCCAGCCGATGAGGACAGAAGAGTTCGACGCGGCATTCCCGACCCTGCTCGAGGCGCTGACCGAGAGCGGCGCCGGTTGGACGCGCGTTTATATTTCGTGGGCTGAACTTCAGCCCAGCGCGCCCCAGGTGGGTTCTCTGCCGCAGTTCAACCAAACGCGCTTGAAATGGTACGATACCAAATTAAGCGCCATTCGCAGCGTCGGCGTCCAGGTCATCGGTACTGTTTCCGCTTCCCCCAGTTGGGCCGCTCAAACCTTGTGCAGCCCAATTTACCCTGATCGTCTGAGCGACTATGCTCAATTTCTCACCGATTTGGTCAACCGTTATAAGGCCCCCCCTTATAGCATCCAATATTGGGAAGTGGTCAATGAACCGGACGGCACCTGGTCTTACCTGGGCAACGGCGGCCTGGGATGCTGGGGAAACAATGGCGCAGCTTACGCGCAGGCGCTTGGCGTCGCTTATACCGCGATCAAGAATGCCGACCCCCATGCAACGGTTTTAATGGGCGGCATCGCGCATGATTGGTTTATCGAGTATGGCGGGCCGTTCTATCGCTATTTCCCCGATGATGTCATGCAAGCCAACGGCGGGGACTCTTTGGATATCTTTGCCTTTCACTATTTTCCCGATTTTCATGCAGAATGGGATCGGTGGGATGCCAATAGTTCCGATCGCCGCAACAACTACCTGCCAGCGCCCACCTGCGGCAACCTGTTCGATGGGCAAGGCGCAGCCTACGAACCTTGGGGAATCGATCTGATCGCCAAGACCACCCATTTGCGCAGCCGGTTGAGCGTCTGTTACAATCTCCAGAAACCGATCTGGGTCACTGAACTGGCTGAACATGGGTACGCTGGAGACAACGATTCGCTCCAGCAGCAGGCGCGTTACGTCATCCAGGGCCATGTGCGTGGGCTGGCGGCTGGCGTCCAGAATATTACCTGGTATGCCTTAACCACCCCCAATGATAGCTACCAACAAGGCTTGCTCTATGATGATTACAGCCCAAAGCCAGCCTTTTATGCCTACAAGACCCTGACCACTGAATTGATGGGCTACAACTACGCGTCCATGCTCACTGAAAGCGATGTGGAAGGCTATGTGTTCCAATCTGCCACCCTCGGCCAAAAGACGGCTGCCTGGGGCAGCGGCGCGCTCACCTTTGCGCCCGCCAACGAGCTGCGCCTGGTGGACTACCAGGGCAACATAACCTTGATCGCCGATGGCGGGGTTGGCGATGTAGACGGGACGCAAAACAATGCCATCGTTCTTCAGATGTCCGCCGACCCGGTCTTTGCGCAGGTTTTACGTTAGGCGCCGGCTTCAAGCAACGCAGCGACGATGCGCCGGGCGGCCTGCCCGTCTCCATAGGGATTGACAGCACGCGCCATGCGCTGGTACTCGGTCGCATCGTCCAACAGGCGGCGCGACCAGGCGACAATCTGCGCCCGCGCCGACCCCACCAGGCGCACGCTGCCAGCCTCTACCGCCTCGGGACGTTCGGTGACGTGCCGCAAGACCAAGACCGGTTTTCCCAAGCCAGGAGCTTCCTCCTGCAAGCCGCCGGAATCGGTTAAGACCAGGGTCGAGTGTTTCAGCAAATAAACGAGCGGCAAATAATCCAGCGGCGGCGTCAGGGTGACGTTGGGCAAATCTCCTAAAATGCGCCGGGCGGGTTCTTGCACGCCTGGATTCAAGTGAACCGGATAGACAAGATGCAGGTCAGCAGGATAGCTTTGCGCCAGGTCGCGGGCAGCCAGGCAGATTTGCTCCAACGGTTCGCCCAAGTTTTCGCGGCGGTGGGCAGTCAACAAGATAATGCGCCGCTGCCAGGGGATGTCGGCCAGCGGCCCATCCGCCGGATCGTATGGCAATTGCGCCACGTATTGCAAGGCGTCAATGACCGGGTTGCCGGTGACCACAATGGTTTGCGGGGCGACGCCCTCGCGCAGCAGGTTGTCGCGCGCCCCGGCAGTCGGAGCAAAATTTAAGTCGGCAATTGCACTTGCCAGGCGGCGGTTGACTTCCTCTGGAAATGGATACTTCTTATCGTAAGTGCGCAGGCCGGCTTCCACATGCCCAACCCTGGCCCGGGCGTAAAAAGCCGCCCAGGCCGCCGCGGCCACGGTCGTGGTATCCCCTTGCACCAGCACCCAGTCCGGCTTCTCCGCTTGTAGTACGCCCTCCAGGCCGACCAATACCGCCGCCGCCACCTGCGTCGGCGTCTGGCTTTCCCGCATGACATCCAAATCGTAATCTGGGACGATCTGGAACAGCGCCAACATCTGATCCAACATCTGCCGGTGTTGAGCCGTGACGCAAATGCGCGATACAATGTGATCGGGATATTTTTCCAATTCTTTAAGCACCGGCGCCATCTTAATCGCTTCGGGGCGTGTGCCAAAAACAGACAAAACTTTCATGATCGCCTCGTTCTGAAACAGAAAGGTTCTGAATTCTTGCAAAGTTACGGTTTCAACAACCTGCCAGAGAATAAGCTTTTTGAAAGAAAATGTCAAGGAACTGCGCCGCGTGAAGATCAACGAAAGGCGATCCCGCGCAGCAATCACTCAAAACAATTACTGAAAGCAAGACAAGATGAGCATTTATATCCACTCGACGGCTGAGGTATCTCCCAAAGCCAGGCTCGGCGATGGCGTCAGCATTTGGAATCAATCCCAGGTGCGCGAGGGCGCCATGATTGGCTGCAACTGCATCTTGAGCAAAGATGTTTATATAGATGCTGGGGTGCAGATCGGCGACAATGTCAAAATCCAGAATGGCGTCTCAGTCTATCATGGCGTCACCCTGGAAGATGGCGTGTTTTGTGGGCCGCACTGCGTCTTCACCAACGATCAGCACCCGCGCGCCATCAAGCCTGATGGGACGCTCAAGGGCAGCCAGGATTGGACGCTGAGCCAAACCCTGGTGAAAACCGGCGCGTCCATCGGCGCAGGGGCAGTCATTGTGTGCGGCGTCACCATTGGGCGTTGGGCCATGGTCGGGGCTGGCGCAGTCGTCACCCACAATGTGCCTGATCATGGCCTGGTTTATGGCAATCCAGCCCGCTTGCACGGTTTTGTCTGCCCCTGCGGTGAAACACTGCCGCTTTCCCCGGCCATCCCAGGCGCAGCGGATACGCGCCTGGTCTGTCTCAAATGCCAGGTTGAAACAATCATTCCAGCAGCAGACTATGCAAAACTGGCCTATTACGAAAATAGACCGGTCGGGCGCTTGTAGTGGCGACTTCAGTCGCTAACCTTGCCCATAACGGCTGAAGCCGTCACTACGAAAGCGTCTTTTTTCATCCTTTGGGGTGTTG
>CAIQJJ010000160.1 GCA_903872065.1 uncultured Anaerolineales bacterium | reverse complement strand
CGCAATGTGGATTATGTCATTCCCTCCAATGACGACGCCATTCGCGCCATCCGCCTGGTGGTTGGCAAGATCGCTGAATCCGCCATTGAGGGTCGCGCCCTGCGCAAAGACGAAGAGCCTGAAGAGGCCGTGAAACCCTCCGCCGGTGATGATCGCGAGCTGCGCGATGATGAACTGCTCGGCGCGGCCACCCTGGCCAAGCTTTCTCCCAAGATTGAAACTTTCGTCGAACCCGATGTCATTGAGCAAATTGAGGATGAATTGGGGATTGCGGATGTAAACGACAATGAAGATGAAGAGTGATAAGGAAGAAAAAGAGAGATCATTATGGCGATTACGACTGAACAAATCAAAACTCTGCGCGAATCAACCGGCGCGGGTATTTTAGACTGCCGCAAGGCGCTTGAAAAATCGGACGGCGATTTCAATAAAGCGGTGGATTATCTGCGCGAGAAGGGTCTGGCAAAAGCCGCCCAACGCGCCGATCGCCAGGCCTCGCAAGGCATGGTTGAACTGTATTCTCACGGCAATGGCCGCGTGGGCGTCATGGTTGAGGTCAACTGCGAGACCGATTTTGTGGCGCGTTCTGAGCGCTTCCGCCAGTTTGCGCATGAAATTGCGCTGCAGGTTGCCGCTTCTGCGCCGCGCTATATCAAGGCTGATGACATCCCGGCGGATGTGCTGGAGCATGAACGCCAGATCGCAACCGCCCGCGCTCAGCAAGAGGGAAAACCCGAAGCTGTGCTTGGCAAAATTGTGGATGGCCGGATGGAGACTTTCAAGAATGAAGTTTGCCTCCTGCGCCAGCCCTACATTCGCGATGAGTCGATCACGATTGAAAAGCTGTTGACGGACGCCGTTGTCGCCACCGGTGAGAATGTGGTCATCCGGCGCTTTGCCCGTTGGGAACTGGGCGAAAGCACGAGTGCATAGAATTATAAGGCCAACCTTCGGGTTGGCCTTTTTTTGTCTGTTGGACGAATCTCCGCCGTTTGCTCCCGCGGAGGCGTAATCAGAAGGAGTCTTCAATGAGTACAATCTATCGTCGCGTCTTGCTTAAACTCAGTGGTGAGGCGCTGGGCGGCGCCAACAGCGTTTTTGGCATTGATCCCAAGGAAGCTGAGTCGATTGCTGAACGGGTGCGCGAAATTCACAATATGGGTGTAGATGTGGCGGTTGTGATCGGAGCCGGCAACCTGTGGCGTGGGCGCATAGGGATCGAGCGCGGCATGGATCGCGCTACTGCTGACTATATGGGCATGTTGGCAACTGTTATGAACGCCCTGGCTTTGATGGATGCGATGGAACGTATGGGCATGGTGACGCGCGTCCAGTCGGCGATCCAGATGCAGGCGGTCGCTGAACCGTATATCCGCCGGCGCGCCATCCGTCACCTGGAAAAGGGCCGCGTGGTCATCTTTGGCGGCGGCACTGGCAACCCCCATTTCTCCACGGATACCGCGGCGGCTTTGCGCGCCATCGAAATCGGGGCGGATGTCTTGATCAAGGCCACCAAGGTGGATGGCGTTTACGACTCTGATCCGAAGAAAAACCCCGACGCGGTGCGTTTTGACCGCCTGAGCTACCTCGATGCGCTCAACCGCCGCCTGGGGGTGATGGACAGCACCGCCCTCACTTTGTGCATGGAAAACCACATGCCGATCCTGGTGCTCAACTTTTGGGATACTACTGCCCTCTGCCGCGCCCTGTCCGGCGAGGCGGTGGGAACCCTGGTGACTGCCTGAAGCAGCCTCGTGCTGTATGATCGTCTCCCCGCACAACCCCAAGATCCAGGCGGCGCGCGATTTGCTGCTCCACGCCAAAGCCCGTCGCGAGGCGCAAGCCTTTGTCGTCGAAGGGGTGCGCCTGGTGGAGGAGGCGCAGCAGGCCGGCTGGAAGATGCGCCAGGTGTTGTGGAGCAGCGATCTCAGCCCGCGCGGGCGCGCCCTGGTGGAACGTTGTTCGGCGCTGCGCCTGGCGGTGGATGAAGTGTCGCCGGCGGTTCTCAATGCCATCAGCGACACCCAGACGCCCCAAGGCCTGTTGGCGATTGTCGAGATGAAGCCGCCGCCGGCGCTGCCCGCGCCGGATTTTTGGTTGATTCTGGATGCGCTGCGCGATCCGGGCAATTTGGGGACGATCTTACGCACCGCCAGCGCCGCCGGGGTGCAGGCAGCGCTGCTCTCGTCGGGCTGCACAGACCCTTACGCGCCGAAGGTGGCGCGTGCCGCCATGGGGGCTCATTTTCACCTTCCCATTTATTCGATGGATTGGCCGCAAATCGCCGCCGCGACGCGCCGCGCCCAGGTTTACCTGGCGGACGCCGGCGGCGACCTGCCCTACTACCGGGCTGACCTGCGTGCGCCGCTGGCGCTGCTGATCGGCGGCGAGGCCGAGGGCGCCGGGCGCGAGGCGCAAGCGCTGCCTGTCCGTCGTTTATCCATTCCCATGCCCGGCCGCGCCGAGTCGCTCAATGCGGCGGCGGCGGCGAGCATCTTAATCTTTGAAGTGGTCAAACAGCGATCGGTGTAACACTATGAAAATTCGCTCCATTACCTGCTTTCTGAGCGCCGTAGATGACAGAGCCCTGGATACTGCCGGCGCATTGGCCGGCGCGGCCCGCCAGACTTTAGAACAGGCCGGTTATGAGGTGCAAACGATGCGCCTGGCGACGCTTCCTTTCCCGCAGTGGGTGAAGCCTGAAGATTTACCCGCCCGCGCGCGTGAACTGGAGAATGCGGCTGCCATGCGCGGCTTTCGCTACCTCTCGCTCGGCCCGGCGGACCCCGCCCTGCCGGCCGCTTACCAGGCCATTCCGGCCGCGATTGCCGCTACGCAGGATGTATTCTTCTCCGGTAGGATGACGGCCAATGGGCGGCTCTATTTGCCGGCGGTGCGCGCCTGCGCGGCGGTGATCCACCAGGCGGCGACGATTACGCCCAATGGCTTTGCCAATTTGCGCTTTGCCGCCCTGGCCAACACGCCGGCCGGCGGGCCGTTCTTCCCGGCCGCCTATCATCAGGGCGATACGCCGGCGCTGGCGATTGCCGTCGAGTCTGCAGATCTGGCGGTGGAAGCGTTTACCAACGCCCCCGACCTGGAGACGGCCCGCCAGACCCTGGCGCACGCCATTGAGTACCATTCTTTCACCATTAGCGGCATTGGGGGCATGCTCGCCCATGCGGCCAATGCGCTTTATCATGGGTTGGATTTCTCGCTGGCGCCGTTTCCTGAGCAAGATCGTTCGCTGGGCGAAGCGTTCGAGCGTTTAGGGCTGCCGGCGATTGGCCTGCACGGCTCACTGGCCGCGGCAGCCCTCATTGCCGATACCATTGACCGGGCGCGCTTTGTGCGCACGGGGTTCAGCGGCTTGATGATGCCGGTTTTGGAAGATGCAACCCTGGCGCGGCGCGCCGCTGAAGGGACGCTGACGGTGATGGATTTGCTGCTCTACTCGGCGGTGTGCGGGGCCGGCCTGGATACCGTTCCCTTGCCGGGCGAGACCACACCGGAAGAACTGTACGCCCTGCTGCTGGACGTAGCTGCCCTGGCGCTGCGCCTCGACAAGCCGCTGACCGCTCGCTTGATGCCGGTACCGGGCAAAAAGGCTGGCGAGCCCACCGAGTTTGATTTCGCCTTTTTTGCTCCCAGCCGCGTCATGGGATTGCGCGCCGCGCCGCTGACAGGCTTGTTCGCCAGTGAGGCGGATTTTTCACTATCGCCGCGCTGGAGAGGGGTATAATTTGAGCATCGTTTTTAAAATTTTGCTTTTTTGTTGAAAAGGTTTTTCTTATGAACACTATCCCCTCTCTCTTATTGGCTTACCTCGATCCTGGTTCAGGCAGCTTTATTTTGCAGCTCTTGGTCGCCACTTTATTCGGCGCAGCAGTGATCGTCAAGGCTTATTGGGCCAAGATTGTTGCCTTTGTCCGCCGCGATAAAAAAGCTGAACCAGCCGATCCATCCAACAATGACCCGCTTAACAAGTGAGCGCCTGGCGGTTTGAAAAGGTGATGCGCAATGACCAGTGATGTACAGCCATTAGCCGCTTCGTTTCGCGATCCGAGTGGCTTTCTTTTTACGCGCCAGGGCGTGCTTTATCGCCAGGTAAACCAGCTCTATCGCGAGAACTATGATCGCTTGATGACCTCGGGATTGGCCGAGAAGTTGATCCGCGGCGGGTGGCTGATCCCTCATACGGAAGTGGACGCCCCGCCGGCAGATGCTTCCCTGGCCTACAAGGTGATCCGCCCCGAACTGCTCGACTTTATCTCCTATCCCTACGAGTGGAGCTTCAGTCAACTGCAAGACGCCGCCCTGAACACACTGGCGATCCAGAAAATGGCGTTGGAATCGGGCATGGCCCTGAAAGACGCCAGCGCGTACAATATGCAGTTTCATCATGGGCGCGCCGTGTTGATTGATACACTCTCTTTTGAAGTGTATCGCGAGGGCGAACCCTGGGTGGCCTATCGCCAGTTTTGCCAGCACTTCCTGGCCCCCCTGGCCTTGATGGCGTATACCGATGTGCGTCTGAGCCAGCTTTTGCGCGTCTACATTGATGGCATCCCGCTCGACCTGGCGGCGCGTTTGCTGCCCGGCAAGACCCGCTGGGATCTGGGCCTGGCTACCCATATCCATCTGCACGCCGCCGCGCAGCAGCGTTACTCGGATAAGGCGATAAACAAAAACGCTCAGACGCGCAAAATGGGGCGCACAGCTTTTATCGGCTTGATGGATAACCTGGAAAGCACAGTGCGCAAGCTGCAATGGAAGCCCGCCGGCACCGAGTGGGGCGATTATTACGATGCCAGCGCCGGCCACTACACCTCCGATGCTATGCAAGAGAAGCGCCAGGCTGTCAGCGACTTCCTGGCGCGCATCCAGCCCAAGAGCGTTTGGGATTTGGGCGCCAACACCGGCGTCTTCAGCCGCCTGGCTTCTGTCCAGGGCATCCCCACCGTGGCTTTTGACATAGACCCGGCGGCGGTCGAGCGCAATTATCGCGCCGTGAAGCAGGCCAAAGAGAGCGCTTTGCTGCCCCTGGTGTTGGATTTGACCAACCCCTCGCCGGCGATTGGCTGGTGCAACCGCGAGCGCCACAGCCTGCTGGAACGCGGCCCGGTAGACGCCGTTTTGGCTCTGGCCTTGATCCATCACCTGGCGATCTCCAACAATGTCCCACTGCCGCGCCTGGCTGAATTTCTCAGCCAGGCCGGGCAGTGGTTGGTGATTGAATTTGTCCCGAAGGAAGATTCACAGGTGCAAAAGCTGCTTGCCACCCGTGAAGATATTTTCCCCGATTACACTCCGCAGGGCTTTGAGACCGCCTTTGGGGCTTATTACATGCTTCGTGAGCGCTTCCCGCTCAAAGCCTCGCCGCGGGTGATGTATTTGATGGAACGGCGCGGCTGAGGTCGCTGCGACCGGTGGCGCCGCGCAGATTTTTGTCGCCGTGCAGGTGAACTACAGCGTCCAGTATTCGCCCTTTTCGCGCGCCATCAAGCGGTTATCCACCAGGTAGCGCCGCAGCGCAGCGTAATCTTCGTGGAAACGCCGCAGGATTTCATTGACCTGTTTCTCAGGGTAGCGGATGCCCGGCTGGAACTGTTTGACTATGTGATGCAAAATGACCATCAGTTTCTTGTGCTGTGTGGGGATGGACTTCAGGCTGCCATCTACGGCGATGTAGCTGGACAAGATTTTGCGGTCGTAGTCGTCGCCTTCGAAGTCGTCCGATTTAACTTTGGGGTGTGACTGCGCCAGGACGGCGCGCGCTTTTTGTTCCAACGCTTTGGCTGCCAGGCGATAGGCGTCGCCTTCTTTTTGCAGCAAACCTTGCGCTTCGAGGTGCGCCAGGTGATTCGATACATCGTTCAGCGGCAGTTCCAGGCGCTGCGAGAGTTCGGTCAAAGACAAAGGTTCATTCGCCAGCAGCCCGGCAATTTTTAAACGTTCTGCATCACCCAGGGTTTTGAAAAGATCAAGCAGGTTGGGGTCGGTAGGGGTATTCATTGCAAACTCCACATCAATTTTCAGTTGTATCCGTCTTGCGCCAGTATTCCCCGCTTGCGCGGTCTAGCATTTTGTAAGCAATCAGTTCGCGCCGCAGTGTGGCGGTATCTTCGTGAAAGCGCTCCAGGATTTCGTTGGCTTGTTTCTCGCTGTAGCGCACGCCCGGCTCGAAAGACTTGAGGATATGCCGCAGGATAGCTTCGCGCTTTTTGTGCTGGGCGGGAATGGTCTTCAAATGACCATCCGGCAGCAGAAAATCCGCCAACACTTTGCGGTCATAGGCATTCAAATCAACACTGCCGGCCACCTGCGGCAGAGTCTCTTGCGCCAGCAGGCGGCGGGCCATGCTCTCCAGCGCGCCTGAAGTCATCTGGTAAACATTGTAATAGCTCTGGGCGCGGCCATTGACCAGCCCGGCCTCGGATAACACCATCAGGTGATGCGAGACCGTTGAGGGGCGTAGATCGAGCAGGGCCGCCAGTTCTTCCACGCTGCGCGGCGACTGCGTCAGCAGGCCAATGATCTTGAGCCGGTTGGCGTCGGCCATGGCTTTGAAAAAGCCTAAAAGTTGTTCGTCGGAGGGAATTGGATCGTTCATAGTATTACTCGTGAAATTAATTAGATATTCATCGAATTAATTTTACCAAATTAACGACGCGTGTCAAGGGTATCCGCGCTGCATTACGGCTGCAATTCGCCGCGGCTGGAATGTCGCTCGCTTCAGGGCATGCGTTGGTTGAAGCGGCGCATCCGCGCCGCCTGCTCAATATCTTTGCGCACCGACAGGGAACTTGCCATCATGTTCATGAAATGTTTGCGATCCAGCGTCAGGAAGAGGCAGGGCAAGATCGTCCGCACCGTTGCTGTGCGCCGGCCTCCATCGAGCAGGGCGATTTCCCCGAAATAGTCGCCGTCTTGCCAGAAGCCGAGATGCACCATCTGCTGTTGCAGGCCGGCGATTGTCACCGAGACTTTGCCGCGCACAATGATGTAAAACTTCTCGCCCAAATCGCCTTCGCGAATGACCGTGCTGCCAGCCTCGTACCATTCCGGGATGAATTGCGGCGCTAAGATTTCCAGTGTGGTATCGTCGAGCTGCGCAAAGAGCGGGATGCTGCGCAGGCGCGCCGGGGTGATTTCGGCGTACAACCCATCCGCACTAACTGTGAATCCATTTTGCTGCATGTACAGGCGGTAGTAAATCCCCTGCTGCATGAGCAGCGTCTCGTGATTGCCCACTTCGGCGACTTGCCCATTGTCCAGGACGATGATTTGTCCCATCCCGGAGGCCGGCGCCAGGCGGTGCGTGACCAGCAAAATCGTGCAGCTCCCCTTCAGCTTTTTCAGGGTCTCATAAATCAGTTGTTCAGTCTCGGGGTCCAGCGCGGAGGTCGCCTCGTCCAGCACCAGGATCGCCGGCCGGTGGATGATGGCGCGGGCAAGCGCAATCCGTTGGCGCTGCCCTCCCGAAAGGGCCTTTCCCTGCTCCCCTACCCGCGTCTCATATCCACCTGGCAGGCTGAGGATCGTTTCGTGGATGCCGGCGGCTTTGGCGGCTTCTTCCACCTCGGCGTCGCTCGCGCCGAGCTTCCCCATGCGGATGTTTTCGCGCAAGGTGGTATCGAACAGAAATGTATCTTGAAAAACCACCGCCATCTGTGAGCGGAGCGAAGCCAGGCTGACCTGCCGGATGTCCTGGCCGTCAATCAAAATGCGCCCCTGGTCGGGATCGTAAAAGCGCATCAACAAGTTGAGCAGCGTGCTTTTGCCCGATCCGCTGCGCCCGACCACTGCCGCCGTCTCCCCTCGAGGGATCGATAGGTCGATCTGCTTGACAGCCGGCATCCCCTCCGGGCCATCGTAGCTGAACGTGACCTGCTCGAAAGTAATTTGGTTGGTGAAGCGCGGCAGATGCTTGCCGGGGCTGTCATGCACCTCGCTGCTTTCCCGCAGCAGGCGCTCAACGCGATCCAGGCTGACCAGGGCCGGGATCAAGCCGGTGAAGGCGTCCAACACCAGGGTCACAGAATTTCCCAGGCTGGCGAGGAGCGAGGTGAACCCCACCAACGAGCCGATCGAGAGGCGTTGGAAAAAGACCAGCAGCCCTCCGATGGCGATCACCAGGGATTGGATGAGATACTGTCCCAGGTACGTTGTCCGGCTGACCAGCCATTCGGCAAAGGTGGACTGCCTGGAGGTGACGGCAAAGCGGTTGGCTTGCCGCGCGAACGCGGCAATGACCGGCTCGCGCAGGCCAAACATGCGGACGACCGACTGCGCCTGGAGATTTTCCAGCACCTTGCTCGCGATGTCCGTTTCTTCTGTCCGGCGCTGCACGGCAAGAAGTGTGGCCCGTTTGATGAACAATTTCGGCAAGAACGCCGTCACCGATAAGAAGAGGATCGTGATCACCGCCAGGGGGACGTCGAGCAGAAACAGCACAATCACATTCAACACGAGCTGCAAGCCAAACTGGATGCCCTGGATGACCGAGAAGGTCAGGGCGGTCTCGATGGTTTTGAGATCGGTGTTGAAGCGGGTGATCACATCCTCGCTCTGCAAGCGGGCGTAATAACTGGCCGACAGGTATTGCAGGTGAGAGAACATCTTCATGCGGATGTCCCTCATCACCTGGGCGACCAGATGCGCGTTCAGGTAGTCTAGGGATAAGGCGCCTAAGGTTGAAATGAGGTAAAAAGCGCCCAGCCCGCCGATCAACAAGATCAGCATTTCATGATTTTGGGGGGTGATCGCCAGGTCAATCAGAAATTTGACGCTCAGGGGAAAGACGGTTTCAAAAGAGATCGTGATCGCAATGCAAAGAAACAACAGCAGGCATTGTTTCCAGTAAGGGCGAAAGTACACAAACAAGGCGCGGCGCAAGAAATAGAGCATTGCAATCTTAAATAGCGGATACGATTTGCTGGATAATCTCTTCGAAAGGGATATTATCCTTGTAGGCAGCCGCGACGAAGGATGAAACATCTGCGTGTAGATAAGGATTGGTGTTGATTTCTAATACCCAGGGTTTCCCGCTGCGATCCACGCGGAAATCAACGCTGGCATAGCCTTTCAGTGCGAAAATGCTCCAACACTTTCGCGCGATGCGCTGCATCTCCTCGGTCGCCGTCCGATCTTGCGGCGCAAAATCCAGGTTGATCTCAGTGTTCTGATATTCAAAAGACTGGGCATCCCATTTGGCTGGATAGCTGCGCACTTTGGGTTTGTTTGCGGCTTCAAATCCGAAATATTTTAACTCAACCGCCGGCAAGATATGAGGCGCATCTTGCCGGCCGAGCATCCCAATATAAAACT
>CAIQJJ010000159.1 GCA_903872065.1 uncultured Anaerolineales bacterium | reverse complement strand
CGTTCGGCAGGCATACGGGCCTTCACGGATCACCGTACCGGTTTCTGGGCAGGTGTAGACTCGCCAGGGGCCGGGGACAGCCTTGATCGTCTTGAAATCCAGGATGTGACGACGATCCAGATACACCAGGTCAGGCTGGCCGGAGATGATGTTCAGCCCTTGGGGAGCTTCCACCATCACCGAATAGCGCTGCTCAACGATAGCATTGGGATCATCCTGGGCATAGCGGGCAGAAACATCGTGCATGAGCTGCCCGCGGAAAGTCCACCACAACTCGGATGGGCGCAGGTTGTAGTCCCACTCTTGCTTGAGTTGGAACTTGCGTGGGCAGCCGAGCAGCGTGGTGATGGTGACGCCGAAATCGTCCGGGCGCATATTGGCCAGAATACCTTTGACCACCGGAGCAGTCATTGGGCAGCCGGGCAAAGCGCCGTTGCGGGCGCAGGCCAGACAGGTTTGTGGCGGGGTCGGTTCGCCGGTGGCTTCGCAGATGAAATTCTGGAATGACATAGCAACCTCCGTTACGCCGGCGCAGTTGTCGTTGCGGCAGCAGCTACGGAAGCGGCCTCGTCAACGTCTATGACATCGCGGTGCATGGGCATCGCCAGGTAGAGAAACTCGTTAGCCGTCTCGCCAACCGGACGAATCATCCCTGGGCTGGTTTCGCTATTCGTCTCCAGAGCAAAGGTGGGCGTGCTCAGCGCTTCAATGCCCTGTTTCAGGAACACGGCATTGAATGCGATGGACAGTGGAGTCCCTTCGCTTTGGACGCTGAGGGTGGTCGTGGTCGCGCCGGTCTCAGGCGACATCCCGCCGATCTTGATCTCCTCGCCAGCAATTTCCAACATGGCCGTGTAATGATCCGTGCGGCTGAAGATTTCAGCCTGCTTGCAGGCTTTCAGAAAGTCAGTGGTAGAGATCACGGTGCGCGTTGTGAACCTGGTCGGGATGATCTGATCCAGGTTGGGATAGGCGCCTTCGATGGTCTGTGAAACCAGGGTAATCTCGCCGGCCTGGAAGATGACGCGATTGCGTTCCACAACCGCGGTGATCGGTGAAGCGGTATCTTTGGCGATCCGCGCCAGTTCTTTCATGGCCGAGGCGGGAATGACGGCCTCGACCGGGCGGCTGATTGCTCCAGCCAGGGCGACCTTGCGGCGCGCCATGCGGAAGCCATCGGCAGCCGCCAGGGTAAGCTGCGAGGTTGCCTCGCCGGTAGCTTGCGCCGTCAGAGAAACGCCGGTCAAAATGGGGCGGGACTGGTCAGCGCTGGTCGCCAGCACAACCTGTTGGATGATCTTGCCAATCTCAGCCGGAAGCGCCAGGCTAACCGCGCTTTCGCTGGCCGCTGTGGGGATGGGGGGGAACTCTTTCGGGTCAACGCCCTTGATCTTGGACTTCGAGCCGCCAGAAACGACTTGCACGCTCATCGTCTTTGGTTCGAAGATGAGTTGCACATCGCCTTCGGGCAGCGTGTTGATCAGGTCAGTGAAAGTCTTCGCCGGCGCCGCCAGCAGGTCTTGTGGGAAAGAAGCCTCGCCAAAGCGCGCCCCAATCTGGCAGATGATGCCCAGTTCCAGGTTGGTTGCCGACAGGCGCAGCCCATCCGCAGTTTGAGAAAGCAGCACACATTCGAGCACAGGCAGAGTCGATCTGGTTGACGCTGCCCGCGCCACGGTGCTAAGCGCTTGCTTGAGCAGGGACTGCAGAACAGTCACCTGAGGGGTAGATGCGGATGAAGAACACCCGCCAGAGTTAGTTTTCATAGTTGATTTCCTCAAAGGTAAAGAGCAGGGGAACGAGATTACGAAAAACCCAGGCCGCGTTCCTTGAGCGAAACGTAACGGCTTGGGTTTCGTCCACAGACGATGTGATCCAACACGTCAATGTCCAGGGTCTTGCCGGCCTGAGCGATGGCGCGTGTCACGGCAACATCATCAGGGCTGGGTGTTGGATCGCCAGAAGGGTGATTGTGCGCGACCAGGATAGACACCGCATTGCGGCGGATAGCGGCTTTGAACACCTCGCCAATCCGCACCTGCGACGAATTCGTTGAACCGCGATACAGCTTGTCGGTCTCGATCAGGCGGTTGCGGGTATTGAGCAACATGACCCACATTTCCTCCTGTTCCAGCAGACTCATGTCATACTGGATGATGGCGGCAGCGTCGCCAGGGCTGTGAATTACCGGGTGTTCATCCTCAACTTCCACCGTCAGGCGGCGGCCTAACTCCAGGGCGGAGACCAGGCGCGCGGCCGTCTGCTGGCCAACACCGTGAATGGTGGCGGCGATCTCGCTGGCCGAAGCCATGCGGACGGCGCGTAATGAGCCGTAGTGAGCCAACAAGGCCTCTGCGGTTTCGATCTGGCGCGGCCCGCCCACCAGGGTAGCGAGTAGTTCGATTACGTTGCATGCACTTGGCGATTCGGTCACCCGAT
>CAIQJJ010000158.1 GCA_903872065.1 uncultured Anaerolineales bacterium | reverse complement strand
GGTCTATTTTCATAACACTTCCGAAGTCCAAAGCAGACTTCGGGAAAAAATCCCCCTTTCAGGAGTAAAAAATGTCTCGTAAAAGAATTGTCTGGATGGCGCTCTGGGTGATCAGCGCCGTCGCCATCGCTGCCTGCACCGCGCGCAGCGCCAAAGCCCCCGTCGCTTCGGGAGATGCGCAGCCGGCCACCGTCAAAGCCAACACCGACCTGCTCAAAGAACTGCCTTTCGATGACCAGCAAGATTTCGAGGATGCGCAGCGCGGCTTCATTGCCACCCTGCCGGATCTGGTGATCACTACCGCCGATGGCAAGGAAGCCTGGAATCTAGCGCAGTATGATTTTCTCAAACAGAAGGAAGCGCCGCCGACGGTCAACCCCAGCCTGTGGCGGCTGGCGCAGCTTAACCTGAACAACGGCTTGTTCCAGGTGGTTGACCGCGTCTACCAGATTCGCGGCTTCGACGCCTCGAATATGACGATCATCGAAGGCGATACGGGCCTGATTCTGATCGATCCGCTGGTTTCGCTGGAAACGTCCAAAGCCGGGCTGGAGCTTTACTACCAGGAGCGCGGCCAGCGCCCGGTTGTGGCCGTGATTTATACGCACAGCCACCTGGATCACTACGCCGGCGTCAAAGGGGTTGTTTCGGAAGCCGAGGTGCAGGCGGGCAAAGTGCAGGTCATCGCCCCCGATCGCTTCCTCGAATCGGCTGTCAGCGAGAATGTCCTGGCCGGCATGGCGATGAGCCGTCGCGCCCAGTATATGTTCGGCATGACCCTGCCTCGCAGCGTGCGCGGCCAGGTGGATATTGGCGTGGGCAAGGCGATCTCTGAAGGCAGCTACACCCTGATCCCGCCTACGGATACGATCCTCAAGACCGGCGACACGCGCACGGTGGATGGTGTGGAGATGGTCTTCCAGCTTTCTCCCGACACCGAGGCCCCGGCTGAGATGATGATCTATTTCCCGCAGTTCAAGATGTTCGACTCGGCCGAATTGGCTTGCGCCACGCTGCACAATGTTCTGACGCTGCGCGGGGCGCAAGCGCGCGACGCCAAACAATGGGCCTATTATCTCAACGAGGCGCTGGACCTGTTTGGCGACAAGACTGAGGTGATCATTGCCCAACACAACTGGCCGCACTGGGGGCAGGAAAATGTGGTGAATTTCCTCAAGGGTCAGCGCGATGTGTACAAGTTCATCCATGATCAAACCCTGCGCCTGGCCAACCTGGGGTATACGATGAATGAGATCGCCGAGATGATCGTACTGCCCAAGAGCCTGTCGCAGGAGTGGTATCTGCGCGGCAATTACGGCACAGTCAGTCACGATGTCAAAGCGGTCTATCAGAAATACCTGGGCTGGTACGATTCCAACCCCTCCAACTTGAACCCGCTGCCGCCGGCGGAGACGGCCAAGAAGGCGGTGGAATACATGGGCGGGCCGGAGGCGGTGATGGTCAAGGCGCGCCAGGATTTCGAAAAGGGCGAATATCGCTGGGTGGCGCAGGTGATGAACCAGGTGGTCTTTGCCTACCCGGACAACGTGGAGGCGCGCAATCTGCTGGCCGATACGCTCGATCAACTGGGCTACCAGGCCGAATCTGCTTCCTGGCGCAATGAGTACCTGACCGGGGCCTACGAGCTGCGCAATGGGGCCGATCCGGGCGACGGCAGCGGAGGCAGCGCCAGCCCCGATTCGCTCAAGGCGATGACGATGCCGATGTTCTTCGATTACATGGGCGTGCGGTTGAACGGCCCGAAGGCGGAGGGCAAGCGGATCGTGATCAACTGGAACTTCAGCGACGTGGGCGAGCAATACCTGATCAACCTGGAGAATTCGGCCCTGACCTACCTGGTGAACCGGCAGGCGGCGCAGCCCGATGCGACGGTGACGATGACGCGGGCCACGTTCGACCGCATCGCGATCGGTGAAACGACCTTCCCCAAGGCGATCCTCTCCGGCGAGATCAAAATTGACGGCAATTCCTTGAAGTTCCTGGATCTGTTGGGAATGATGGATACGTTCAAGGGCGGCTTTAACATTGTCACGCCGTAAGGGTCAAAAAGGAGACATCCGATCATGAAGATTCAAGCTTCCCCCCCTTTGCCAAAAACCATGCAAGCGGTGGTGTGTTACGGGCCAGGCGATTATCGTCTGCAAGAGTGGGACACGCCGCAGCCAGGCGCAGAAGAGGTGGTGATCCAGGTGAAAGCCGCCGGGATTTGCGCCAGCGACATCAAATGTCATCACGGCGCGCCGCTGTTTTGGGGCGATCAGCAGCGCGCCGGCTACTGTCAGCCGCCGGTCATTCCGGGGCATGAGTTCGTCGGCCAGGTGGTCGCCCTGGGCCAGGGGGCGAGCGAGAAATACGGCTTGCGCCTGGGCGATATGGCTATTTCGGAGCAGATTACGCCCTGCTGGCAGTGCCGTTTTTGCCGCCGCGGCCAATATTGGATGTGTCAAAACGGCGATGTGTACGGCTTTCGCCAGAAGGCATTTGGGGCGATGGCGGAATATATGCTCTTCCCGCGCAACGCTCTGAACTACAAGGTGCCAGAGGCGATCCCGGCGCAGTACGCGGCGTATATCGAGCCGCTGGCCTGCGCCATTCACGCCGTCCAGCGCGGGGAGATTGAGTTCGAGGATGTGGTGGTGATCGCCGGGGCGGGGCCGCTGGGCCTGGGGATGATCGCCGCGGCGCGGCTGAAGCACCCGCGGCTGCTGATCGCGCTCGATCTGAATGAGCAGCGGCTGGAGACGGCCAAAGCGTGCGGGGCCGATCTGGTCTTGAACCCTGCTAAGGTGGACGTGATTGATGAGGTGCGCCGCTTAACCGACGGCTATGGCTGCGATGTGTACATCGAGGCCAGTGGGCATCCGGCGGCGGTCGAGCAGGGTTTGTACATGATCCGCAAGCTGGGCACCTTCGTCGAATTCAGTGTGATGGGCCAACCGGTGACGGTGGATTGGACGATCATCGGCGACACGAAGGAACTGAACATTCACGGCGCGCATCTTGGCCCGTACTGCTATCCGCTGGCCATCGAGATGATAGAAAAAGGGCTGCTGCCAGTGGAGCGCATTGTGACTCATCAATTGCCGCTGGCCTCGTACCAGGCGGCTTTCGATCTGGCGACGGCGGGCGGGGCACGCGTGCTGGGGCGTGACGACATCGGAGCGCTGGCCCCCGGGATGGCCGCCGACTTCATCGGCCTGCGTCTGGAGCGGCTGGCCTACGCCGGCGCCCTGCACGACCCGATGGCCGCCC
>CAIQJJ010000157.1 GCA_903872065.1 uncultured Anaerolineales bacterium | reverse complement strand
CGGCCCAGGCTTGCAGCATGCTGATCCCCATAAAAAGAAAGGGCAGCAGGATGGGCAGTCCACAGCACAAAAGGAAAGAAGCCAGGGTCGCGCGTTTTTCAGGCGCGACACCGATCCCAAACGGGATCATAAAGCCCACCAGACTGCCCAGTGCAACCAGGGTCACTGCCCCCCACAACAAGGCGCGCGCCGCCAACCGTTTTTCACGCAGCGCGGCAGCCGTCAGCAAGGTCGCCGCCAGCGGCGCGCTGGTGAAACTTAACAGCATCACGGCATCCAACAAGCGGTTCATGGTGACGCCATATACCGCGAAAAGGAGCGCAGCAGCGCCAAACTGAAAGCCGGCCGCCCACATCAAAGTGAGCGACGCTGGAGACGGAAGAAAGTAGGAACGCAAACGGGCAAACAGCATATCCCACACCGACCGGGGCTGAATGTTTAGCGGCTGTCTTCCAGCCGGCGCACTTTCGTCACACGGCGCTGATGACGCTCCTGGCCAGCGTCGCTGCCGATAAAACGCGCCTTGAGAAAAGCAGCGATAATCTCTTTCGCTGGCTCAGGCCCAATGACGCGCCCTCCCAGGCACAGTACGTTCATCTCATCATGTTCCACCGCCTGGTGCGCGGAATAGGTATCATGACAGACGCCGGCGTAAATGCCGCGCAATTTATTGGCGGCAATGCAGGCCCCCACCCCTGACCCACAAAGCAATATCCCGCGATCCACCTGTCCCGCTTGCAGCATCCGCCCAAGCTTTTCAGCCATATCGGGATAATCTACACTCACCGCGCCGTCATTGACGCCCAGGTCAATCGCCTCGTGCCCCAAAGCCTGCACCGTCTCAACAACCGTCATTTTCAACGGAAACCCTGCGTGATCGCAAGCAACCGCAATGCGCATAACACCTCCAGATAGAATCGCCGCCCAACCAACCGCATCACAAACGGTTCATTGGGCGGCTGTCGGATCACTCCACAAAAGAAAACAGTGATTAAAGCAGCCGGCGCGCCAGCGCGATCACATTCTCAACCGTGAAACCGAACTGCTCAAACAAAGTCTTGGCCGGGGCTGAAGCGCCAAAACGGTCAAGGGAGAGGATCAACCCCTGCTCGCCAACCCAACGTTCCCATCCCTGGGCGATGCCGGCTTCAACCGCCAGGCGCTTCTTGATCGTCGGCGGCAAAACGCTCTCGCGATACTCCGGGCTTTCGGCAGCGAACAATTCCCACGAGGGGAATGACACCAGGCGGACGTTAACCCCTTCCGCCGCCAGGCGCTCCCCGGCCGCGACGATGAGACTCACCTCCGAACCCGAGGCCATCAAAATCAGCTCTGGGGCCTTCTCGCCCAAATCGGCCAATATGTATGCGCCGCAGGCTAATTCGCTGGCCGGCGTGTAAATTTTCCGGTCGAGGGTGGGCAGGTTCTGCCGCGAAAGGGCCAGCAGTGTGGGCGCGTTCCGGCGCTCAATCGCCGTCTTCCAGGCGGCGGCGGTTTCGTTGGCGTCGGCGGGGCGCAGCACCACCAGGTTGGGGATCGCCCGCAGCGCAGCCAGGTGTTCTACCGGCTGATGCGTCGGGCCATCTTCGCCCAGGCCGATGCTGTCATGCGTCATCACCCACACGACCGGGATATGCGACAAAGCCGAGACGCGGATCGCCGGGCGCAAATAGTCGGTGAAAACAAAGAACGTCGCCCCATAAGGGAGCAAGCCGCCATGCAGCGCCATGCCGTTCAAAAT
>CAIQJJ010000156.1 GCA_903872065.1 uncultured Anaerolineales bacterium | reverse complement strand
TTGGAGGGCGACCTCCTGGGAGAGTAGGTCATTGCCAAGAGGCTTTTTTTTTACTGTTGACCTCTCTGTCAATTTATGGCATAATGTTTGTAATTGAATCACCTTGAAAAGCGATGATGGAAACGAGTAAGCCTGGCAAGCTCTGCCAGCGAATCCGGGAGTGGTGTGAGCCGGATCGGAGCGGTGGGCTGAAAATCCTTCCGGAGCTGCGATCTGAATGCAGTGGTATAGATCACCGCCGTGGTGTAAATTACCGCAGGTGTGTTGTTAGCCTCTGTTAGTAAGAAAGCCGGTCGGGCCAACCGTTATGGGCGGTATTTTTTACCGTATGGCATGGGTATGCAGAGGAGCAGTGTGTTGAGGGTGCTCTATCTTTGTACTCAACCGAGGCGCCCGCTGATGATTGGCGGGAACCAGGGTGGTACCGCGAGGTGCTAAGCGGTGTTGTGTACCGCGGCGGTGTTTTATACCGTTGTTATCTATGCTCTCGTCCCTGTGTATGGGATGAGAGCTTTTTTATTTTTGCAGAAAGAGTTTTCTATGTTTAAACCTGTTTCTCCTAAACTCGATGTTGTCCGTATGGAAGAATCTCAGCTCAAGTTCTGGCGTGAGCAGAAGATCTTTCACAAGTGCGGTGAGCAGCGCCAGGGCGGCCTGGAGTATGTCTTTTATGAGGGGCCGCCGACGGCGAATGGTAAGCCGGGGGTGCACCATGTTTTGGCGCGCTCGTTCAAAGATATCTTTCCGCGTTACAAGACGATGCGCGGTTATCATGTGATCCGCCGCGGCGGGTGGGATACGCATGGTCTGCCGGTTGAAATTGAGGTTGAGAAACGCCTGGGGTTTAACAATAAGGCGCAAATTGAGGCTTATGGCGTGGCAAAGTTCAATGAGCTATGCCGTAAATCTGCCTTTGATTACATTCAAGACTGGGAAAAACTGACCGAGCGTATCGCGTTTTGGGTGGACTTGAAGACTGCTTATGTCACTTATACCAGTGACTATGTGGAAAGCGAATGGTGGATTCTGAAGAATTTCTGGGACAAGAATCTGCTTTACCAGGGCTATAAGATTGTGCCTTACTGCCCGCGCTGCGGCACGCCGCTTTCGGATCATGAGGTGGCATTGGGTTATGACGAAGCGTCGGATCCATCCGTATTTGTGCGTTTGCCTTTGGTGGAAGATCCGACTACGTCGCTGTTGGTGTGGACAACTACGCCCTGGACGCTGCCGGGCAATGTGGCGGTGGCAGCGCATCCTGATGTGGATTATGTGATCGTGGAGCATGCGCTGCCAGAGGGGGGTACGGAAAAATTGATCCTGGCGCAAGCTTTGGTGGAAAAAGTCTTCCGTGGCGAGCCTGTAAAGGTCTTTGAGACCTTTAAGGGTACAAAATTGCAGGGGCTGCGTTATAAACCGCTCTACACGTTTCTGCTGCCCGATAAACCGGCTTATTTCGTAGTCTTGGAAGATTATGTGACGACGGAGGATGGCACGGGCCTGGTGCATACTGCGCCAGCTTTTGGCGCGGAGGATATGCAGGCGGCGCAGCAGTATAACCTGCCGCTCTTAATGACGATTGGGCCGGATGGGTGCTTTTTGCCTGAGATCAAGCCCTGGCGTGGTGTTTTTGTGAAGGATGCTGATCCGTTGATCACGCGCGATCTCGATGACCGCGGGCTGCTGTACCGCGCCGAACGCTATGTGCATACTTATCCCTTCTGCTGGCGCTGTAAGACGCCTCTGTTGTATTATGCGCGTGAAGCCTGGTATATTCGCACGAACCAGTTCAAGGATCGCCTGGTGAAACTCAACCAGGGGATCAACTGGGTGCCTGAGCATATCCAGGAAGGTCGTTTTGGCAATTGGCTGCAAAATAATGTGGATTGGGCTTTAAGCCGTGAGCGCTATTGGGGAACGCCGCTGCCGGTATGGGAGTGTCAGAACAGCGAGTGCGGCCATCGTCATTGCGTTGGCTCGCGCAAGGAACTTTCGGAACTGGCCGGGCGCGACTTGTCTGATCTGGATTTGCACCGCCCTTATGTGGACGAAGTGACTTTTCGCTGCCCAGAGTGTAATGCTGATATGCACCGCGTTCCTGATCTGATTGATGTTTGGTTTGACTCGGGCGCCATGCCTTATGCCCAATGGCATTACCCGTTCAAGAACCAGGAAATCTTTGAAACGCAGTTCCCCGCTGATTTCATTTGCGAGGCGGTGGATCAAACCCGCGGCTGGTTTTATTCTCTGCATGCCATCAGTACACTGCTGATGGAAACTCAATCCTACAAGAACGTCATCTGCCTGGGCCTGATTCTGGATGGTGAGGGGCAAAAGATGTCGAAATCGAAGGGTAATATTGTCAACCCGTGGGATGTGATTGATGCTCATGGGGCTGATGCCTTCCGTTGGTATCTCTATACAGCCACGCCTCCAGGCAATGAACGACGTTTTTCGGTGGATCTGGTCGGCGATGTGGTGCGGACATTTACGCTCACGCTGTGGAATGTTTACAGCTTTTTCGTGACTTATGCCAACCTGGATCAATGGTCTCCGCTGTTGGATGCCAGCGCGAATGATGCGCCGGCTGCCTCTGCCGTGCGCGAGGGTGGGGCCGGGCTGGATTCCTGGCTGCTTTCAAAGCTGCACACCCTGGTGCGTGATGTTACGACTGCTTTCGATACGTATGATGTTCCGAGTGCCACGCGTCCAATCCAGGAGTTTGTGGAAGACCTTTCGAAGTGGTACCTGCGCCGCTCGCGTCGTCGTTTTTGGAAGTCGGAAGCCGATGCCGATAAGCGGGCAGCTTACGCTACGCTTTATGAAGCTTTGGTGACGGTGGCAAAGTTGTTAGCGCCGACTATGCCTTTTCTGGCTGAAGCGTTGTACCAAAACCTGGTGTGTTCGGTTGATCCGAATGCGCCTGAGTCTGTGCATCTGGCTGTATGGCCAGCTTTCGATCAGTCACGGATCAACGAGGCGTTGAACCGGGATATGGCGGTGGTGGTCAAACTGGCCTCGTTGGGGCATGCGGCCCGCAAACAAGCTAACTTGAAGGTGCGCCAGCCTTTGGCCGAGGCGATGTTCTCGACAGCAAATGCCGAAGAGTCGCGCGCGGTGGCAACTTATGCGGATTTACTCAGCGATGAATTGAACGTCAAAACCGTGTGTGCGATCGGTTCTGCTGGCGAAGCGGTGTCTTACAGTCTTAATCCCTTGCCCAAGCAGCTTGGGCAGAAGTATAAAGGGAAAATGCCAGCGATTCGCGCTGCGGCGCAAAAGCTGGAGGCTGAGACAGCCGCGCGCGCATTGTTGGATGGGCATTCTGTTCAAGTGACGGTGGAGGGTGTTGTCTATGACATTTTGCCTGAGGAGGTGGAAGTGCGGGCGAGCGCCAAAGAAGGTTTGGTTGTCGCGGCAGATGGCCCTTATCTTTGTGCGCTTCAGACAAACTTGACGCCTGAATTGGTGGCTGAGGGGTTGGCGCGTGAATTTATCCGCCGGGTGCAGGATTTGCGCAAGACGGCTGATTTTGATGTAGCCGATCGGATCACGCTTTATGTGGAGGCGACGCCAAAGCTGGCCGATGCGCTTCAGGCGCACCGAGACTATATTATGGGTGAGACATTGGCGGTTGTCTGGAAGCAAGAGCAGGCGCCTGCCAGCGCGGCGGTGGTTCAGGCAGAATTCGATGGAGAGAGGGTTGTTTTAGGGTTAGTCAGGGTCGAGTAGCCATCGGTATCAGCCTGGCGCTGGATTGCCAACGCCAGGCTGATTGCAATTTTCTCATTAAGAACTTTTGTAGTTTGCAAAATTTCAGGCGAAAGTCGCTTGACGCATTACAGGGATTGTGCTAGTATCTAAGAAATCACCATTCGGTTCGCATTCTGGCGAATTCAGGTGGGTACCACCCATAGAAGGAGATAGAGATTATGAATATCAAACGTTTTTTGCTCATTGTGATGATTGCTGGTATAGCAATTGGTCTATTGGCTTGTGAACGTCCGGCTTCGACGGGACTCACGACCCCTAAGGCAAATACAACTGGCACTAAGTCCCCTGCTGTTGGCACCGAGTCATCTCAGACGATGGGTGATATTGGTACTCAGACTGCGGTGGCAAAGGATGCTGCTGAGGGGCAGACAGAGCCCACCTCAGTGCCTGAAGTGCAACCTGCTGTTACAGAAACACCTCAGCCGCCTGCGCCCGAGCCTACCAAACCTGCGGTTTCGGTTCCGGCGGCGACTCTGGGACGCCCTTCTACTTATACTCTGCAAAAAGGTGAGTTCCCTTATTGTCTTGCGCGCCGTTTTGATGTGAATCCCAGTGATTTATTGAGCATGAATGGGTTAAGCGCCAGTTCAAAGACTGTTCCAGGACAGTCGCTGAAAATTCCGCAAACGGGCAATTGGCCTGGGGCGCGTGCGCTGAAATCTCACCCAGCGGAATACACTGTTAAAGCTGGCGATACAGTGTATTCAGTCGCCTGCTTGTATGGTGATGTGGATCCCCTGGTTATTGCTCAGGTAAATGGGTTGAGTGAACCCTATACGCTGGAAGCCGGGAAAAAGCTGCAAATTCCATAATATTTGCTTGTTACAACGTAAAGACGGAGTAGCCGCGCTTTGAGCGGCTACTCCGTTGTTTTGTGAGGATAGGATGTCTTTTGAATTGATCCAATCTCAATCTATATACCAGGGGCGGGCGTTTGCTGTATGTCGCGATCAGGTCCGTTTGCCAGATGGAAAGATTACTTATTTGGATGTTGTCGCGCATGTCAATTCAATTGCCCTGGTACCAGTAGATGGTCAAGGTCGGGTGTGGTTGGTGCGCCAATATCGCCACCCGGCGCGAAAAACACTGTGGGAATTACCGGCGGGAACTTTGGAAGCGGGGGAACTGCCAGAAGATGGCGCGGGACGAGAGATTCGTGAGGAAATTGGCCAGGCGGCTGGAAGACTGCAGAAGATCGGTGAGTTTTACCTGGCTCCTGGCTATTCAACAGAGTTAATGCATGTTTATCTGGCTACTGAACTGCGGGCAGATGCTTTGCCAGGGGATGAGGATGAGTTTTTGGATGCTGAAGCCTTTTCTCTGGCGGAAGTATTCGCGATGGCAAGGGATGGGAAGATTCAGGATGCCAAAAGCTTGGCGGCGCTTTTCCTGGCGCGTTCTTTTTTGCCGGGCTAAGTATCTGGGTTGGCCTTTTTGAGCATCACTAGAGTATCCAGAAAACTACGATTAAACAGCATCACCGGGCGTTCGATGCGTAGTTTGGGAAATAGGGTGGATACCAGGATTGCATCATACAAAATAATAAATGGGTTTACTCCCTCCGCCATGAATGCCTTGAACTCGAATCGACCAGGCCATTCTACTGTGCCTTGAAGCTCGTAGACGGTGGTGGTTATTTGTACCGGGTAGGTATACATACTGGAGTAACCGCCGCGCGCCAATGAGATTGGGCCAATAAAGTCGCGTTTATTCAGGCAAACAACGACGATTTTGTTTTTAACCAGCCACATGACAGGGGTGTAGTTGATCAGGTTTTCGGGGGTTTGAACGCGTGCCAGGCTGGCATCGTATACATCTAATGCCTCAGTGGTATTATCGCCCAGAATCCCATAAATGCCGCGGTTTGTCCCCTTCACTTGTCCGAAAATGTAATGGCTGGAAGTAAGAAAATCAACAGGAATAAGGCGGGTGGTCGGGGTTTGCATACTTTTCTTTGATTTTATAATTAAGGGTTGGGACGATTGCTTTGTCGGCGCGATAGGCCAGAAGAGATATTTTTGCGCGCGTAACTATTTCTTTTTCCGGTTGAGGGGGCTAAAAGGGTATTGAGCCAGCTTACTGCTCGCGAATCGTATTCTCGTCGTCCGCAAACGTCGCATACCCAAGATGGAAAGTTGGGGACGGTGATTAGTTCTTGGTTGAGCCAGGTGAAGTAGGTAAGATACTCAAGATGTAAAAGACCGGCATGACATTCCGGACAGATAAAAGCCTGTTGAGTGGGGGGGATTTCGTTGTCGCTCATGGAGGTTCACTTTCTGAAAAGCGATTTCACGGGCCAATATTGGGCGAGAAAGATACTGATCCTACAATCTTCCAGTGCTGCGGCGGCCAGTAAATGGCTACTGCTCTACCGATAATATTTTCGAGCGGTATTGCACCCCAATTGTGAGAGTCGGTTGAATTATTGCGATTATCTCCCAACGCAAATACAGCGTCATTTGGAACAATCCAATTACCAATATAAATAGGCTCTTCAGCGATATAAGTCTCTTGAAGGGGGAGTCCGTTGATGTACACCTGCCGTGCTTTCACTTCTACTCGATCTCCCGGCAGCCCGATAATGCGCTTGATGTAATCACGTTTGGGTTGGTCAGGTAGGGTGAAAACGATCACATCGCCGCGTTGCGGCTTGCCCGATTTATAAGCCAGCCGGTTGACCATGACAAATTCACCTGTGTAAAATGTGGGTTCCATGCTGGCACCATCGACGCGGATGCGGGCAGTTAGCAGGTTGATTGCCAAAAACATAATCCCTGCCAGGAATAATGTTTCCACGATTTCACGCAGGGCGCGCCATAGACGAACAACGAATGATGGTTGCGGCGCAGGGGGAACCGGTGTGGGGGGAGTGGTGAATGTGTCTGGAGTTTCCAAGATGCACCTGGAAAAGTGCTATGATCTGAGAAAGATTATAAAGCCGGAATAAGAGCCGGACAAGGGAGAGAACATAAAAATGTAGTTTTCCTTTAGCCAGCGATGATCTTTACTCCGGAACTGGCGCCAAGCCGGGTTGCGCCAGCGGCGATCATTTTTTGCGCATCATCTAGAGTGCGGATGCCGCCGGAGGCTTTGACGCCCATCTGCGCGCCTACTGTACGGCGCATCAATGCGACATCCTCCACGGTGGCGCCGCCGGTTGAGAAGCCGGTCGAGGTCTTGACGAAAGCGGCTCCCGCGTTTTGGCTTAACTGGCAGGCAATGATTTTTTCGTCGTCGGTAAGCAGGCAAGTCTCAATGATTACCTTGACCAATGCGCCAGACTCTCGTCCGGCTGCGACAACCGCGGCAATGTCCTGGCTTACCTGGTTGTGCATTCCAGCTTTTAATGCACCGATCTGGATGACCATATCTAGTTCGGATGCGCCATGATTGGCGGCGGCGCGGGCTTCATAGACCTTGGCCTCGGTCAGGGTGGCGCCAAGTGGAAAACCGATTACGGTTGCGATCTTCACCTGGCTGCCGCGCAGTTCTTCTGCACATAAGGGAACGTAGATCGGATTTACGCAAACAGCTATGAAGTGGTATTGCAGCGCTTCGCGGCACAGCTTGCGAATCTGATCGGGGGTGGCTTCGGGTTTCAGCAGGGTATGGTCAATGAAAGAGGCAAGTTCAGTGGTTTGCATAAGGGTGTGGCGAAGGATTATGAGCGTGGTTTATAGACGAAGTGGATGGGTGTGCCGGTAAAATGAAACCGTTCGCGCAGGAAGTTTTCGAGAAAGCGAGTATAACTGAAATGTACCAGCCTGGTGTCGTTGACAAAAAGTAAAAATGTGGGTGGATCGCTGCGAACCTGGGTCCCGTAGAATATCTTTAACTGCCGGCCGGCATGGGCGGGAGCTTCGTGGCGGTCTTGCGCTTCTTGTAAGAGCTGATTGATCTGGGATGTCGAGAGGCGCACCAGGCGCTCTTCCTGGACTTGTAACGCCAATGGGATCACTTTTTCTACCCGCTGCCCGGTGAGAGCAGAGATGAAGAGGACAGGTACGTAGTCCATAAAGTTAAGTTCTTGACGGAGTCGCTTGGTGTACTGATCCATGGTATAGGTGTCTTTGGCGATCGCATCCCATTTGTTGACCAAGACGACGCAGCTTTTCCAGGCCTCCAAAATGTAGCCGGCGATATGAGTATCTTGGGCAGTAATGCCGGCGGTTGCATCTATTACCAGCAGGGAAACATCGGCGCGTTCGATGGCTTGCATGGAGCGCAGGACGCTGTATTTTTCGACTCCGGGCGCGATCTGGCCGCGCTTGCGGATGCCAGCGGTATCAATCAGGGTGAGTGGCAAGCCTTCGTATTCCAGGCGCGTGTCAATGGCATCGCGGGTTGTGCCGGGAATGGGGCTGACAATGACGCGCTCTTCGCCGATCAATCGGTTGAGCAGGCTCGATTTTCCTACATTGGGCTTGCCGACGATGGCAATTTTGATGGATTCATCTTCTGCTTCTTCCTCGCGATGCTCAAAGGTGGCGAGTAAAGCATCTAATAAATCTCCCGTCCCAGTGCCATGGACAGAGGAGATTGGATAAGGATCGCCTAAGCCTAACTCATAAAATTCGCTTGCTTCCAGCCGCCGGCGTTGGCTGTCGGCTTTGTTGACGACTAATAGAATAGGGGGGCGGCCATTCTGTTGACGGCGGCGCAAGATTTCTGCGACTTCGAGATCTGCCGGCGTTATCCCTGATTCGGCGTCGGTGACAAATAAGACGGTGTCGGCTTCTTGAATGGCGATCTCAGCCTGTGTGCGGATTTGTTCGATGAAATCGGCTGAACCAACGGAGAGTGGTTTTATCTCTCGTCCAGGGCCAACCTGGGTGGGATCGATGCCGCCGGTATCTACGACGTTGAAAGAGACGCCTGTCCACTCGGCTTCAGCCATTAAGCGATCGCGTGTTGTTCCGGGCACTTCGTCTACCACTGCCAGGCGTTCACCTACCAGGCGGTTAAAAAGTGTGCTTTTTCCTACATTTGGACGGCCCACCAGGGCCACTACGGGTTTGGGCATGTTTTGTTCTCAGGGTTTTGGAGAGAAAAGATGTGAGGTTGGCGTCGGCGTTGTTAACGTTACTTCAGGGGTTGGCGTCAGGGTAGAGGTTGGGGTAGGGGTTGGGGTAGAGGTTGGGGTAGCGCTCGGCGCCAGACTGATGGTGATTTCGATTTCACGCGGGGTTAGCGATGCCAAACGGATACGATCGGGTAAGATTCCGATCGCTGGAATGATGCGATAGGTTCCCGGGACGTAACTGGTTATATCCAGCACAGCGTGTAATGTTGATGGTTCTAATTTATTTAGCACAGATACTGGCCCTGATAATAACACATCAATGGTGGCTGGCGATACTTTAATCAGGTGATCTGGCGACAAGCCAATGATCTCCACTGTCAATGGCAGGTTGATGCTGCTCTCGATGACTGCAATGCTTACCGTTACAGATACTTTGGAATCGTCCACTGCACGCACTCCCTCGGGCAATTTTAAATCAACCCGGGTTTCAAAATCATCTGTTGCATTTGCCAGAGAGACAGATTCGGTCTCCACATAGCCGGGTAGATCATTGACCTTTTGGGGATCGGCTGAGAAGACAATGATATTGATGGGATTTACTGTCAGGCCGGTTAACTTGTAGCCATTGGCTACCTGACCTTCGGTGTTGACTTTGATGATCACATTGCGGTAGCCTCCAAGCAAATGGATGGGCTGGGTCACATTGACTGAACTGGGGCTGATGGTCAATCCTTTAAGCGTGTTTCTATTTTCATCTAAAGCAGAAAGCGGCAGGTTCACAGTAATCGTTTCGTCGGCTTCGTCAATATTTAAGCTGGATTGGACCTCTTTGACTTGGGATACTAATGAAAGTGGGCCCGAGATACTGACCTCGGCTGGATCAAGGGTAGCTTGTTCGGCTGTGTAGCCTGTAGTGGTATTTCCGCTGATGCGCAGGACGATTGGAAAAGTCTGGGTAACCAGCGGTTCAAGGGTAATTTGGGTGTTTGAGGGTACGATACGCATGACGCGCACCGGGCGGACTTTTACCTGCACCTGGATTGGCACTGTATGGTTGCCGGCCTGGAGCGCCGAGAGGTCGATCCAGGCGCGCACACTGGCTTCATTGCTATTGATCTGCGACCATACGGAGCGAGGGGCCTGGAGACGGACGCGCACCTGGGTTTGCGCCTGGGAGGTGATGACTAAGCCAGTATCTTGTCCGATGATCTCAAGTGCGATTGAGCGGGTTAGCTCTTGTTCCAGGTTTGGATCATTGGCTGTGACTGCTGAGACCCACACGGTGATGGATAGCAAAAATGCCAGGATCAGGGCGCCAAGATTTCTTCCTACGCTGCGCAAAAATGAAAGGAGCATATTAACGGCTTTCCTGTCCTGGGCGGCGCGCGGCGAAACGGCGCAATAGCAACCCGCGCAACCCTCCGTCTTTCCGCACCGGACGATAGAAGGCGCGTAGGATATTTTCGAGACGTTCAGCATCCAGCCGGCGGATCATGCGCCCGCTGTGGACGACCGAGATAGTGCCGGTTTCTTCGGAGACGACCACTGCAACGCCATCGCAAACTTCTGAAATCCCTAAAGCTGCCCGGTGGCGCAGCCCCATGCGGCGTTCGGCGGTACGCGCCAGGATGCCGCTGGCTGAGAGGGGCATTACGCAAGAAGCAGCGACGATGGTAGCCTCAGAAACAATGACTGCGCCATCGTGTAAAGGGGTGTTGGGGTAGAAAATCTGCAGCAGCAATTCGGGCGATATGCGCGCGTTCATGAGGACGCCGGTGCGGATATATTCCTCGAGGCTGTCGAGACGCTGTAGGATGATCAACGCGCCGTGATGTTGGTCTGATAGGCGGACAGCCGCGTTCACGATGGCGTTGATCGCTGCCTGGTTTTCGGGGGGCTGCTGGACGCTGGGCGGCAAAAGACCGGCCCGGCCGAGTCTTTCGAGCGCGCGTCGGATTTCGGGGGCAAAGATGACTGGCACAGCGAGTAAGAGAGCCGGGAGGGTGGTTGTGATCAGCCAGGAAAACGCTGGTAATACATCAAAACTGGTTAAGAGGCTGATCAAAACCAATAGCAAGAATACCCCACGCAGTAGAATCACGGCTTGTGTGTCACGCAGTAGGAGCAAAATGCCCAAAAAAATCAGCGTGACCAAGGCGATATCTACGATGCTTAACCAGTTGAGACGCTCGAAAATGAAGATTAAGTTATCGAGCAGGTTGATCAGAACATCCACGCTTTACTCTCGCTGTCAAGGCCGCCATTTTATGATTGCCTCTCCCCACTTTTGAGCGTTTTACCGTGGATGAAAGTATGCCTGGCGCGAGCATCAAGTGCGTTTTCTGCTTAAGGAAAAGAGGCCAATTTTTGGCCGCGCCAGGCATGAACACAGAAAAATGCTTGTGTTTACTTTCATCCACGGAGAATGCGGTCTGTAGCAAACTCACCAATAATCCGGCGTACTTGACTATACAGGGCGCAATACACGGTCTTTGCGCAGTTGTTTAAATAACATGGTGGCGCCATCGGGCATTGATTCTTGTGCGGCTTCTTGCCAGGCGCGCACGCCCAGGCTCTGTACTGTGCGACTTTCGTAGCCAATTGTCTGCCAGAGGGCAGATTGTTGAGCCAGGGCGGGAGGCAAGAAGAGCAATAGGGCTTCGCATTGCAAATCTTTGGAGGCGCGTTCGACTTCATCCATCAGGGTCTGCATGGCTTTGTTAAGCGGCAGTCCGGGCTCGATGTAGACATCATCGGTGCGTGCAACCAGGTTTTCTACCTGCCAGCCAACCAGACCTACTGGGCGGGTATTGGCTTTTAAGAGCAGGTAAGCTTTTTCGCCAAAGGCTGCCATAATATCGTCTGCGGTGAGTTGGCGTTTTCCCTGGCTCAAACGAGTGATCAAGGATGCGATTTCGGCTGCCTGGCGCGGGCGGGCGCGTTCGACGGTTAGATCGCCGGCGGGGATAGCCGCAGCAGCGGCCGGGGCGGCTGTTGGGGCAGCAGTTGGGGCAACCGCGGGAGCGGCGGCAGTTTCTGCAGCAGGAGTTGGGGCGGCGGCTGGCGCAACGCCAGTAACGGCCTCAGCGCCAATGAACTTATCCCAAACGGCCGCTACTTGTTTCCAGGTGGATTCAAAAGACCCATCATTACGGATGAGCACATTGGCGGCAAACAATTTGGCATCTTGCGCCGATTGGGCGCTGATTCTTTGGCGAGCGGCTTCTTCCGTCATGCCGCGCTTTTGCATTAGACGTGCAAGCTGAATTTGGGGTGGGGCATGGGCGACCCAAACGCTATCACAGGCTTGACGCAGAGGCGACTCAAGTAATTTGATGGCCTCGATGACGACCACGTTTTGTGTGGAACGTTTGATTAAGACATCAATCGCTTGCCTGACGTAAGGGTGAGTGATCGCTTCAAGTTTGGCAAGCGCTTCTGGGTCAGCGAAGACGACGCGACCCAGTTTGGTGCGATCAATTTGTTCGTCAGGCCCAAGAATCCACTTGCCAAAATAATCCAACACTGGCTGATAGCCAGGGGCGTCTTTGGCAATGACGCGGTGCGCTAACGAATCGGCATCTATCCCATAAGCTCCAAGATGCTCAAGCATCTTGCGTACCACACTTTTTCCGGTGGCGATATTTCCTGTTAAACCAATGACAGTTTTACCCGGCCAGGCGCTCATGCTCTAAACTCCTGATGATGAAAATCTTCCCCATTTTAGTCGGGGTAGCGAAGAATGTCAAAGAAAAATCGCCTGATATTTGCATGATCACTTGAAAAGCAAACAGGCGTCGATGCTCACACCCAAACGATTGGTAAAAGTAAAGGCGATTTGGTTGGGTTCTGCGATGACTAACATCGCGCCATAGTCGCTATTGTAGCGCATCTGACTGCCGGTGAGAGGAGTGGAAAAAGTGTAGATGGATGCGCCGCCTAAGCCATTTACAAAGTAGGGGATGTCATTGATGAGCAGCCGTTCGTAAGTGTGATCATGTCCAGAGAGTATGGCATCGGCCCCCCAATCGTGAAAGGGCCATCGCATCCAATCGGTGGATCCGTGAAGGGCTGATGAGTACGGGGCATGGTGGAAGTAGACAATATTCCAGGGGGCGGTGGAATTTGTCAGTTGTTCTTTGAGCCAGGCGGCCTGGGCTGAACTTTGATTGAATCCATCGGGTTCGTTTGAATCGCTGTTGAGGGCGAAGAGGTGAACAGGCCCCCAGGTAAAATCGTAGTAACGTTCGTTGCCGGGCAGGGTAAAGTAGTCCAAATAGGGTTGATAGCCAAATAAAAGATTGTGATCGTGATTGCCAAATGTGGGAAAGAAGCGATTGCTCTGACTGCTTTCTCCATAATTGCCAGTGTAAGGAAAGAGAAAGGAATGGTAATCGCGCCCCACATTGTCATCTATGGTATCTGCGCTGCCGGCGGGGTAATTGTTATCGCCAACGGTGATCACGAAGTCGGGCGACCAACTTTGCACCAGAGCAGCGACATCTGCTTCAGCCTGGCTGGCTATGCCATAATCTCCGATCACGGCAAATTTTACGGATTGGATCGGGGTGGAAGTGGGGGTCAGGGTTGCGGTGGGGGTGGATGTGGGGAGGGCGGTTGAGGTGCGGGTAGAGGTTTGGGTGGGAGGCGGCGATGGCGTATGCGAGGACGTTGGCTCATGGACGCCGGTCGCCGATGGGGTTGGGGTCAATAAAACAGCTCCCTCAGATTTTGAGGGAGCTGTGGTCGGTAAAATCAGTGAGATGCGAGGGAATTGATTTTGCTTTTTTCCGATTTGGAGCGCCCCGGCGATTATCAGCAGCAGCAGTAACGCCAGTAAAGAAAAAATTCGGCGCTTCATGAAATCAGCCTTTCTCACCGCCCAATTGAGTCACCTGGCGTAAGGTTCCAAGCATCAGCAAAGCCAGTTTAATGCCTTCGTTGGTTGAGAAAGTGAGTTGGCGTTCTTCTCGTTCGGCGCGTTGAATTAACAGGTAGGTTGCTCCTAATCCAAGCAGCGCGCCCAATACTGTCCCGACCGCCAATGCTTTTGGTCGCCAATCTTGTGGTTTTTCAATCTTTTCTTCAGAGGGTGTGATTTCGCTCATACTAAAAAATCCTTTCTTCTGTGCAAGGCTGGAAACGGAATTCTATTCGCTGCTTTTTACTTTTTCTTCTGGCCGCAGTGGTTCTTGCAGGCTATCGGGGAAACGTTTTGCGCCAGCGGCCGCGCTTTGTGTGCGCAGAACGGGTTCGGCCAGGATATCGGCAAATTGGGTTACTTTCGCCTGGATCAGGATGAAGAAGCCTTGCACTTTATAGAAAAAGCCCGGCAACCAGGCAAGCAATTTCCACATTCCGTAGGCCATGCCGCCCAAGATACCGCTGATGATGAGTGCGAAGATCATTGGGCAGGGCAGAACCCAAATCAGGGCGATGTCGCCCCAACGACTGACATAACTTGCATCACTCAAGATCACCAGGATGATCAAAGCGGCCATTAACGTTGCGCCGATCACAACCGGGACAGTAATTTGCCAAAATGTATCATGTTCATGCCTGGCCTGTGTCTCAGGGTTGCGGACAGGCGGTTGTTCTTCTGGAGGAGGAAGGGAGGGAGTATCGTTCATAGGATGTATTCTCTACCTGGCAAGGACAAATCATGCGTTTTCTGTTTCAATACAATGAGTGACTTGCCAAGTATAGCACAAAGATCATGAAATCCAGCCTCTAAGTTCCATCGCCTTGACCACGCGTCCAATGGCGACCATGTAAGCGGCATCGCGCATGTAAACCCCTTCTTTTTGGGCCATCTCGAAGACGCTGTTAAAAGCAATGGTGATTTTGGTATCGAGCCGCTTAAGCACCTCGTCTTGTGTCCAATAGTAGTTCATGTCATTTTGCACACCCTCAAAATACGAAACCGTGACGCCTCCAGCATTGCACAGGAAATCGGGGATATTGAAGATGCCGCGTGATTTCAGTGTCTCATCGGCTTCAGGGGTGGTGGGGCCATTCGCGCCTTCGGCAATAATTTTAACGCGGTCGCTGATGCGCTTTACGCTTTCTCCATTGATTTGTCCTTCCAGCGCGCCTGGGATTAGCACATCCACATCTTTCGCGATCCAGATGTCGCCATCTTCGATCAGGTAGCCAGCGGCGCGAGCTTTGTTTTTGTCAATGCTGCCATACTGGTCGGTGATGGATTGCAAAAAACGGGGGTTGATGCCATCGGGATGGCTGAAGGTATGGGCGATTTTATCCTGGCGATCCCAACAGGAAACACACATCACCTTGCCGCCCAAAATTTCACTAAAACCGATGGCTGCGTATTGGGCGACATTGCCAAACCCTTGCAGGGCGGCAGTGGCTTTGGTTGGGTCAATTTTTAAGTGGTTCATTGCTTCGCGAACGGTGAAGATGACGCCATAACCGGTGGCCTCGGTGCGTCCTAATGAACCGCCGCCGCCTAAGGGTTTCCCAGTGATTGCTCCAGGGGTGTATTGCCCTACCAATTTTGAATACTGATCCATCATCCAGCCCATCATTTGAGGGTTGGTGCCGACATCAGGGGCTGGCACATCCTGGCGTGGGCCAATGTTACGCCACATTTGATCAATCCAGCCGCGGCACAAACGTTCTTTTTCAGTGAAGGAGATTGAAGCTGAGTCCACCGGGACGCCGCCTTTGCCTCCGCCTAATGGAAGATCGGCAATGGATGTTTTCCAGGTCATCCACATCGCCAGGGCGCGAACTGTGTCCATGGTTTCGGCAGAGTGAAAGCGAATGCCTCCCTTGGCTGGGCCGCGTGCATCGGAATGCTGCACACGATAGCCAGTGAACAAGCGAATAGAACCATCATCCATCCGAACCGGGATGCGAAAGGCGAACTCGCGCGTGGGCCAACGCAGAATTTCAGCAACTTGTGGATCGAGGTTGAGCATTTGGGCCACGTGATCGAATTGACGTTGAGCCATTTGAAAAGCATTGATTGATTCAGCCATTGTAAGCTTCTCCTTTAGATGCCTTTATTTCGTTAGATGCCTTTATTTCGTTGTTTGGAGTTTGGTTAACTGATGGTCGAGTTCTTTTTGGATTACCTGGGGATTGGCTTTGCCCTGGGCGGCGCGCATTACTTGACCAAACAACCATTTGGCAAGGGTTTCTTTGCCAGCTAAGTAAGCAGCCACTTGATCAGGATTGTCTGTTAATACTTTGCTGACCAGTTTGGCAATGAAGCCGGCGTCAGATACCTGGCGCAGGCCTTTTTCGGCGACGATTACTTCAGGCTTTTTGCCGGTGGTAAACATTTCGGCCAGCACTGCTTTGGCTGTGTTGTTGTTGATCTCGCTTTTGGCAACCATTGCCAGCAAATTTGCCAGTGATTCAGGGGGAATAGGGATTTCTTCAAGTGTTTTGCCGGCCTGGTTCAGGAGGGCGAATAATTCACCGCTGATCCAGTTCGCTGCAATCTTGGCGTTGATTCCGTTTTTGACAACTGCCTCATAGTAGTCTGCCACCACTCGTTCGACGACCAACACCTCGGCGTCATACGATGTCAGCCCATAGTCATGCTCGAAACGGCGTTGGCGCATGGCGGGCATTTCGGGTAACTGGCGGTGAATTTCTTCGACC
>CAIQJJ010000155.1 GCA_903872065.1 uncultured Anaerolineales bacterium | reverse complement strand
GGGTAGGTAGGCAGCGCGGAAACCCGGCGCGGCGCGGACGCTTCGACAAGCTCAGCGCGCCTTACCTGCGCTTCGACAAGCTCAGCGCGCCTTGTCTGCGCTTCGACAAGCTCAGCGCGCCTTACCTGCGCTTCGACAAGCTCAGCGCGCCTTACCTGCGCTTCGACAAGCTCAGCGCGCCTTGTCTGCGTTTCGGCAAGGTCAGCGCGCGTTGTGGCGGTGTAGACCCCCGCCTGGTAGCCTTGCCAGTTGATGGCGAGGCCTTGCTGGTAAAGTTCGCCCAGGCTGCCCAGGATAGTTTCCCAGTCTGAAGTGTTTGATGCGCTGTGCTGCGCTGCGCTGCTGCGCTGCGCCCCTTCCCCGCGGCGCAGAGATGGCAGCCACAGCAGCGTTTCTGTAGGGTGAACCTGCTCTTGCTGCAAACAGCGCTGCGCCAGGCTTAGCAAAGTGGGGTTGGGGCCGATCTCGATGAACGCTGAACAGCCCAGTTCCCTCAAGCCGGCGACGGACTCGGCGAAGCGGACGGGCTGGCGCAGGTGCTGCCGCCAGTAAGCGGGGCGGGTGATCTCCGGGCCGGCGGGGCGGGCAGTGAGATTCGAGATCAGATTGATCTTGGGCGGCGACATGGGGATGCTGGCCGCCAGGCGCTCAAAATCATCCAGGATGGGATCCATCAAGGGCGAGTGGAAGGCGTGCGAGACATGGAGCGAACGGGACTTAATTCCCTGGGCCGCGAGCCGGTCGAGCAGGGTCTGCAGGGCGGCTGCCTCGCCGGAGAGGACGACGTTTTCAGGGCCGTTCAGCGCGGCGATGGAAAGGCGGCCGGCGAACTCGTTCGCGAGGGCGTCTTGCAGGGCAGGCTGAATGCGTTCCAGCGGCGCAAAAACGGCCGCCATTGCGCCGCCAGGGGGTAGGGAGGCCATCAGGCGGCCGCGGGCGGCGATCAATTTCAAGCCATCTGCCAGGCTGAAGACGCCCGCCAGGCAGGCCGCCACGTATTCGCCAACGCTGTGCCCCAGGATGGCGTAGGGTTCGACGCCCCAAGACAGCCAGACCTGGGCCAGGGCATATTCGAGGGCGAAGAGGGCGGGTTGGGTGAATTGGGTCTGGTCAAGTGCGGCGCTGGGGCCAGGCGCAGCGCTGAGGCCAGGCGCGGCGCTGTTTTCGCCAGTGGGGGGATAAAGCATGGCGAGTAGGGAGCGTCCGATGAGGGGCTGCAAGATGGCCTCGCAGTGTTCCAGCGCGGCGCGAAAGACTGGTTGGCTTTCGTAAAGCTGGCGGCCCATCTGGATGTATTGAGATCCCTGGCCTGTGAAAAGGAATGCCACCCGCGGCGGCGCTTTGGCGGGGCTGCGGGCAGGTTGTGCGGCGGGCGTTGCTTCAAGCGCGTCGCGCTGCGACAGGCTCAGCGCGCCTTCTGCGTCGTGCGTTGACCCAGTCGCAGCGGCGCGCAGTTTCTCGGCTGCCTGGGCGAGGCTGGCTGCGGGGATGGCCAGGCGATAAGGATACAGGCTGCGCCCGACGGCCAGGGTGTGCGCTGCATCGCTCAAAGAAAGGTTGGGAGAGGCGCTGGGGTACAGGTCGCCGCTCAGATAGTCGCTCAGGCGGGCGGCATATTCTTGCAGCGCCGGCTCAGACCTGGCCGAGAGTGTGATCAACTCC
>CAIQJJ010000154.1 GCA_903872065.1 uncultured Anaerolineales bacterium | reverse complement strand
TGTAAATCTCCTGGGCGACCTCGGCGGGACGGGCGGAGGGGAGGTCAATTTTGTTGATGACGGGGATGATCTCGAGGTCGGCTTCGAGGGCGGAATAGAGGTTGGCGAGGGTTTGGGCCTCGACGCCCTGGGAGGCATCGACGACGAGGAGGGCGCCCTCGCAGGCGGCGAGGGCGCGGCTGACCTCGTAGCCGAAATCTACGTGACCGGGGGTGTCAATGAGGTTGAGTTCGTAGGGCTGGCCATCGCGGGCGGTGTAGCGCATGCGGACGGCGGAGGCTTTGATGGTGACGCCCTTCTCGCGCTCGAGTTCCATCGAATCCAAAATCTGCTCGGTGGTATCGCGGTCGGGGACGGTGCCGGTTAAATGCAGCAGGCGATCGGCCAGGGTGGATTTGCCGTGGTCAATATGGGCAATGATACAAAAGTTGCGGATATTTTCAGACATAAGCGCAGCAAAGTATAACCGATTTTTTTCAACTCGGCCCGCAATTTTCGCCAGGTCTGATAGAATCACCCCCGAAAGGAGAACTTGCGATGCCCATTCAAACCGCCATCATCGGCTGCGGGAGCATCTCCCGCTTTCACTTTGCGGCGCTGGAAAAAATGAAAGCGCCGATTCGATGGGTCTGCGACCTGAACGAGGAAGCGGCGCGCCCCTACGCGGAGAAATTTGGGGCGAGGGATACACGGGATTACCAACAAGCGCTGGCCGACCCGCAGGTGGAGGTGGTGTCAGTGCTGACGACTTCCTCCACGCACAAGCGGATCTGCATGGAGGCGATTGGAGCGGGGAAGGCGGTGATCTGCGAGAAGACGCTGGCGGAGAACGCGGAGGACGCGCTGGAGATCGTGCGCCTGGCGCAGGAGAAGGGGACGATCTTCTACACTTCGTACATGAAGCGGTTCATGCCGGCGGTGGTCAAGGCAAAAGAACTGCTGCCGCGGCTTGGAACGATCTTCTCAACCTATATTCGCACGTATCAGCCGTGGGGGGACATTTGGGAGAGCAACCCGGCGGAGGGGTTCTTCCACACACCGCCAGGCGGCGTCTCGCAGGTGGTGAAAAGCTATGGAGGGGGCATCTTGGTGTGCGGGGGCAGCCATCTGTTGGACCTGATCGGGTTCTTTTTGGGGCGGCCGCAGCGGCTGTACGCGAAGATGGTGCAAGCGGGGGGGCGCGACTATGACCTGCTGGCGGCGGCGTTGATTGAGACGCCGAACGGGGTGGCGCATTATGAAGCGGCGGCGCACCCGCTGAAGAAGATCGGCCACCTGCGGGACGGATGGGATGAGCGGATTGAGATCAACGGGACGGGGGGGCGGATCGAGATTTTGAGCGCGCTGTGGGATCAGGTGTACCACAAGGACTCGCTGCTGATGCATTACGACGAGGCCAGCGGGACTGTGACGGAGTATCGCTATGGGCCGGTCTCGCCGTTCGAGGGGGCGCTGGCGTTCTTCCACGACAACATCGGGCGGGGGGTGCAGGGGACGCAGCCGATCACGACGGGCTACGACGTGGATGAATTGATCGGACAGGTGAAGCGCAGCGCGGCGACGGGGCAGGCAGTGGATATCGAATGGAAAATTTAACCGAGGAGTTTGGGATGACGAATCTTGCAATTGTTGACAAAGAAGCGGGCGAATGGAAAGAACACCCGCGCTTTAAAGGCATTTTATTCAAAGCGCTCGTGACCAGGGCGGAGAATCCATACGCGAACATCAATGTGGTGCGCGTGCCGCCGGGATGTACGATCGGCCTGCACACGCACGGAGAGCAGATCGAGACGATCTACGTACTGGCGGGGCAAAGCATCTTTACGCTGGACGGGATTGAAGCGCCGTTCCATGCGGGGCAGATCATCGCGGCGCCGGCGGGGGTGGAACACTCGCTGCGCAATGAAGGGACGGAGATGGTGGAGCTGCTGACCATTTTCGCCCCGCCACAAGGAGGCTGAGATGGCACTGGCTCTTGAACGTCTGCCGGAGGCTTACCGGCAAATGCAGATCATCCGCAAATTCGAGGAGGCAATCCGCAACCTGTACAGCCAGGGGCGGATCCGGGGTTCGTTTCACCCGTGCGTGGGGCAAGAAGGGGTGGCGGTGGGGGCAAGCTGGGCGCTGCGCGCGGACGATTTTCTAAGCTGCACGTATCGCGGCCACGGGCATGCGCTGGCGAAGGGGTTAAGCCCGCGGGCGGCGATGGCGGAAATGCTCGGCAAGGCGACGGGCTGCTCGAAGGGGAAGGGGGGTTCGATGCACTTCACGGACGCCTCGGTGGGGCTGCTCGGGGCGAACGCGATTGTGGGGGCGGGGATTCCGCACGCGGCGGGGGCGGCGCTGGCGATGCAATTGCAGGGCGGGGGAGGGACGAACGGACGGATCGCGTTGGCGGCCTTTGGCGAGGGGGCGGTGAACCAGGGGGTGTTCCATGAGACGTTGAACCTGATCGCGATCTGGAAACTGCCGGTGATCCTGGTGTGCGAAAACAATTTGTATTCGGAGATGACGCCGTCCCACGAAACCACGGCAGCGGCGGCACAGATCGCCGCTGGGCCGATCGCAGCGGCCAGCCCACAGACCTACCAGCGGGCGGCGGCGTATGGGATTGCGGCGCGCCAGGTGGACGGCAACGATGTGGAAACGATGTACCTGGCGGTGGAAGAGGCGGCAGGGCGGGCGAGGGCAGGCGAGGGGGCGACCTATATTGAGGCGATGACCTACCGCTTGTGGGGTCACATGATGGGCGACCCGGAGGTGTACCGCACAAAGGAAGAGGTGAGCCAGGCGCGGGAGAATGAGCCGATCGTGCGCCTGGGGCGGCGGCTGCAAGGGCTGGGCTGGACGGAGGCGGGGCTGGCGAGGCTGGAAGCGGAGGCGGAGGCAGTGATTGCGGATGCGGTGCAATTTGCTGAAAACAGCCCGCTGCCTAAGCCAGAGGACGCTTTCACGGATGTTTTTGCTTAAGGCGGATGTAAACCACCCGTTGATGGATCATTTTCAGGAGAGATTATGCCTGTGATTACTTATGCTCAAGCTTTAAATGACGCCCTGCGCGAAGAGATGCGCGCCGACCGGCGTATTTTCTTGATGGGCGAGGACATTGGCCTGCACGGAGGCATTTTTCGCGTGACCAAAGATTTAATGAGCGAATTTGGTCACGAGCGGGTGCGCGACACCCCAATCAGCGAGGCGGGCTTCGTCGGGCTGGGGGTGGGGGCGGCGATGGCCGGGATGCGCCCGGTGGTGGAACTGCTGTTCATGGATTTCGCCCTGGTGGCGGCCGATCAGATCGTCAACCAGGCGGCCAAGCTGCGCTACATGGCTGGCGGGCAGGTATCCATCCCGCTCGTCATCCGCACGCAGCAAGGCGGCGGGCGCGGCAATGGGGCGCAGCATTCGCAATCCTTCGAGTCCTGGCTGGCGCAAGTGCCGGGGCTGATTGTAGTGGCGCCGGCAACGCCAGCCGACGCCAAGGGCCTGCTCAAAAGCGCGCTGCGCTGCGGCAACCCGGTGGTCTTCATCGAACACAAGCTGCTCTACAACACCAAGGGCGAAGTGCCGCAAGGCGACTACACAATCTCGATCGGCAAGGCGGAGGTAAAGCGCGCCGGGCGCGATCTGACGATCGTGGCTTATTCGCGCATGACGCTGTTGGCCTTAGAGGCGGCGGAAAAGCTGGCGCAGGAGGGGATCGAGGCGGAGGTGATAGACTTGCGCACGGTGGAACCGCTGGATATGACGACCATCCTGGACTCGGTGCGCGGGACGGCGCGGCTGCTGGTGGTGCATGAGTCGCACAGCAACTGCGGCCTGGGGGCAGAGATCATTGCCCGCGTCTACGAAGAAGCGCCGGAGGCGCTGGCGACGCCGGCGCGACGCCTGGGGGCGAAACACGTCCCCATCCCGGTGGCGGAGGGGCTGGAAAACGCGGTGCTGCCGCAAGTGACGGACATCATCGCCCTGGCGAAAGGGATGGTGTAAGCATGGCAAGGATCCAGCGACGTGACTTTTTACGCCTCAGCGCGCTGACCGCCGGCGCACTGGCCAGCGGGACGCTGCTCAACGCCTGCCAGCCAAAGCAGGCAGCGCCAGCAGAGCCAGCGGCGGGCGATCCAGAGCAGCGCCCAAGCGAGACGGCGCAGGCAGCCGCCGAAAAGCCAAGCGTTCAGCCAGTCTCAACCCAGGCAGCCCCGCAAAAGAGTGAGGCGGAGGCGGCCGAGGGCGTGATGGGCAGCGGGCGCGGCATTTTCCCTGGGCGGGTGGTCTGGGCGCACAACCCGGCGGCGACGCTGTGGGATGGCAAGAAGGGCTTCTGGTGGGAGGCGCAAAACACCGACCAGGCGCTGGTCAACGCCATGCTCTCGCAAACCTTGCAGCAGTTGACCGGCCAGAAGGACGACGCGGCAGCCTGGGAGGCGCTTTTCGAGAGCTTTAACGGTCGGCGCGGCAAAGCCGGCGGCTACCGGAGCGGTGAAAAAATTGCGATCAAGGTCAATTTGAACGGCTGCACCGAACACGCCCTGGCCAAAAACACGTGCTTTTCCTCGCCGCATGTCACACTGGCTCTGCTGCAGCAACTGCTGGCAATCGGCGTCAACCCGGCGGACATTGTGGTCTATGATGCGGTGCGCTGCATGCCGGACGCGATTTACCAGGTATGCCGAACGGTTGGCGGGGTGCGGTTTGCCGATTTCACCGGCGGCGAGGGACGCGAACTCTGCGAACGGGACATGAATTCGGCGATCCAGTGGAGCGCCGATCTGCAAGGCAGCCCGACCTATCTGCCGACCTGCCTGACGGAGGCGGCGTATTTGATTAATATGGCCTCGCTCAAAGGCCACAGCCTGGCGGGGGTGACGCTGACGGCGAAGAATCACTTCGGCAGCATCCTGGCGGATTTGAACGGCAAGCCATCTATGAATGCGCCGCAGGGGGCCAACCTGCACGGGTTCGTGGCAGCCCACGATTTCGACGCCGGCCCTGGCTGGCAGTGGCCGCAGCGCCCAATGAAGACCTATACGCCGCTAGTAGACCTGATCGGACACCCGCACCTGGGCGAAAAGACGCTGCTCTACCTGCTGGACGCGCTGTACGGCGTGGAGGAGCAAAATACGGAGGTGAGCAACAAGAGCCGCTTCCAGGCGGCGCCCTTCAGCGATCATTGGCCTTCGAGCCTGTTCCTTTCGCAAGATGGGGTCGCGATTGACTCGGTAGGAGCCGATTTCCTGCACAACGAGCCGATCATCGTGCGCAAAGCCAATGTGATGCCCGCCAACAGCAC
>CAIQJJ010000153.1 GCA_903872065.1 uncultured Anaerolineales bacterium | reverse complement strand
GACTTTAAGATAAGCCAGAGCGCCATCCGTGAAAAGAGATTGATAGAATACCCTGCCGAGCGCACTCTCATTCTGGGGTGGAATCGCCGCGCCCCGGTCATCATTAAGGAATTGGATAACTACGTCGCCCCTCAGTCCGTTGTCGCCGTCGTCGCCCATGATGAGGTTTTGCCGAATGAAGAGGAGTTAAACGCTGCCTTGGGACAGCTTCAAAACCAGACTGTTTCCTTCCAACGAGGAGAGACCACCCAGCGCCGCGTCCTTGATGGTCTGCAAGTTGAAACTTATGATTATGTGATTGTCCTGAGCTACGAAGGCCTCGACCCACAAGAGGCTGACGCCAAGACCCTGGTCACACTCTTACATCTGCGCGATCTGGCTGATCATGGCAGCCACGATTTTGCGATTGTCAGCGAGATGCTCGATGTACGCAACCGCGAACTGGCTGAGGTGACTCGGGCGGATGATTTCATTGTCAGCGATAAATTGATCAGCCTGATGATGTCACAAATTTCAGAAAACAAAGAATTGACCGCCGTCTTCCAGGATTTATTCGATCCAGAGGGATCGGAATTGTACTTGAAACCGGCGGTGGATTATATTGCCCCTGGCGCGGCAGTGAATTTCTACACCGTTGTTGAAGCCGCTCGCCGCCGTGGTGAAGTGGCGGTGGGGTATCGCCTGCGCGCGAAATCGAACGAGCCAGCCGCGTCTTACGGCGTAGTCGTTAACCCCCAAAAATCAGCTGTGGTAACCTTTGGGGAGCAAGATCGCATCATTGTTCTGGCTGAGTAATCCCATTCCGATTACAATTGCGGCCCAAAGATCAGGATTGGTCTTGGGCTATCATTCTCGTACCCTTATCAGGAGACTTCATGGAAATTGCTCAATCTAACCGCCCTGCCTGGCTTGATCACTCTCCTCTGGAGCGTTTCCGCCTAAGCTGGGAAACTCTCATCTACATCGTTATCGTCTTGCTGGCAGTTGTGACGCGCTTTTACTTGCTTGAACCGCGGGTCATGAGTCACGACGAAAACTCGCACGTTTATTATTCATGGTTGCTGTATAAAGGGCAAGGCTATGCGCATGACCCGGTCACTCATGGGCCATTCCAATTCCACATCGTGGCGTTATCCTATTTCCTGTTTGGCGATAGCGACACCTCCGCGCGCATCCCGGCGGTTTTGTTCAGCATCGCCACTGTGGCATTCATGTGGTATTACCGCCGCTATTTGGGTAGAGCCGGCGCTTTATTCGCCGCGCTGATGTTGGTCATTTCACCGTATATGCTCTATTATGGGCGTTATGTGCGCAATGAGTCCTTTGTGGCTTTATGGGGAGTGCTGACCTTGTGGGCTATTTTACGTCACCTGGAAACTGGCGAACCCCGCTACATGCTCTGGCTGAGCTTTGCCAGTATAATGCACTTCACCACCAAAGAAACCAATTACATTTACACCGCCGAAGCGCTGCTTTTCATGGGGCTGTATTTTGTCTATCGCGTGACCGCCCAACCCTGGCCGCGGCCCGAGGCGCGTAATCGCTTTTTGGTTTCTCTGATCGGCGCGATCAGTTTTCTCGCCTTAGGAGGCGCTTTATTGCTGATAACACTTAAAGCCGCGCCGAAGGCCGGCGCCGATGCAGCAGCAGCCAGCGCAGCGCTCAACCCAAGCAGCCTGGCGACGCCGCTGGCTTTACTTGTCCTGGGTGGAGTGGCGCTGCTGACGGCGTTTTATTTCCTGGTTAACGGCCACCAAGAGCCAGGTACATCGTCCGATGCAACGCTGCGCTTTATGATCGCCTTGATTGCGATCCCGGTGCTGCTGGGGATCGCCCTGGGATACGGAACCACAATTAAAGCCGACAATGTTTTGCTCAACCCCCCGGCTGCTGAGCCTGGGGCAACCGCTAACCGCACGGATGCGTTGATGGGGTCGTTGTATGCGATCCTGTCAGTCTTGCCCGCAATTGCAATCGGGGCCGGCATGTTCTTTGCTGGACAACAGGTGATGAAACTGCCTAACCAGATTTGGCCGGCGGGGAAAGAGCGCGTATTTGATTTACTGCTGGTCACCAGCAGCCTGATGCTCCCTGGGCTTTCAGCCTTTGCAATCAAAGTGATCGGTAATCCGACCGATTATTCTACTGTCGGCATCCTCCGATCGGCGACTGTATTGATCCCATTCGCGCTGTTAAGCATTGGGGTTGGGTTGGCCTGGCAGCGCAAGTGGTGGCTGACCAACGCGGCCCTGTTCTACGGGATTTTCGCTGTGCTGTACACGACAGTGTTCACGAATGGACAGGGGTTTTTCACCGGCATTATCGGCGGACTGGGTTATTGGCTGGAACAGCAGGGCGTCAATCGCGGCAGTCAGCCGTGGTATTACTATGCCCTGGTGCAAGTGCCATTTTATGAGTTTTTGCCCGCCCTGGGAACCATTTTAGCCCTGGTGATCGTCGTCGCCCGCTGGATAAAAACGACAAGACTCCCAAAACAAGAGGCGCAGAGCGCCGGCGAGCCAATCGCCAACCAACCCGCCCCTGCACCTATCAGCGACCCGGCGATCCAGCCACCGCCGGTGTTAGCGCTGCTCAGTTTTTGGGCAGCCGGCAGCCTATTTGCATTTTCTTACGCCGGCGAAAAAATGCCCTGGCTGACAGTGCATATTACGCTGCCGCTGATCTTGTTGGCCGGCTGGGCAATAGGGCAAGTGGTGGAGGGAATCAATTGGGAAAAGCTGCGCCAGCAGCGCCTTGGAGTGGTGATCTTAACCTTGTTGGTATTCATCACCAGCATGGTGGGAGTAGGATCAGGGTTTGTCAGCGCAACACCGCCCTTCCAGGGAAAAGACCTGGTCCAATTGCAAGCTTCGGCAACCTTTTTGATGGCGCTGATCGCGGCTGGGTTAAGCGGGTGGGCGCTAATTCGTTTGCTGAAAGATTGGCCAGTGGAGCAGTTTGTGCGCCTGATCACAGCGGGTGTTTTTGCATTCCTGGCTGTAATTACAGCCCGTTCAGCGTTTATGGCGTCCTATACCAATTATGATCGGCCCGGCGAATACCTGGTCTATGCCCACTGTGGCCCGGGCGTCAAAGAAGCTCTGGCGCAAATCGAAGAGATTTCGCGCCGCACTACTGGCGGGCTGGATGTCAAAGTGGCTTTCGACAATGAAACCACCTATCCATATTGGTGGTATCTGCGCAACTACCCCAACCAGCACTACTTCGCTGCGGCGCCCACGCGCGACCTGCGAGACTATCCTTTGATTCTGGTTGGCGATGCCAACTACAGCAAGATCGAACCGGTGGTTGGGAAAAATTATTATGAGTTCGAATATATCCGCATCTGGTGGCCGATGCAAGATTATTTCGATTTGACCCCCACCCGGCTGTGGTACGCGCTCAGCAACTCACCGATGCGCGCCGCGCTGTTCAACATCTGGTGGAATCGTGATTATAAAGAATACGCCAGCCTGACCTCGGAGCTAAAAGGGTATCCGGTGGATATGAGTCTGCCCAACTGGCAGCCTTCGGGGAAAATGAAACTGTATGTGCGCAAAGATGTGGCGGCGCAGATTTGGAACTACGGGGCTGCGCCCAGTGCGCAGGATTTCACGGCCTCCTCAAGCGGCCTGGACTCGAAGCTAGAACAACATCTCCTGGCGGATCGTATTGTTGGACAGCAAGGGGCTGAAAATGGGCAGTTCAATAATCCACGTGGCGTCGCTCTGGCGCCCGATGGCAGTATCTATATTGCGGATAGCGGCAACCACCGCATTCAACATCTGTCCGCGGAGGGCGCTGTTCTGCAAGTGTGGGGCAGCCAATCGCCGAAAGCCGGCAGCAGCGCACCGCAGGGCACCTTCAGCGAACCGTGGGATGTCGCCGTTGGGCCAGATGGGGCCGTCTACGTGGCGGATACCTGGAATCACCGCATTCAAAAGTTCACCGCCGATGGGGAATACCTCGCGCAGTGGGGATACGGCATCAGCCAAAACCTTGAAGATCCGTATGGTCTTTATGGCCCGCGCGGGATCGTCGTGGACAGCCAGGGGCGCGTGATGATCACAGATACTGGCAACAAACGGTTGATCTTATATGATCAGAATGGTGAATTTATCGCCCAGATCGGCGAGGGCGGCATGGCCGCCGGGCAGTTCGATGAACCGGTGGGACTGGCCCTGGATGCACAGGATCATCTGTATGTGGCAGACGTCTGGAATCAACGGGTGCAGTCATTGACGCCCGAATTGGGCGGCAGCTACAAGGCTTTGCTGCAGTGGGATGTGGATGGATGGTATGGCAAAGGGATTACCAACTACCCCTACATCAGCGCCGACAGCAGCGGCAGTGTCTTTATCACCGATCCTGAAGCCGCGCGCATCCAGCAATTTAGTATAGATGGCAAACTGGTTCGTTACTGGGGCGTCATGGGCAGCGGGGCCGATGGGTTGAATCTGCCAACCGGCATCGCCGCGGATAGCCAGGGCGGCGTATGGGTGACCGACACCGGCAATCATCGCTTGCTGCACTACACTCTGCCTTGAGCCAGTTATTGACGTTCTTTCGTCTCTCGCGTATAATTCGCCCCCGCGGAGAGACGCATTTCTTGTGTTTTAAGCAAAGCGTTCGCTGCGCGGGGTAGTGCTGGAATTGGCAGACAGGCATGACT